>JBBDRV010000029.1:0-11572 GCA_040905285.1 Balneolaceae bacterium | reverse complement strand
AATTACATTTCTGGATACTCCGGGTCACGAAGCGTTTACAGCCATGAGAAGCCGGGGGGCACAGGCGACGGATATTGTAATACTGGTTGTCGCAGCCGATGATTCGGTGATGCCGCAGAGCATAGAGGCAATTAATCACTCCAAAGCGGCCGGCGTCTCTATTGTTGTAGCCATTAACAAAATTGACAAGGAAGGAGCGAATCCGGAAAGAATCAAACAGCAGCTTTCCGAGCATGGGGTGATTGTGGAAGAGTACGGCGGGACCCATCAGTCAGCTCATGTTTCGGCAATAACCGGAGAGGGTATCGAAGAACTTCTGGAAAAAGTGCTGATCGAGGCGGAACTGATGGAGCTGAAAGCCAATCCCGACCGGAAAGCGTCAGGTGTTGTTCTTGAATCCCGTGTAGATAAAGGCAAGGGTACGATTGCCAATGTACTCATTCAGAAAGGAGCCCTGAAGGTGGGGGATCCATTTGTGGCCGGCCCGGTCTTCGGCCGTGTACGGGCCATGGAAAACGAACATGGAAAACGGATCATGTCTGCCGGGCCATCCACGCCGATACAGCTGATGGGTTTTGATGACACGCCCCAGGCGGGTGACAAGCTGATAGTTCCGGCAGATGAAAAATCAGCCAAGGAGATTGCCAATCAGAGGCAGCAGCTCAAGAGAGAGCAAAATCTCAGGAAGACCAAGCATCTTACACTGGATGATCTTTCCAGGAGAATGGCGCTGGGAGAACTCTCTGAATTGAATATCATAATCAAGGCAGATGTGGATGGGTCCATAGAGGCTCTTTCCGGTGCATTGCAAAAATTAAGTACGGAAGAAGTCGCTGTTAAAATAATCCATACAGGATCCGGTGCCATTACCGAATCGGATGTATTGTTAGCCTCTGCCTCCGATGGAATTATTATCGGATTCCAGGTTCGGCCAACCCTGAATGCACGGAAGCTTGCAGAAGCCGAAAACATCGATGTGCGGCTGTTCAGTGTTATTTATGATGCCGTTGACGAAGTAAGGGATGCGCTTGAGGGTATGCTTAGTCCGGAGATCAGTGAACAGATGCTGGGTGTGGCCCAGGTCCGGGAGATTTTCAGGGTATCGAAAATAGGAACCATTGCCGGCTGTTATGTTACCGACGGGAAGATAAACCGAAATGAACCCATACGGGTTATCCGTGACGGGGTCGTTATTTTCGATGGCAGGATAGACTCCCTGAAAAGATTCAAGGATGATGTAAAAGAAGTTCAGTCGGGATATGAATGCGGAATCAGTATTGTTGGATACAACGATCTGAAAGTGGACGACGAGATCGAATGTTACGAGATCGTAGAGGAGAAGAGAAAGCTGGAAGATGCTGCAAGATAGCAGTTCGATCTAACCCGGGAGACATTATGAGTATTCGAACTGAACGTTTAGGAGCTGTAATACAGAGGGATCTGGGTGAGATACTCCAGCAGGATTACCAGATGAGCGGAACGTTTATAACCGTCACAAGAGTACGGGTGACTCCGGATCTTTCCATTGCCAAAATTTACATCAGTGTTTTTTCTCCCGAAAGGGATTCCGAAACCGTTTTTCAATATATCGATGAGCATACCTCTGAAATACGGTATGAACTCGCGGGAAGAATCAGGCACCAGGTACGCCGTATACCCGAATTGCATTTTTATGTGGATGATTCTGCGGAGTATGTAAACCGGATGGAACACCTCTTCAAAAAAGTTAAAGGAAAGGACAGTGAAGAGAATGGCAATGACGAAGAGGATTAGCATCCTGTTATGGCCAAAACTCCAATTCCACTTGCCCGCCTGCCGGTTTTAGACAATGCCTCTTCGTTTTTTCCCGGGAATGATGTTTTCAGGGAAGGACTTGTTATCCCTGTAGATAAGCCGGTCGGCTGGAGCAGTTTTGATGTTGTCCGCTATATCAGAAACCGCATTCCGGTGAAGAAGGTCGGGCATGCCGGAACCCTTGACCCGCTGGCGACCGGTCTGCTGATTCTATGCTGCGGAAGAGCTACCAAGTCGATCAGCCAAATCCAGGAACAGCGGAAGACCTACATTGCTGAAATTATGTTTGGAGCGGCAACGCCCAGCTTTGATGCCGCCACACCGATTACCGAAAAGGCATCCTGGACCCATTTGAACAGAGAGCTGATCGACGGGGCTGTTAAAAAGTCATTTATCGGGGAGCTGGACCAGGTTCCCCCGGTCTATTCTGCGTTATGGAAAGACGGGCAAAGAATGTACAAGCTTGCCCGCAAAGGAATAGCGGTCGAGCCCGAACCCCGCCGTGTGGTTATTCATGATATAGAGATTACAGAAGTTCGCTTGCCCAGCATAACACTGGAAGTGAGGTGCGGCAAAGGATGCTATATCCGGTCTCTGGCCAATGATCTGGCAAAAGAGGTGGGAACGGTGGGTTATCTGAGCGGGTTGCGAAGAACGGAAATCGGACACTTTTCTGTTGATAAAGCCTGGGGTACAGATCAATTTAACGCCTGGAGCGGGAATGGCTAGGATAGTAAGACTAAAAGATGCAGTCAGGAAAAAAAATTCAGTCATAACCGTTGGCACATTTGACGGAGTCCATGCCGGACACCGGGTATTAATAGGAAAAGTCGTGGAGAAGGCGGGGCGGCGGCAGGGCAGAAGCGTCATTGTTACGTTTGATCCGCACCCGAGAGATATCATCAACCCGGGGAAATCCGGTATCAAACTGCTGAGTACTCTGGAGGAACGGTGTGAATTGCTTGCCGAAATAGGAATCGATGAAATGATCGTGATTTCTTTTGATCGTGATTTTTCCCTTCTTAGCTCCGAAACATTTGTACGGGATGTGATCTGGAAGCAGATCGGAGTCAGTGAATTTGTCATTGGGTATGACCACCAGTTCGGACGCAACAGGGAAGGTACCATTGAAACGGTGCAGGGGCTGGCCGGTGAACTGGATTTTGAAGTCTATGTGGTATCCAGGCAGGAAGTGGGTGACAATATTGTCAGCAGCACGGCTATCCGGCAGGCCATTCAGCAGGAAGGGGACGTAAGGCTTGCTGCAACATTGCTCAAACGCGCCTATTTATTGAATGGCACTGTTATTCACGGTGACAAGCGGGGTAAGCGCATCGGATATCCGACTGCAAATATACGGCCGGAACATCCGAAAAAGGTGATACCGAAAAACGGAGTATACGCAGTGGTCGTGCGGGTAGCCGGTGAATATTACAGGGGAATGATGAACATCGGCATCCGCCCGACGTTTGAAGGGGACACGGAAACACTTGAAGTGCATCTGTTTGATTTCGACCGGGACATTTACGGCAGTACCATACAGATCCGTTTTATACAGCGGATACGGGAGGAAAAGGCGTTTGACGGCATTGAAGATTTAAAAAGGCAGCTGAACATAGACAAGCAGATCTGCTTGAAGGTGTTGAAGGAAGAGGAATAATTGCCAAATAGATGAATAAAGTTTACCTTTACTTGCTGTATAAGAAATGAAAAATAGTTAATTACCAGTGAAAAAATGAGTCTGACAAAAGAAAAAAAGAATGAGATTGTTAAGCAGTATGGTGGGGCTCCTGAAAATGCCGGTTCTACTGAAGCACAGATTGCTCTGTTGACAGCACGAATCAACCACCTTACAGATCATCTGAAGAGTCATGGCAAAGATCACTCGTCACGGAGGGGACTACTGCTGATGGTAGGCCAGCGCCGTCGTTTGCTGAATTACCTGATGAAAAGAGATATTGAAAAATATCGCTCACTGATCAAGGATCTGGGCATACGTAAATAGAGATTATACCAAGGGCACGCTGAACAGCGTGCCTTTTTATATGCTGCCGGGTTTCTGTATTCCGTTTCTTACTGTTCTGTATTGGCATATCCTCAGAGTAATGGATTCAGATGATTATGCACCGGAATTTTAATGCAGGAATCTTCGCACCGACAAATTAGATCTAATCGAACAAGGAAGAAAAAATGAAAGAAGACTTTAGAAGTGTAGAATTCGCCAAAGGGAAAACCCTCTCTATAGAAACCGGCCGGCTGGCGAAACTGGCTGATGGGGCGGTTGTCGTCAGAATGGGTGAAACGATGGTGTTATGTACTGCTGTCAGCGCCAAGGAACCGAAACCGGGCCAGTCCTTTTTCCCTTTGACTGTTGATTTGAGAGAGAGTTTTTCTGCGGGTGGACGTTTTCCCGGCGGATTTATGAAACGCGAGGGCCGTCCCTCTGAACTGGAAGTGCTGGCAAGCCGCCTGATCGATCGAAGCCTGAGGCCTCTGTTTCCAAAAGGCTATCTCAACGATACCCAGATCATCTGTTCCGTCATTTCATCTGACGGACAGCATGAAGCGGATGTGCTCGGTGGTGTGGGAGCGTCAGCGGCCCTTCACATTTCTGATGTTCCTTTTGCAGGACCGATGGCGGAAGTTCGTGTCGGACGGATAGACGGTGAATTCATTATCAATCCCACGATTGATGAGCTGAAGGACAGTGATATCGATATGATCATCGGCGGAACCGCTGACAGCGTGTTGATGATTGAAGGTGAAATGAAGGAAGTTTCAGAATCGGAGATGCTTGAAGCTATCCGGGCGGGCCACAGCGCTATTCAAAAACTCTGCGCTTTTCAGGAAGAACTGAGAGATGAGTTCGGAAAAGAAAAACGAGTCTTCGAAGCGGAAGAAATAGATGAAGAACTTCGCAACAGGGTGCATCAGCTTGTTGAAGAGAAAATACGGGAGGTAGTCGGCATAGGCCTGGATAAGGAGACTTACGGTGAAAAACTGAAAGAAATCAGGGATGATCTTCTCAACACCCTGTCTGACACCGAAGAATTTGAGGATTCAAGGGGAGATATTTTATCGGTATTCAGTGAGATTGAAAAGAAAGAATTGAGAAACCAGATTCTGGACAGCAAACGCAGAATTGACGGACGCTCGCCGTCGGATATACGGGATATATGGACCCGCGTCGGATATCTGCCGCGAACCCATGGATCCGCCATATTCACACGTGGTGAGACGCAAGCCCTTGTTTCTGTAACCCTTGGATCAAAACGGGACGAACAGAATGTGGACACGCTGTTTCACGAAGATGCAAAACAGTTTATGCTGCATTACAATTTTCCCCCGTACAGTGTCGGTGAAGCCGGGTTTATGAGAGGTCCGGGGCGCCGGGAAATAGGGCACGGGGTGCTTGCGGAACGCTCCCTTAAAATGATGATGCCCTCTTTCGAGGAGTTCAGCTATGTGGTAAGGGTGATTTCCGATATCCTTGAATCCAACGGATCCTCTTCAATGGCTTCTGTCTGTGGCGGGTCGATGGCGCTGATGGATGCCGGAGTGCCTCTTAAAAAGCCGGTGGCAGGTATTGCCATGGGTGTTATCATTAGGGATGACAGTTCTGTCATTCTTTCGGATATACGCGGCGAAGAAGACTTCATGGGTGACATGGATTTCAAGACAGCGGGAACTGCTGACGGCATTACAGCGACACAGATGGATATGAAAGTGCAGGGAATCAGTTTTGAGGTTCTTGAAGAAGCTTTGAAACAGGCTCACCAAGGTCGGTTGCACATTTTGGGTAAAATGGCGGAAAGCATTTCCGAACCACGAAAAGAGTTGTCAGAACATGCTCCCCAGTTCCTTAAAATGCAGATTGACGGAGATATGATCGGTGCTGTAATCGGCCCCGGCGGCAAGGTTATACAAACCCTTCAGCGTGAAACGGGAACTGAGATTATTGTGGAGGAGGATGACAAGGGAAACGGGCTGATCACCATCTCTTCCGACAACCTCGAGAACGCGGAAAAAGCCAGAGAACGCATCAAGGCCATCACCGGTCAGCTGGATGAAGGTGCTGTCTACAGTGGCGTCATCAAGGCTCTCAAGGATTACGGCGCCTTTGTTGAAATTGCGCCCGGCAGAGAAGGGCTCCTCCATATTTCCGAGGTAAATCACAGTCACGTGAAAGATATCAATGAGGTTCTTTCTGTTGGCGATGAGATCGAGGTCAAGCTTCTGAAAGTTGAACACGGCAACAAGTTGCGTTTGAGCCGTAAAGCCCTGCTGCCCGAGGATGAAAGCTAAACCGTCGAAACCGCAGGGTTAGTATATTGGCGCCATCTTTCAGGATGGCGCTTTTTTTTTGTGCGTCTTGACTTAATTTATCAATTAAACCGGCAGAGACATGAGCAATTGGGAGAAAATAGATTTTGTAGAAAAGACCCGGCTTGACAACGGCCTTAAAATCGTCACCGAGAAGGTGGAAAGCGTAAAAAGTGTTGCTGTAGGTATCTGGGTGAAAACCGGAAGCAGGCATGAACCGGTTGAAAAAGCAGGTATAACTCATTTTCTCGAGCACATGCTTTTCAAGGGGACTGAGAAACGTACTGCGTTTGATATCGCCCTCAGCATGGAATCTGTCGGGGGGTACATGAACGCGTTCACGTCCAATGAATATACCTGTTATTACACCCGGTCAGTGGATACTGAACTGGATCGGGCACTTGACGTGCTGACGGATATGGTAAGGAACTCCAGGTTTCCCGAAGAAGAGATCAAAAAGGAAAAAAAGGTTGTGATAGAAGAGATGAAGATGTACAGGGACAGTCCTGAAGACTATCTTTTTGAAACCTTTAGTGGAAAAATATTTGACGGTCATCCGCTGGGCCGGCCCATTATCGGAGTAGAGAATACAGTCGGTTCGTTAAGCCGGGACGATCTTCTTTCATTTACCCGGCAGAAGTATCAGCCCGGTAATCTCCTTGTTTCAGTAGCAGGTAATCTGGACCATGAGGCCGTTGTTGACATTGTCCGCAATTACCTTGGCGATATACGGGCCGGGGAACCGGAAAATAAAAACGGCAGCCTTACCCCGTACAAAATGCACAGGGAAATCATTACCAGACCGATCGAGCAGACTCATATGATCATCGGCCGTCGCGGCCTTCATTTCGATCATGAGGACCGATATCTGCTCCTGCTGGCGAACACGGTTCTGGGGGGTGGAATGAGTTCACGTCTGCACCAGAATGTCCGGGAGAAATATGGCTACTGCTATACCATCAATACGTTTAACCAATCCTATACGGACACCGGATTGTTCGGAGTTTATATCGGTACAGACAAGCAGTATGTTGAGCATGTGCGGGAACTGATTGAAGCTGAATTTGAAAATCTTTTCCAAATACCGGTGCCGCGGAAGGAGATGGAAGAAGCGAAATCACAGTTGAAGGGTAAACTTCTTTTATCGCAGGAAAGCATGAGCAACCGGATGACGCGCCTTGCCAAAAGTGAACTTTATTTTAACAGATTTGTAACGCTTGACGAGCTGGTTGAAAATATTGACCGGGTTACCATCGATGACGTGCGGAGTTTTTCGGAAGAATTCTTTGACAGGGGGGTTTATTCAGAGACTCTTCTGCTGCCCGAGGGGAAATAACAAAATAATTCAAGTCAAATGGTCTATATCAACAACCTCGACAAGCACGAAGATTCATCTGTCACTTTGAAAGGCTGGGTCTATAATAACAGAAGCAGCAAATCCCTTCAGTTTATAGAACTCAGGGACGGAACCGGTCTCTGCCAATGCGTGGTATCCAGGGATCGTGTTCCGGATCAGGTATGGAACTCCGCGGCTTCACTCCGGCAGGAAAGTTCCCTTGAAATTACGGGAGAGGTGGTCAGGGATGACCGGAGTATCGGCGGATATGAACTGCATGCAACCGGACTGAAAATCATACAGATAGCAGAGGATTACCCGATTACCCCCAAAGAGCACGGAATAGATTTTCTGATGGAGAATCGTCATCTCTGGCTCCGGAGCCGGAGGCAGTGGGCTGCCATGAGAATACGCAACACCATCACTTTTTCCATACATAACTTTTTTCAGAATCAGGATTTTCTGCAGCTGGATGCTCCTGTTTTTACCGGTAATGCTGCAGAAGGAACCACATCGCTCTTTGAAACGGATTTTTTTGAGGAGAAGGCTTATCTGACCCAGTCGGGACAGTTGTATGCCGAGGCCATGGCGATGGCCCACAGCAAAGTGTATACGTTCGGGCCGACATTCCGGGCAGAGAAAAGTAAAACAAGGCGACATCTGGCGGAATTCTGGATGATTGAACCGGAAATGGCTTTTTACGATCTGGAGATGACCATGGATCTGGCCGAACGGCTGATCAAGTCAGTTATTACAGACGTCCTGGAGAAATGCGGGGACGAACTTGGAATTCTTGAAAGGAATACCCGGCTGTTGAATCAGGCTGTCATAAATGATTTCCACAGAATATCCTATACCGATGCAGTCGACAGATTGAAAAGCCGCGAGACAAGAGACTTTCTGGACAACATGATGGAAGATCGAAAAAAGGAACAGGAGACGTTGAAATCGGAACTTGAAGATTTGAAGAAAGAACGTGGATCCGCTAAAAAGTGGCGTAAAAATCAAATTGACCAGAGAACGGGGGATATCCATGCCGAACTGGATCAGACGGAAGAGGATTTACGCAATATTCCCGGCTGGAAAAAATCCGCTGCCGGGTTTGAATGGGGGAGTGATTTCGGTGGAAGTGATGAAAGCATCCTGACAATGCAGTATGACGCGCCGCTGATTATTCATCGGTATCCCTCGGAAGTTAAAGCATTCTATATGAAACGGGATCCGGACAATCAGAAGCTGTCACTGGCTATGGATGTTCTGGCCCCGGAAGGCTACGGTGAGATTATCGGGGGAAGCCAGCGTGAAGATCAACCGGATGTGTTGCAGAAACGCCTGTCGGAACACCAGCTTTCTGAAGAGCTCTTCAGCTGGTATTCGGACCTCCGACGATACGGAACCGTGCCTCACTCGGGTTTTGGCCTCGGCCTTGAACGAACGGTTGCATGGATCTGTGGCCTCAGCCATGTCCGTGAAACGATTCCGTTTCCCCGCATGGCCGGGAGGCTGACTCCCTGACAGCCACCCAGAAGGTCCCCGGTCATTACAGAGGATTTTAACGTACCAATTAAGCTTTAAAAGTACTTTGGCCAGAAAAACCAGCATAGAACATTTCAGGACGACCTTGCGAAGTATCCGTGAAGAAACCCTGAGAAAATCGGTTTACTATCTCTATGGGGGAGAAAGCTTCTTTCTTGACCTGCTGCAGGATGAAGTAATGAAGCTGGTGCCTGATGATCAGAAGGATTTTAATTCTGATTTGCTCTATGGAAGTGAAGTAACCCCTGACAGGGTACTGGGAATTGCCAGGAGTTTTCCCATGATGGCCGATCTCAGGGTCGTTGTGGTCCGGGATTTCCGCAATTTGCGCGGGTACAGTAATGAGGATGGGCGGATAGATGATATCATACCTTACCTGACACAGCCGAACCCGTCAACCGTTCTTTTGCTAACCGATGAAAAACCGCCGGACAAGCGGACCAGTCTGGGCAAAGCGCTCACCGGAAAATCAGGCCATATCTATTCTCAGGTTTTTGAAAAATTGCCTGATTACAAACTTCCTGACTGGGTCAGCGACTGGGTCTCTCACAAATACAGGAAACGTATTGCTCCCGAAGCCTGTCAGATCCTGACCCAGCTTGTTGGCAACGACCTGCAGCTGCTGTCTACAGAAATAGATAAAGTGTGTACTTTTATAGACACTGAAGAGGAAGTAAAAGCGGAGCATATAAAAACAATAGTCGGCTCATATCGTGAATATACGGTGATTGAGCTGAAAGAAGCGGTTATCAACCGTAATCTGGAAAATGCCCTTGGCATTATGGAACAGATGTTGCTTAAAAGTAATACAGACACGGGAGAAGTAATTCGTACCGTGGGGTTCTTTTACAGTGTGTTCGGCAACATCTGGAAAATACGTCGCCTGATTGAAAAAGGGATGGACAAATCCCGGGTTCAGCAGGAAATGGGAATTTCCAATAACTGGTTTTTTAACCAGCTGTGGACTGACGCTTCCCGCTACCGCCTTTCGGAAATGCCGCAAATCTTTGAAGCTCTTCTGGACGCAGACAGAGCCATTAAAGGTTTTAGCACATTGGATACCTCCACGATATTTCTCCTGTTGATCAAACGCATTACCGGTTAATACCGGGATGATATCATATCAACATTTGATTTATGGGGTATTGCTATGAAGGCCATTTCAACTGCGAAACTATACAATCTGACTGATGAAGATTTAATGGAGAGATTTCAGGATGGAACTGTCCAGGCTTTTAATATTCTGGTATCCCGTTATAAAGACCGGCTTCACAATTTTCTCTATCGCTATACACATAATCATGAAGACTGCGAAGATCTGGTACAGGAAACATTTCTCCGGGTCCACAGAAGCAGGCATTCCTATGAGCGGATCGCCAAATTTTCAACCTGGATGTACACAATTGCATTGAATCTGGCTAAAAGTCTCTATAAGAAAAGCCAGCGTATGCAGCGGGTTTCTATCCATGAAGATCCGGATGATTCTGAATCGAGGGAAATGGTGTTTGAGGATTCACACATTCTCCAGGATGAAAAACTTCATCAGAAATTGTGTGTCAGGGAACTTGAAAGAGGCTTGCAGGAGCTGAGTGAAGAATTCAGGGAAGCCATTGTACTCCGGGATATTCAGGAACTGACTTATGAGGAAATTGCTGAAATTACAGATACGGCAATGGGCACTGTCAAGTCCCGGATTAACCGTGGTCGAATTCAGCTTCAGGAAATCCTGAACGGGTATGTACAACCGGAAACAAATTAGATTTCGGGAAGTAACAGAGGTATATGAGTTTTAATAAAAAACGTCAGCAAGAGTCAAATATACCTCTACATGTTATGCAAGATCATCAATTTTCCGAGGATATTATAAATGATGTTATTCTGAAGTATGCAGATGAGTCATTCAGTGTCAGAGATGTCGTCAAGTTCGAGGTGCTCCTGAAATATAATCCCGAGTATTCCCATGCGGCAAGAGTGAACCGGAAGGTGAGACTGTTGATGCAGTCCCTGCCCAGGATGAAAGCTTCCGTCGGTTTTGAAAGACGACTGGCTGAAAGAATAGCAAACGAATCCCGCAGCGATTCCCCCTGAAATTTGCAACGATTCCGGTCAGAAATGTACCGTGAGTAGCGCTGGAACCTGAATATACACGTAAAGAATATCTATTACCCCGGGCCTGTCAGCCAGTTTAGTTGACAGGCTTTTTTTTATTTTAAACTCTAAGGAAATTTTAAAATTCTGTGTAATTTGAATACCGTTTCCGCACAGGGGATGGAAAATATATGAACAGCAAGAATGTTGAAAATGAACAGAATGGACTCTCTCGGCAGGCAGTTGCTTGTTGAGTTTTATGATTGTGAGAAATCAAAACTTAACGACGTATCCTATATAGAGCAGGCTCTTTTGCAGGCTACCAGGGAATCCAGGGCCACTGTCATTTCTCATAATTTTCATAAATTCAGTCCATACGGGGTGAGTGGCGTTATCGTTATAGCGGAATCCCACGTGACGATTCATACGTGGCCGGAATACTGTTATGCAGCAGTTGATGTTTTCACATGCGGTGATTTGATTGATCCATGGGTT
>JBBDRV010000028.1:0-1918 GCA_040905285.1 Balneolaceae bacterium | reverse complement strand
TGTTCATTTACAAAATACGGAGGCTGCAGCTCGTCATAACCCTGTTTTGTGGCTTCCTCAATGAAAAAGTTAATCAGGGATCGCTGCAATGTTGCCAGCGGGCCGATATAAAACGGAAACCCGGCCCCCGTCACTTTTACACCCCGTTCAAAATCAATCCAACCGTGTTGTTCAGCCAGTTCCCAGTGAGGCCTTCTCCACTCCTCCCTTCCGGCATCACCCCATGTTTCGAATACCTCGTTTTCGTCTTCGGCAGAACCGACAGGCACGGATTCATGCGGAACGTTCGGAATCCGCAGGAGAAGATTATCCCTTTCCAGCCGGACTGCGTCCAGTTGATCCTCAAGTTCCTTTATTTCCTCCTTGGCCCGGGTGGTCTCCCCGATCAGAATACGGGCTTCTTCCTTCTTACCCTCTGCCATGAGCCGGCCGATCTTTTTCGCCTTCAGATTGCTGTCGGCCCGCAGGTTATCCACTTTGGTAACCAGCGACCTCCAGGTTGCATGTGCTTCAAGAACACGGGCCACACTGGAAATATCGGATTCCCCCTTGCTCTTCATTCCCGACTCTACAGTTTCTTTATTTTCTTCGATAAAGTTGATATCCAGCATATTCCAATATTAATTTCAGCTGAGTTATTTGTGTGAAACTGACCTGTTCACAAATGAGTTCCGGATGTCTGTCCGAACTGAAGATACAAGTCATCTCCTGTCTGAAGAAATATTTATTCAAAATTCCCCGGCAGCAGAAACGGCTTAATTCGGGAATGGGATATTACAGACGTTCAAAAAGGAAATGAGGCGTTGTTATCCTAACTTATTAAGGTTATTTTTTATAAATATTAGAAAAATAAGGTTAAAAATTATATGAATCCAAACCTTGACAAAATTGATGTGACCATTTTAAAGCAGCTGCAAAAAAATGGCCGCGCCCAAAGAAATAGCATAGCCGAGGTTGTCAATCTTTCAGTGCCTTCCGTATCCGAAAGAATGCGCAAACTGGAGGACCGGGGCCTGATCCAAAGCTATTGTGCCATTCTCGACTCCAAGAAATTCAACTTTGACATCACGGCTTTCATATTCGTTGAAGTTGACGGATCGAATAATTATCCTAAATTCGTCAATCGGGTTGTTAACGAACCCGAAGTTCTTGAGTGCCACTCTATCACCGGAGACGGATCTCATATCCTGAAAGTAAGAACAAAAAACACCGACTCATTTGAAAAGTTCCTTTCCACTATTCAATCCTGGGAAGGTGTGAAGCGCACCAAGTCGAATATCGTTCTTTCGAGCTTCAAGGAGACCCGTGATTTGCCCATTGAAAAGACTGTAACTATTAAATAAAGAAGGTCATCTTGACCATCCGCAGCATTATACAGCTTCTGCTTTACTTCCTGCTGATTGGGCCCCCGTGCCTGAAAGCATCGGTCATCCAGGATCAGGATATCGGTCAGCTTATGGGGGTGTCAATGACAGAAGCTGAACAAAATGAACTCACGGCCTCTCAGCTGAACATGTTTGAAGATCTGGGGCTTGCCATTATTGAAATCGAGGGATATGCACCTGAAAGGATACTCAACCTTATCAGGCAATCCGACCTCTCACTGTTTGTAAAGCAGAACAGAACCTTTGACACCGTTTACCAGCTGCAGGAACGGGACAGCCTCTACTTTCATGAAGATCTGTCGCTGATCGGCTTTTATGAAGACGAACTGGGCAGCCGGGCGGCGGCATTCGGTCTTTTTACATATCCCGATGATAAATCTCCATCCGGCGCCAGGCTGCTCGACCGTTATGCAGAGCGGCTTTTTTCCACCGGGGCTGAAAACAGTGATCTGTCACTCTATTACCGTTCAGCTTATCCAGATCCCGGCCTTTACCCCTCTTCTTTTTCTTTCCGCTCTGTAAGGCTGGCCGCA
>JBBDRV010000027.1:0-1941 GCA_040905285.1 Balneolaceae bacterium | reverse complement strand
ATGAGCATTTTTGGGGCAAGTGGAACGCAGAGATTGACGTTTCTTAGAGACACTAATTAGAAATCAGAACCATTATGAGCAACATGACCATTGATGAAATATTCAAGGAAGAAAGCAGCAGAGCTGTACAAACCAGAATGGATCTGATCGATCTTGCCAGAAAAGGAATCACCAAAAGATCACTCCGGCGCCTCTCTGAAATCAGTTCTATTACGGTAAAGGAACTTGCAGAACTTTTACCAATCTCACTGAGGCAGTTCCAGAGATATGATGAAGAGAAAAGAATGAAGAGGGATGTCTCCGAACATGTGATTTTAATTGCCGAAGTTTTCCTAAAAGGAATGGATATATTTGATAGTCCTGAAGAGCTAAAACTGTGGTTGAAATCACCTCTTTTAAGTTTCGGCCAAAGAACACCCTTTGGCTTGCTGGATACCAGCTACGGTGTACAAATGGTAATGGATGAACTGGGACGGATGGAGCATGGGGTTTACTCCTGATGGACGTTTTTCGGATTGCAAGAGAGATTTATATTGGAGATATAAATGGAGAAGGTGCAAAAAAATATGGAGGCCGATGGAACCAGAAAGGCACTTCCGTTTTATATACCTCCCAACATGAATCCCTTGCCACACTGGAATTACTCGTACATACTCCCGGTTACGCGATACCCAAAGATTTAAAAATGCTGGTATTAACCCTGCCTGATAAAATAAGCAGCACAGAAATCAGAATTGAAGATCTTCCGTCAGATTGGGACAGCTATCCTGCTCCTGATTCACTGGCAAAAATCGGAACAAAGTGGGTGAATTCCCGGAACACACTAGTTTGCAAAGTCCCTTCAGTGATCATTCCTTCCGAATGGAATATTCTCATCAATCCGGCACATAGAGAAATATCAAGAATAGAACGAAAAGAAGTGCGAAGCGTTAACCTGGATGGACGATTAAAAAAGTAGCCACCTGATTGCCTGGTTCAGATCCCGCAGACAAAATCGTGAAAATTGTCCCTGTGGATAATCTCCACATCAGCATCATACGCTTTTTTAAAGGATGCGGGTATGCGTTCTATTTTCGGTGATTTCATTCACTGAATATATAGATATTTGGTGAATATAAACACCGATATCTTCCAAAGTACGATGTGGTGGCAATCATAGGTCAGTGACCCACTTTCGCTTGCACATCACCTCAGATATGCTAATTATACTGCTTGCACGTTATAAAATCCCGACAGAACAGGATCCCTGCAGTTTCCCGTACCATAAACTGTAAAACCAACTTCAAATCCACAGAAGAAATCCACAGATGAAAACCAGGGCACCGGAACAGCGATTAGAGACCAGGAACATCCAGCCGACAGCCATGCGGATAATGGTTCTGGATTATCTGGCCCGACACAAGGCGGCCGTAAGCCTTTCCGGTCTTGAAGATCATTTTTCCCGCTCTGACCGGACCACTCTGTACCGTACGCTTAAAACATTTCAGGAGCACGGGCTGGTTCATCAGATTCATGATGAAAGCGGCAGCACCAAATACGCCTTGTGTGCCGACGACTGCACCTGCTCCTATCCGGATGATATGCACGTCCATTTTTATTGTTCCTCCTGCGAAAACACCTTTTGCTTTAAACATATCGCGATTCCCCGGTTTGATCTGCCGGCCGGATTTTCTCCGGATCACGGCAATTTTGTAATCACCGGCCACTGCCCCTCCTGTTCCTGATATTTGGCACCTGTACAATTCTGTACAGGAATTCTGAACCACCATTCTCCGAATCCTGCCATTCTGATCTGTTCATTCTGGTATGCCACCTGAACAACGCCATTCTGATTAATTCTGATAAGTCATCTGAACTGTGCGATCAAACTGTGCGAGCTAAACAGTGCAATTCAAATCTGAACTTTGCAATGGTGTTGCATCGGGCTGTACCGTAAAATTA
>JBBDRV010000026.1:0-11910 GCA_040905285.1 Balneolaceae bacterium | reverse complement strand
ATACCGGCTATGATCTGGGCCTGGTCGAGGCGACGGTAGTCACCGTTATTTCAGCCGTCGGCATCTCCATTCCCACACCGGGCGGCATTGGAAGCTACCACCTGTTTGTCCAGCAAAGTTTATGGCTTCTTTTTTCTGTGCCGCTGGTTTCCGCCCTTACATATGCAACCGTTACCCATGGTGTTACATTAATTATGACAGTTATTTTCGCCCCTTTATTACTCTGGTTTAATAAATTGCACACACTCAAAAAGAAGATGGTGCGTTGACGGCAGTAGCCGGGATGAAAAGATCACCTGATCCGATCTTCTTCCGACCTTCCTGACGTTCAATTGCTAAACAAAATTTCATACATTCCAGTATCCGTAACAAGCACGTGTCAGCCCTCATGCACAAATTGATAATTATTTTTACAGTCCTGATTGCAGGTAGCATGCTCCATGCCGAAACCTTGTCCGGACAGGATGCAGAGGGATCTCTGCTTCCGGAAATAGATCCGCAGGATATTGAAATACGAAGTCAGTACAGGGCCCGGTTTCCGGGATTGCGGCGCCAGCCGATCCTTGGTTTCAGTCCGGGCTCCAGGGTATATCAGGTTGACCCGGAAAGATCCCCTTTTCTTGAAGATCGTGCAGATATCGCCGCACAACTGCCTGTGGGAGAGCTGAGCCGGCCCGAAGCTCCGGAGTACAGGGCGTTCCCCTATGCAGATTCCCGGAGCGGCTACGGTCGGTTCGGAGCGGGCAACTTTGTCACACCGGAAGCTGAACTTTATCTGAACAGGGAGATTGCTCCGGACCAGTGGCTTTCCGGCTCTGTGAATCATACGTCCAGTGCAGGTCATCTTGATCAGAACAGTTCTTTTCGCTATCTGGATGCCGAATCCAGGTATCGGGGAAAAATAGGTGACCGGACAGTCCTTGGAGTGTCCGCAGGGGCGCAAAGCGATTTCAACTACCTTCCGTTGCTGGAGATCGGCACACCGGGAGCGGAGGTTGACCCCGGGCGCAAATCCTATACGGCTGTTAATGCAGCAACACGTCTCCAGAGATATCAGAACAGCATAGAGCACCTGGATATCGGGCTCAGCACCTATTACAATACGATCGGGCTGGACGAGGAGTTTTTCGGGCTGACTTCCGACCTGTCTGAGTGGGGAGTTGCCTCCGATGCAGGTTATACATGGGCGGGTGAAAGGATCGATGAAACCTACCGTCTGGGCACGGAGATTCAGGCGGGCGGATATGAGCTGAACGGCGGCGGAAATGAATCCTGGCACCAGGCCGGGCTGAGGGGAGCCTACCAGCGTCTGTTCAACTATCAAACAAAGCTGTCCGCATCCCTGGGCATGTATCATATAGGAGATGCCGCTGATAACACATCCCTGTATGTTTCGCCCGATATCACAGTTGAGCATTACCCGTCGGACTACTTAACCATTTCAGCGAATATCAGGGGAAAGCCGGAACAGCTGTCCCACCTTGATTACCATAGCGAGAATCGCTTCCTGCTGCCGGACAACCGGCTGATGCACGCTTATAACCTGAAAGCCATTGCTGAAGTGATCATCGAACCCATTGCAGGGAACAAGATACGTACAGGTATTTCTTATCAGAACAGCAATAACTATCCGGTTTTTATGCGGCGGGACCCTGTGACGGGAATCGGGTCGGCTGAAGGCCACTACTCCCTGGGCTATGAGGATGTGACGATACAGCAGGTATTCGCCGGAATGAGTGTGGACCTGATCAGAGAAAGGCTCTGGTTTGATGTTGAAGGCTACTTTCAGGCTCCCCGAATTTCTGATGACCGGCAGGTGCCGTTTGAAGAGACTTACAGACTGTCCGGAGCCGTCACGGTCCGGCCTGTTGACAGACTTCTTTTTGAAGCCTGGGGAAACCTTACCGGGCCGAGGGAGACCTATGAAAGCCGTGAACTGGATCCTTTCCTGACTCTCGGGACGAAACTTGAATTAAGGCTGACGGACAGGATCGGGGCCTACGGTAAAATTCTGAATCTTCTGAGTCAGGAATATGAGATATGGGAAGGATATAATGAACGCCCGTTCCAGGTATACGGCGGCATTACAATAAGTCTTTAGAAATATGGATAACAAAGTAATCAAGGCCCTGCGGGATATCGTTCGCGAGGAGCTCATTAAAAGAAACAGTGTAGAGGTTGAAGGACTTGGTCGTTTTGAAATGACCCACAGAAAGCAGCACCAGAAAAAAATGGAAGACGGGCAGGTTTTGATGATGCCTCCCCGGAACCTGGTTACGTTTTCACCGGAAAAAAAGGCAGTATAGAATGAAGGTAGACAAAGAGAAGCTTATAGATTTGCTGGAGGGGAAAACAGGGATGGACCGGGAAACCATCGGGGAACAGCTGGACGAGCTGACCGGCCGGGTAAGGCAATCGGCGGAAAAGGGAAAAGCCCTGGAGATAAAAGGCCTCGGGTTGTTCTATTACTCAGGAAACGGGGAGCTGACGTTCGATCCGTCTGAAGAACTGCAAACAGAAATCAATTATAAGTATGCCGGCATGGAACCTGTTGAAATCAGCAGGGCAAGGGAAAAATCGGGCGGTTCTATAAAGGAACAGGCCCCTCAAACAGACGACGACAGCAGTGATCCGGACTGGCCGGACGGCATTTCCACTGAAGAGTCGGCCGTTTCAGCCGGCAGGAACGCAAAAACCGCAGACGGACTGCTGAAGCACGAAGCCCCCGTTCCCCCTGTTTCAGCATCAGGAACATCAAAAAAAGCGGCGGAAAAAAAGAAAAAAAATCCGGTTGAAATGGTGGTAGCCACTGTCGTAGCCATTTTAGCCGTGGCAGTCGTGGTTATCGTGGTCCTCGATACGGGGGTCCTGGACCCGGTGTTCGGGGATTCCGGAACACCGGAAATCGCACAGGCTGAGTCGCCGGCCGTCTCCGGCGGACTGGATTCCGGCGGGGCAGCCGAACCTGAATCCGTGCAGGACGGTGGTGATACGGCTTCAGAGTCAACCGGTCCGGAAGAGGCTGTAGAGCCGGAAGATACGGAACAACTTGCGCCTTCCGGAATAGAAGAAGTTGAATTGACTGAAACACTGGAATACGGACTGCACGGAACAGCCCGATCTGTGGACGGACGTCACTACAGCATTATTCTTCATTCAATCCGCAACGGGGACAGGGCGGAACTGATCAGAGACCAACTGGAGAATGAAAATTACAGGGCTGTGATAACGGCTGTTGAAAATGAGGAAATGGGCACCATGTGGCGGATTGGCATCGGGCAATTTGAATCGGTACCGGATGCCCGGGAGGCTGTTTCCGAACTCCCCCGAAATTATCGTGAAAATCATTTTATCGGATTAATACAGTAAACACTCAAAACGCAATCATGATCAATCTTTTGTTTCAATCTACTGACGGTGCACCCGCCGATTCTCTGGGTGAAATGTTAATGGAAGAGTCTTCCATGTCTTTTTATGAAATCCTCTCGCAGGGAGGGCTTCTGATGATCCCTCTCTTTTTCCTGTCCGTGCTGGCTATCTATGTGATTGCTGAACGGTGGCGCTTTTTAAATGGCTCGGCCATGGAGATCGACCCCTTTCTGAATAATATCGAGTCCCTGCTGAAAACAGGTGATCAGGCGAGGGCACTGGATCACTGCGACAGATACGACAAGCCTCTTGCAAGGATCCTTAAAAGCGGAATCCGGCGCCTCGGGCGTCCCATCCGCGATATAGAGGAGGCCATCCACAACGCCGGCAAAAAGGAAATTTTCGGTCTTGAAAAGAGGATGAACTGGCTGGCTACCATTGCAGGTGTCGCGCCGCTGGTAGGCTTTACCGGAACCGTTACGGGAATGATCCGTGCATTTATGGATATCCAGTCGCTTGAGGGCAATGTCAACCCAAGCGTTCTGGCCGGGGGTATTTGGGAAGCGCTGATTACAACCGCCACCGGACTGATCGTCGGCATTATAGCATACGGTTTCTACAACTACCTGATCGGCCGGATCAACCGCACTGTTTTTGAGCTTGAAAACGCCTCTGCTGACTTCATCGATATGCTGCAGGCCCCCACACCCAAAAAGAATAAAACAGAGGTAAACGTCTGATGGATTTTCGCAAAGACAGCAAGAGAGTTCAGCCCCTGACACTTTTTTCACAGTCATCACTGACGGATATCATTTTGCTGCTGCTTATTTTTTTCCTGCTGACCTCATCGTTTGTAACCAATGTCGGCATCCGGATTGACGTACCCCGTGCCGAGGCGGGAACAACCACCGATGCTCAGCACATTTCGGTTGCTGTCACGTCGGAAGGCACGTTTTATGTTAACGGGGAGCAGGTACCCAGGGCAAATCTCTCTAATATTATACGGCAGGAATACCGGAACAGCCCGCAGGGGACCCTTGTCATACGGGCTGACCGTGAATCCCGTGTGGATGATGCGGTGCAGGTCATGAATATCGGGCAGGCACTGAATATGAATATCGTTATGGCAACAGAGAGGGCCGATCTGTAAAATGCTGGACTGGCTGAAATCATATATCGAAGATGAAAAGCGCTTTGGAGCAGCTGTAACAGGCGGGATACATCTGCTGCTTCTGATTATTGCCCTTCTTTATCATATACAGATGAATGTGGATAACCGTCCTGCCTATATGGAAGTAACTCTGGGTGAGTTCCGGACAGGGACAGTGGCGGAATATGCCGAAGAACGGCCCGAAGAAGTGGCAACCAGCCCTGATCCTGCGGAGGTAGAACCCGATGAGCCGGACCCGGAGGTGCCCGAGCCGGAAGAGACTCCCGAAGAGGTTACAGAAGAAACGGCAAAACCGGTCGACCTTTCAGAACAGCTGGAGGATATCGATGCGGATGTCATTGAAACTCCTGACACGGATCAGATTGATCCGGAATCTTCCCGGGAACAACAGCAGGAAGAAGTGGTCGCACCGCCCCGGACCATAGAAGATGAACAGGCCAGTGAGGGAGAAGAGGACAGCGGGGATGAGCGGGGTATTGAAGGCGATCTGGATGCCGAACAGGGAACCGGTCAGGATTCTGACAGGTCTTCGCCCTACGATCTTCGCTGGGAGGGGGACCTTGACCGTTCACCGATGACCCAGCCCCTTCCTGAAAACCGGGAAGACGTGGAGGCCGTAATTACCGTTCGATTTGAAGTATTTCCGGACGGGACGATCGGCCGGATTATCCCGACTCTTAAAATGAATCCCGAGCTGGAACGGGAAGTGATGAACACACTCCGGCGCTGGCGGTTTTCTCGTCTGCCATCCGGCGTTCCGGAGGAGACGCAGTGGGGGACCATTACGTTCCGCTTCGTATTTGACTGACCCGTTTGGCTGCCTTGAAACCGCAGCTCCCTCTGCAGCTGCAAGCGCTGTCAGCTGTTGTTCACAGGTACCTTCCAGATTTCATCCGCATACTCGCGAATAGTGCGGTCTGAAGAGAATTTACCCACTCGGGCCATATTCAGGATTGCCTTTCTGGTCCACATATCCCGGTCCTGATACAGCTTTTCAACTTCTTTCTGCTTTTCAAGATAAGACCGGAAATCGGCCAGCACCAGGAAATAGTCTCCCTTGTGCAAGAGAGCATCGATAACAGGGGAAAAAAGCTGCGGTTCGTCGGCGGGACTGAAGAAACCGTCTTTAATCTGGTCAATCGCTTTTTTCAGCTCATCATCCGAATGATAGTAGTTCCAGGGATCATATCCTTCGTGACGTAATTTTTCCACCTCCTCCACACTTTTTCCAAAGATGAAGATGTTTTCCCGGCCAACCTCTTCAAGTATTTCGATGTTGGCGCCGTCCAGAGTGCCAATCGTTAAGGCTCCGTTCAGGGCAAACTTCATATTGCCGGTACCGGACGCCTCCATGCCGGCCGTTGAGATCTGCTCAGACAGATTGGCTGCGGGGATCATTTTTTCGGCAAGGGTCACGCTGTAGTTTTCCAGGAATATGCATTTCAGCTTGTCCCCGATATCGGGGTCGCGATTCACCTTTTCCCCGATGCTGTTAATCAGTTTGATATGCATTTTTGCCATTGTATACCCCGGTGCCGCCTTTCCTCCGAAAATGACCGTTCTGGGCACAACATCCTGTTCTGGATTCTCCCTGATCCGGTTATACATAACAATAACATGAAGAGCGGCCAGAAGCTGGCGTTTGTATTCATGTATACGCTTGATCTGAATATCGAAAATCGAGGTGCGGTTGACGGTTAGGTTCTGCACCTTCTCTATATAGTCAGACAGCCGGTTTTTGTTGTTTTGCTTGATCGCGGCAAATTTCTTTCTGAACGAGTCGTCCCCTGCGAATTTTTCGATCTCCCTGATTTTGACAAGGTCGGTCACCCAGTCCCCCCCTATTTTTGAAGTGACCAGATCCGACAGTTCCCGGTTGCACTGCCTCAGCCAGCGTCTGGGTGTAATTCCGTTGGTTTTGTTCGTAAAGCGCCCGGGCCACAAATCATGGAAGTCCCTGAAAAGCGACTTTTTAATCAGGTCGCTGTGCAGCGCCGCCACACCGTTTATCTTGTGGGAACCTACGATTCCAAGAGAGGCCATGTGGATCACCGGGTTTTCTCCTTCACCGATAATGGACATGCGGCTTATCTTGCTGCGGTCATCGCTGAAGCTGGCCTGCACGGTTTTCAGGAAGCGGCGGTTGATCTCGTAAATAATATGGAGATGGCGGGGCAGCAGGGAACGTACCAGCGAAACAGGCCATTTTTCCAGGGCTTCGGGCAGAAGTGTATGATTTGTATAGGAAACGGTCGGGACGACTATTTCCCAGCTCTTTTCCCAGGAAAGTCCCTCTTCGTCAATCAGGATTCGCATCAATTCGGGAATGGCCAGGTTCGGATGGGTGTCGTTGCACTGAATGGCTACTTTTTCCGGCAGCTTTCGCCAGTCCCTGTGTACCTTTTTGAATCTTCTGAGGATATCCCTGACGGATGCGGCAACGAGAAAATATTCCTGTTTTAGCCGCAGTTCCTGGCCCACGAACACCTTGTCATTGGGATAGAGGACCCGTGAGATATTTTCGTTCAGCTGGGTATCGCGGACCGCATCTATATACTGCCCCTGGTTGAAACTCTTCAGGTCGATGGCAGAGGAGGAGGCCGCTTTCCAGAGCCTCAGATTATTCACAATTTCATTTTTATAACCGGGAATCGGAGTGTCATAGGCAAGAGCCAGTACCTCGTGTGTATTTTTCCACCGGAAGCGAAGGTCACCGTTGCTATCGTGATACGGACTCGCCTGGCCGTAGAATTGAACGGGGTATTGTGTTTTTGGCCTCACCGTATCCCAGGGATTGCCGTATCTGAGCCAGAGATCGGGCTTTTCCACCTGATATCCATCTGCGATACGCTGATAAAAAATGCCATAGTCATAACGGATACCATACCCCATTGCCGGTATGCCCAGCGTGGCCATGGAGTCCAGAAAGCAGGCCGCAAGACGTCCCAGCCCGCCATTCCCCAGGCCTGCGTCCCATTCCGTGTTCCTGAGTTTATCATAATCCAGTCCGAGGTCATCCATTGCCTCTGCAGCGACATCCTGCACCCCGAGATTTATAAGCATATTATCGAGCAGGCGGCCAATCAGATACTCCATCGAAATGTAATAGACCCTTTTGACGTCTTTTTCATAATAGGCCTGCTGGGTATTGATCCATCGCTCATGGAGCCGGTCCAGAAGCGTTAATACAACGCTTCTGTAATTGTCCCAGTCGGTACTGGAATAGTTATCCTTCGCCAGGGTGTATTTCAGGTGCTGCTTTATATCTTCACGGAAAGCGTCCGCATCCATTCCGGAACGGGGACTGATCCTCGTTTTTTTATTCATAGTCACTTGATGGTTTTCTCTTTTACTCGTTTAGATAGATTCCGTTGTCGGGTTTAAAAGCCGGACGGGTTATGTTGGTCCTGAAACCGAGATCCTGAAACCCTTCGTACGCACTGACAGCAACAAAATCCTGCTCAAAAAGACCGTAGACAGCGGAACCGCTGCCGCTCATGGAAGCGTAATCCGCACCGAACTCATAAAGCTGGTCCTTGATATTCCCGATCAATTCATATCTGGCGATCACCGGCGGTTCCAAATCATTCTGCAACAGATACCGCCACTCTTCGAGAGGGGCTTCCGCCAGAACATTTCTTAGGGAAAAATCAGGTTGCGGATTGGGTGAACAATCTCTATAGGCTTCTGATGCGGCACTTTCAAAGCCCGGATATATCGTTACAATCCACGAGTCAGGCTGAATGTCCAAAGGTTCGATATCCTGGCCCAGGCCTCTTCCCAGGGCCGGTTTGCCTTTGATAAAGAAAGCTATATCGGCACCGAGATTGCGACTCAGATCGACCAGGTCATCAGTGGAAAGACCGGTACCTTCGAGCTTGTTCAGCAGGCGCAGGGTAAGGGCCGCATTACTGCTTCCCCCGCCCAGACCGGCGCCTGCCGGCACATTTTTTGTGATACGTATGGCATAGTTTTTTTTCAGGCCGATATATTTTTCAAAAGCGGCATAGGCACGGGTAACAAGATTACCGTCATCCGAGGGAATCGCCGGATCGGTCAGGGAAAGGGAAAAAGCATCCGATTCCACCACTTCAAATCTGTCCTTCCATTCTATGAAACAAAACCCCGTTTCAATATTGTGAAATCCGGTCGGCAGCCGTTCAAGCACGAAGAGGCCCAAATTGATCTTGGCATAAGACTCAGCTATCCACATATGGCAGTTGATTCATTGGAATGAATGAAAATTTTAAGGTTCAGACAGATACGGGGTACTAATTTACCTGTTCGGTGTGTGAAAACTAACACAGCACAAAGAAAAAAAGATCCTGAACCGGCCCCGGTTCTGTTAACTGTTCATCCGGCTGCTTTGCCTGTTCACCGGCAGACGTTTTGGCGCTGCCGTACCGGCAGCGGAGAAGCGCAGGGAGGATTTCAGCTCAGGGTGTTTCTGCCTGATCACATTCCGTGCCGCATCCTGCCCTCTTCAGAATCCTTCCTGCCATGTTTCCGGTAAGCTCCTTTCCGTCTATTGCAAACTGGCTATGTCGGTGAGATGCCATGGATTGCCTGTACCGTCCAGAACACGGCCGTTCCTTATCAGCACATCGTATTCCGCTTGTCCGGAGGTGCAGAAGGACGTGAAAAATACCAGTGAGCACAGCAGCAGAAATTCCATTCTAAACATAGTGCAGGAGTTTGTTCGATTAAAAATCAAAATGTATAACAAGCTTACTGAATTTAAAAGTTATCTACAGGCAGATGTCCGAGGATGCTATTTGTTAGTTTTTCAGTTACCTGCTATAATCCGTCAGGCAATCCGGGAATCCGCCCCGGTGTGTTCCCGCAACGGATCTCAGCGGACAGACAGGTTAGCCAGGCGGGTAAACAGTGAACTGAAAGCGCTGTTGGCTTCCGCGTGGCGAAAAGGTCCGTTACTCCCCTGCGCATTCTTACAGATACCAATCCTGATGAAACAGCATAAGATGAAACCTATTGATGTACTGGTTGTTGGCTGCGGCAACATGGGATCGTCCCATGCAAGGGCCTATCACAGGCTTGACGAATTCAACATAACAGGCGTGGTCAGCAGGGGTCCGCAAAGCCGCAGCCGGCTCTCAAAAGAGCTCGGAGACATTCCGCGGTTCAGTGATTATGAAGAAGCTCTGGCGAAAACCAGTCCTGATGCTGTCTGCATCAGCACCTATCCCGAAACCCATGCCCGCTATACGATCAGGGCCATGGAGTCAGGCGCCCATGTGTTTGTGGAGAAACCGGTCGCAGAATCAGTGAAAGATGCAGAAGCGGTCGTCCGGATGTCGGGGGAGACAGGTAAAAAAGTGGTCGTGGGATATATTCTGAGGCATCATCCCGGCTGGATCAAATTTATAGGGTATGCACAAAAGCTGGGCAAGCCCCTTGTCATGAGAATGAACCTGAATCAGCAGAGTACCGGCGACGAGTGGGAAGTGCATAAAAAGATTATGAATGCCATGTCACCCATTGTGGATTGCGGGGTTCATTATGTTGACGTAATGTGCCAGATGACCAAAGCAGCTCCTGTGCATGTTCATGCCGTCGGGGTCAGACTCAGTGACGAGCTCAGGCCGGGCATGTACAATTACG
Source organism: Balneolaceae bacterium (assembly GCA_040905285.1). Classification (GTDB taxonomy): domain Bacteria; phylum Bacteroidota; class Rhodothermia; order Balneolales; family Balneolaceae; genus JBBDRV01. Next base: position 1,748 of record JBBDRV010000026.1, on the reverse strand, counting down.
GTCAGCTTCAGGTTACGTTCGATGATGGTTCCGCCGGCTGGTATGAATCAGGCTGGGGCCCGATGATCAGTGAAAATGCTTATTTTATAAAAGATGTTTACGGACCGAAAGGAAGTGTGAGTATCCGTAAGGAAACATTTAACGGCCCGCGCGGCCGGTCTGCAGATATCGGCGGTCATACAGCTGTGAACCGCCTGCAATTTCATCCGGCTGACCTGGACCGGAATGGCAAGTTTGCAAAAGAAGACAAAATCATCGAAACGCCGGAGGAGCCGGAACACGATGAGCTGTGCCTTCTGGAGCAGAAATTTTTTCTCCGGGCGATCAAAGATAATCTGGATCTTTCCGGCCACCTCAGGGAGGTGGTCCATACCCTGAGGATCGTGCTTGCCAGTGACGAATCTGTCCGGACAGGGAAATCCGTGAAGCTGTAGGGTGAAGCTGTAGCCTCCGTAAAAGCTGCAACTGAAAGCCCCGTCACTTCTTCAGAAGGTCATCTGCTACTTTTTTCATGTACTCCAGAGCCGCTTCCCGCTCGTTGGGAATTACCCCGTCCAGGATGGCATTTTTAATCATTTCCTTGATTTGCCCTACAGCCGGCCCCTCCCGGACATTCAGCATCTTCATGATATCTTCCCCCCTGACAGGATTTTTCCAGTTCCTGATTTTGTCTACCTGTTCGACTTCCCGTAATTTTTTTTCGACCTTGTCAAAATTCTTCAGGTACTGTTCAACCTTCCGTTCATTTTTACTGGTTATATCGGCACGGCAAAGAGTCATCAGGTCATCGATGTCGTCTCCGGCCTCATAGATGAGACGGCGGACAGCGCTGTCGGTCACCTCTTTGGAGGCCAGTGCGATCGGCCTGAGGTGCAGCCTGACCAGTTTTTTAACATACTTCATCCGCTCGTCCAGGGGCAGTCCAAGCCGCCGGAACAGCCGCGGAACCCACCTGGCCCCCAGGGCATCGTGGCCGTGGAATGTCCACCCGACTCCCTGTACGAATTTTTTAGTCGGCGGTTTTGCAATATCATGCATGACGGCCGCCCATCTCAGCCACAGATTGTCCGACATCTCTGCAGCATTGTCGAGCACTTTCAGCGTATGCCAGAAATTGTCTTTATGGCGAACGCCCTTCACCTCATCCACACCCTGCAGTTTGACCATTTCGGGGAGGATTTGCTGCAGAAGGCCTGATTTAAGAAGCATTGTAAATCCGACAGAAGGTTTCGGTGACAGTATTATTTTATTCAGCTCTTCCAGAATACGTTCCCTGGAAATAATCTCCAGCCTTCCGGACATCTCGCAGAGGGCCTCCCAGGTCCCGGTTTCTATATTGAACTGAAGTGTGGTGGCAAAGCGAACGGCACGCATCATGCGAAGCGGATCATCGCTGAACGTTTCAGAAGGATCGACAGGAGTGCGTACCAGCTTTTTCTTCAGGTCCTGTATGCCGTTAAAGGGATCCACCAGCAGACCGAAGGAATCAGGATTCAGAGACCAGGACAGCGCATTGATGGTCAGGTCGCGGCGCAACTGGTCATCCTCGAGCGTGCCGTCTTCCACGATCGGCTTGCGTGAAGAGCGGCGGTAGCTCTCTTTGCGTGCACCTACGAATTCCAGATCAAGACTGTTGTGTTTTATCCTGGCTGTGCCGAACTGCTTGAAAACGGAGAGGTTTTTCGAGTTGAGCATCTTTGCGGCTATCCGGGCCAGCTTCACACCGGAACCCACCGTTACAAAGTCAA
>JBBDRV010000025.1:0-1959 GCA_040905285.1 Balneolaceae bacterium | reverse complement strand
CTGATCGGCATGGTACCGGTGGTTGTACTGAGTCCTGAAGATCAGAAGCTGACATATGAAGGGCCGGCGGAGAGAAGGACGTTTATCGATGGGTTTGTCAGCCAGATTTCACCCGCTTATTTGCGTGACCTGATCAGTTATAACAGGATTCGCAAACAGCGAAACCGGCTGTTGCAGGAGTTTTCAGGCCCGGTATCTGCTCTCCTGCCATTGCTTGAGCCATGGAATAGTCAGCTTGTCCGTACCGGATCACGTATTGTGGCCAAACGTACGGGAGTTATAGAGAATTTCAGGAATTATTTTGACAGGCAGTTCAAATCATTAAACGGGATCGGGCTAAAGCCGGATATGAACTATCAGACGTTTTGCACACCGGATGAAAATGTTGAAGCGGTTATATCTGCATATGAACAGGAACTGAAAGAGAACGTTTTCAGGGAGGTGGAAAGGGAACAGACTCTGATCGGGCCACACAGGGATGAAGTCGTTTTTTATCTGGATGGAATGAAACTGAGAAATTACGGTTCGCAGGGGCAGCATCGACTGTTTTCTGTCGCACTGAAACTGGCGCAGCTTTTTTACTATTCAGATGAGCTGGATGATTTGCCGGTGATGCTATTGGATGATGTTTTTGGTAATCTTGATAAGAATAAAACTGAAATTCTGTTGGATACGTTACAAAAACACCCGGGTCAGACATTTATAACGTCTGCCTCGGAATGGCCTTTTAAAGAAATGGACTGGACGGGGCAGCATGGAAATACCTGGTTCAGGGTTAAAGATGGAATAATAAACAGACAAAACTGATGGCCTACTCAAGTAATCCGCAGCCTCTGGAGCAGCTTTTAAAGAAATTCATGAAAAACGTCCCGCAGCGGGATGAACTGAAGCGCGGGATGGTGCTGCATTTCTGGCGGGAAGTGGTGGGTGAACAGGTAGCCAATGCGACCCGGGATCTGTCATTCGAAAAAAATAATCTGGCTGTAAAGGTGGAAAGTGAAGCATGGAGACATGAGGTGCATATGAGCCGGTACTCAATCAAAAAAAAGCTTAACGACAAAGTGGGCAGTGCTGCCATAAAAGAGATTATTGTAAGATGCTGAATCGATTAAGGGATCTATTTTCATTCGTGCAAAAATTTGACAGTGAAGCAGATGAAGATGGTGGTGAAGCGTATCTTCCGAGAGAAAAAATTCTCGTCTTCGGTATCTCATTCGTGCTGGCGTTTTGCCTCTGGTTTATTGTAAACCTGAGCCGGGATTTTAACATAACTGTTGAGCTGCCTCTTGAAGTTGGAAATCTTCCCCAAGAGATGGCGCTGACCACGGATCCACCTGATGCAGCCTTTGTCGGGGTGTCCGGCGAGGGGTGGGCACTGATTTCCCTGTATAATAATCCACCGGAAATCCAGGTGGATGTCAATGAAGAGGACGTGAACCTTTTTGAAAAAGTGCAGAATCAGATTTCAGTTTTATCCGATGTAAACATTACGAATGTTGATCCCTATCGCCTGGATCTGAACCTGGAAGAGAAGATCCGGAAAGAAGTGCCGGTTGAGGCGCATCTTGATATAGAAACGAGAAATCGCTATGAAATTATCGGAGAACCGGATTTGGAACCGCAAACAGTGGTTATTTCCGGGGCAGCGAGCAGGATCCAGGAAATAGAGGGGGTGGATACCCGGTTGGTGGAACTGGTGGATGTCCATGAGGACCTGGACCTGGAACTGGAAATAGAAGTGCCCGAGCGGGGTATTGCCGTTTCGCCTGACAAAATTCGTTATACCGTTGAAGTGACGGAATTCACAGAGGGTGAGGCAAGAATACCCGTACGAATCAGGAATTTACCTCCCGGCCAGGCCGTAACCTATAACCCGTCAACCATTACGGTAACATATACAGTACCCATTCATCAATACAGCGAAGTACAGGACAGGCGTCCGTTTATTGTTTATGTAGA
>JBBDRV010000024.1:0-12080 GCA_040905285.1 Balneolaceae bacterium | reverse complement strand
AGGATCAGCCGTATTCAGACCGTCGTACCGGTATTCGCATCAGGCCCCGGGCCATCATATGCAAGGGCTTTAAGTGTCCCTTTCTGATAGCCTTTTGATGTATCCCCTTCTGTATACAGCCGTTTCGTTTACGTATGCTTATTATAATAAAATATCTCAACAACCATAACTGTCAGGCTCAATATTCCGGGCGGGGCAATATTTACGGGTGGGACCAACTTTTTCCCGGTCGGTCAATATTCCGGGGCGGGCTCATTCGAAACAGACTCATCCGCAACAGGCTGCCAGAAGAGAAATCCGGCCATCCCCGCCAGGACGGTATTGCGCACGATCATTGCCGGCCCGAATGTACTGTCCATCAGTTCACCAAAACAGCCGCAATCCCCTTCCAGCCCGGTGGCTGTCCCATAAATGGAGAAACCCAAAAACCCCAGGAAAATCAGCCCGACAAGCGGCAGGACAACCTTCTCCTGCCAGCGCAGCAGCAGCAGGACGGCCAGCAGGATTTCCATATACGGGAGAAAATCCACGATAGGGAACTTCAGCCAGACCGGCAGCCAGGTGATATAAGCCACTGTTTCAAAAAGGGCTGTATTGTCCTGCAGTTTCAGAATCCCGGCCAGTACAAGCACCCCGGAGAGAACTATCCGAAAGATCCATTTTACAGAGTAAACGAAATTTAATCTGGTCATAGGGTAGAAGTTACAAAATCTCCGGCATGGTTGGAACGTTTACAAATCCACATTACACATCCACATGCACAGCGGTTTATACAAACAGCAGAAAAAAAACGATTTCAGGAGATGGTTTATTGAGTTTCAGAATAGGTCTGTCAAACAGGACACGGATAATTTTCATCATATATAAATTATAAAAAACCAGGCTTTTCCGTATCTTCCGGCCAGTCTGTCGAACTTAGGAACAGAAAGCGAGCAGGATGAGATTTTGGCACAGTGGAACACGACTTGTGAGGTTCGCAGCGATGTTACGGAACGAGTAAGCGGGATTCCAATGTGTAAAAATGCGCAGCTCTGTAGGGTACGTCCGACAGACTGCCAGTCAGGTTAACAGAATGGATTCTTCCATAATGAGCGATAAACCACACGATTATTGCGGCATCTTCGGAGTGTTCAATCATCCCGAAGCTTCCTTGCTTACCTATTACGGGCTCCACGCCCTGCAGCACAGGGGACAGGAGTCAGCAGGAATTGTAACCACTTTTTTTGATGAAGCGAAATACAAAAACACCATGCCGATGCATAAGGATTTCGGCCTGGTGCTCAATGTGTTCGAAAATCCGAAAATCCTTGAGCAGGAGCTGAAAGGGTCTGCGGCGATCGGCCACAACCGTTACTCGACATCCGGATCCTCTAGAAATCCGGCCAACATCCAGCCATTGCGGGTGCACTACAGCAAGGGTAATCTGGCAATCGGGCATAACGGCAATTTGTCAAATGCCCGGCAGCTGCGGGACCGGTTCACCGAACAGGGCACGCTTTTTCAAAGTACATCAGACACGGAACTGATCCTCCACCTGATCTCCCAGTCCCGGGAATCCACTCAGATGGACCAGGTGATGGATGCCCTGAAGCAGATAGAAGGCGCCTATTGCCTGGTGATCCTGACGGATGACAAACTTATAGCTGTACGTGACCCTAACGGGTTTCGCCCCCTGTCCCTTGGCATCATTGACGGCGCCTACGTTGTAGCCAGTGAAACATGTGCATTTGATATTATTGACGCCGACTACATACGTGACATCGAACCCGGAGAAGTCCTGGTCATAGACCGGGAAGCCTCGGGCAATGAAAAACCGAAGTCATACCGGCTGCCGCAGAAAGCGGGTACAGGTACCAGCCAGTGCATTTTCGAATATGTCTATTTTTCACGTCCGGACAGCCGGATTTTCGGGGAAAATGTGGACAAAATCCGGCGGAACCTGGGAAAACAGCTGGCCAAGGAGCATCCTCTCGATCAGATTATCGAAAAGCCCGACCCTGACTACAAGCCCATTGTGATATCCGTTCCGGATTCCAGTAATACGGCAGCCCTGGGGTATGCGCATGAGAATCAGAAAATGGGCAACGACTGCAAATACGATATCGGCCTGATCAGGAACCATTATGTGGGCCGGACGTTTATTTCCCCCGGCCAGAAATCACGGGACCAGAAAGTGCGTACCAAATTCAATGTTGTCCGCGGAGTGCTGGAGGGGCGGTCAATTATCATTGTTGATGATTCAATCGTACGGGGTACTACATCCAGATACCTGGTGGATATGATACGGGACGCCAACCCGGCCGAAATCCATTTTCTGGTAAGTTCTCCCCCTATCACCCATCCCTGTTTCTACGGAATGGACTTCCCCAGCCCCGATGAACTGATAGCCAACCGGTATGGAGAAAACATAGATGCGATGGCCGATGCGATCGGGGTGGACAGCTTGCGGTACCTCTCCGCTGAAGGGCTGGTAGCGGCCGTAAAAGAGTCCAACGAATCCGGCCACGATTATTGTACAGCCTGTTTTACCGGCAATTATCCGGTGCCTGTCAATTTCGGAGTTGAAAAAGAGGAGAACGAAATCGTCTGATGTCTTTTGAACAAGCCGAATTCATTACCAGTGCCCCCGTCCTTGAAGACTGTCCCGAACCGACACTGCCCGAGTTCTGTTTTGCCGGGCGTTCCAACGTCGGAAAGTCAAGCCTGATCAACAGGATCGTGAACAGCAAGAGGCTGGCCCGGACGAGCAATACACCGGGCAAAACGCAGCAAATGAATTATTACCGGATTGACGGGCGGATCTATCTGGTGGACCTGCCCGGGTTCGGTTACGCCAAAGTGCCCGAAAGGGAACGGCAAAGATGGGGCAAAAACATCAGGCAGTATCTTCTTAAGCGTGATACACTGGCGCTTATCCTTCACCTTGTAGACGCCCGCCACAAGCCCGGCAGTCTCGATGAAGAGTTCTTCTACTGGATGGCCGTTAATGAAAAACCATTTAGTGTACTGTTGACCAAAAGCGACAAGATATCGTCCGGCAAACTTCAGCAATCCGTCAGCCGTATACGAAAAATCCATACGGACATGAACATAGAAGTTCCGGTCATTCCGTGCTCTGCGGGGACGGGAACCGGAATTGACGACGTACGTTCACTCATAAGTGAATTTTCTCAAATCAGACATTAAACCACAAAAGAACAGCTGACTTAACATTATGGCTAAAAAAATCCTGCTTCTCGATAACGTAAACCCCCTTTGTGCAGACATTTTCAAAAAAAGGGGGATGGAAGCTGATCAGCCCCCGAAAATGGATCTCGAAGAGCTGAAAAAAATCATCGGAAAATATGACGGCATCGTGGTACGCTCTGCAACAACCGTTGATGCAGATCTGCTCAAACATGCAAAACATCTTCAGGTCATAGGCCGTGCCGGTGTCGGAGTTGACAACATTGACATTCCTGCAGCGACAGCGAGGGGAGTTCTTGTCATGAACACACCGGATGGCAACACCATATCAACCGCCGAACACACGTGCGGCCTCATACTGGCGCTTTCCCGTAACATTCCGGAAGCCGTAAGCCGGGTGAAATCCGGTGGCTGGGATCGCAAAAAATTCATGGGGACGGAAGTCCACGGCAAAAACCTCGGAATTATAGGTCTGGGCAAAATTGGCTCGGAAGTTGCCAGGCGAATGACCTGTTTCGGTATGGATATCTATGCCTACGACCCGTTTACCACTCACGAACATGCTGAAGAGCTCGGGGTCGAACTGATGGACCTCGATACCCTGTTGGGCAAAGTGGATTACCTGTCTGTCCACACACCCCTGACAGAAAAAACCAAAGGTATTGTGTCCCTGAAAAATGCCGATAAGCTCAAAAAAGGAATGCGAATGGTTAACTGTGCCCGCGGGGGTATCTATGAGGAGGGTGACCTGGCCCAGCTGATTGAAAAAGGAATTCTTGCCGGGGTCGCGCTCGATGTCTATACCCAGGAACCCCCTACGGAAGCCATGTATGAAATCCTGAAACTTCCGCAAATTGTCTGTACTCCTCACCTGGGTGCCTCCACAGAGGAAGCGCAGGAAAAAGTAGCCGAGCAGATAGCCGAACAGATGTCTGATGCCCTCGAACAGAAAGACTACAAAGGCAGCCTCAACAGCAAATCCATCTCCCTCCTGACCAACAAAGAGGTACATCCGTACCTTGAGCTGGCTGAAAAACTGGGACGTCTGACCAGCCAGTTGAAACCGGAAAATGCCAACTCGTTCGGGTTTGAATACACCGGAACATGTAAACGTTATTCCGAAGTTCTTACGGACGGCATCCTCAAGGGAATGCTCTCACAATATGTGACTGAATCTGTCAACCTGATCAATGCCCGTCACTATGCAGAAGAACGGGGTTTCAAAATCAGCGAGACAACCAGCAGCGATGGCAGCATGTACAAGGATCTGGTAACAATCCGGCTTGGCGATGATGCGGAATACCGGGAAATTTCCGCGGCCGTATTCGGTCCCGAAGATTACCGTATTGTTGAAATCGACGGATATGGAATAGAGCTTCGGCTGGAAGGCGACATCCTGATCTATCAAAACATGGACAAGCCCGGCATGCTGGCCTCTGTAGCGAGCACCCTGGCCAAACAGGGCATTAACATAGGCGCTCTGAGTCTGGGCCGGGCAGCCAAGGGAACACAGGCTATTACAGCCGTCATAGTGGATAAACAACTCAGCAAGGAAGAACTGCAGCCGGTATTTGAACTGGACGGCGTGCAGCATGTCAGGTATGTTTCACTGTCCTGACCGGTGTTTTGTATGGCCCTTGCGGAGCCACATGGAAATATTTGCCGCAAATATGACAATCAGGCCGCCGGCAAGTGTATAGAGCGGCCATGCGACAGCAAGGGGATTCCCGGGGAGCAGGTTGCTCACCGGCCCCTCGACCATGAAAAGCAGAGAAATCAGGCCTGTAAAAAATCCGGCCAGTGCATCTGTTTTATCCGGTTTGGTAAAAAGAAGGCCCAGCAGAAATACGCCCAGCAAGCCTCCGTATGTATAGGATGCAATCCCCAGGCCAAGTTCCACGATTGCAGGCCGGTCTTCTCCGCTCAACTGGAGCCAGGTGAAAAGAAGGGCGGAACCGGTCAGGACGATTCCCCAGAAGATGGTCGCGCGACGGGATATTCCGAGCTCTTTCTCCGGAGACCATTGGCTCCCGAACCTGGGTTTCAGGATATCAAACGTAGTGGCCGATGCCAGCGCGTTCAGCGAAGAGCTGAGTGAACTCATCGCGGCTGCAATCAGGGCGGCAATAATCAGGCCGGCGATACCCGGCGGGATTTCCTCTACAATAAACTTGGCAAACACCTCATCGGCCGTCTGCAGGCCCAGTTCTGCAGGACTGGCCGCCTGGTAAAACAAATAGAGCATAAAGCCGATCCCCAGAAAAAAGGCGAACTGAAGACATGCCGCAATGCCGCTCCATATCATTGCCTTTTGGCTGTCCCGGAGATTCCTGGTGGCAAGCAGCCGCTGTACAATCAACTGATCCGTGCCGTGAGAAGCAACCGAAAAGACGGCGCCCCCGAAGACGGCCACCCAGAAAACATACGGATCCGTCAAAACCGATCGCCAGTCCATCCCCCACCCCCAGTTAAACAGCCGGAATTTATCCTCGCTCTGCAGCAGTGCCAGTGCCTCTTCCCCTGAAACGGGCAGATGAACCATCATGAGAATTCCCGCAAACAGAGCGCCTCCCAGATAAACAGCCATCTGCACGACATCCATCCAGATCACAGCTTTTATTCCACCCAGAAATGTATACAGGAGGGTTATAATTGCTATAACCAGGATTCCCAATCCATACATCTGCATATCGGTCCATTCGGGAAATGCCCCGGCCAGCCGTAAAATGACAGCCAGTGGTATGGCCGTTGCAAACAGCCGCACGCCGTCAGCCAGCACGCGGGTAATAATAAAGGTGTAGCTCGCGGCACTTCGCATGCCTTCCCCGAACCTTTGCCCCAGTAATTCATACGCTGTGCTCAATTCGCCTTTAAAGTAGGCCGGAAGAAACCAGACAGCTACAATAATACGGCCGATAATGTATCCGAAGGTCAACTGTAAAAAGGTGAGATTGCCACCGTAGGCAACGGCCGGTATGCTGATAAATGTCAGCGTGCTGGTTTCTGTCGCGACCACCGAGAACAGAACAGCCCACCACGGCATGTCCCTGCCGCCCAGGAAATAATCTTTCGTTGTCTTCTGTGATCCGGCAGAATATATGCCGAAAAGAGCAACAGCAAACAGATAGACGAGTACAACGACATAATCGAGAGCTGTGAACCCTGCCATTTCTATTCAGCTTTTAAATACTGCACCACGTTTGCAAGAGCCTTTCCCCGATGGCTGATGCTGTTTTTTTCCTCTGCAGAAAGTTCTGCAAAGCTTTCCTTGTATCCGGCAGGCCTGAAAACGGAATCGTATCCAAAACCTCCGGATCCTCTGGGTTCGTGCAATATGGTTCCCCTGCAGATCCCTTCAAAAAGTTTTTCCCCGTCCGCTGCCAGGGCTGCCACCGTTCTGAACTGTGCAGTCCGGTCGTTTTTACCACTCAGCTCTCTGAGGAGCTTTTCCACATTCTCCTTATCGGTGGAACCGGGACCTGCATATCGTGCCGAATACACACCCGGCTCCCCCTGAAGGGCAGTCACTTCCAGACCGGTATCATCGGCCAGTGCCGGCAAGCCGGTTTTTTGATGCCAGTATCTGGCTTTCTTCAGTGCGTTGCCCTCCAGATCAGGCTGATCTTCGTCCACCTCGCCTGCATCGGGATAATCCAGCGTGGACACCAGCTTTATACCGGTACTGTCCAGCATGGCCCGCAGTTCCACGATTTTGTGTTTGTTGCCGGAAGCGAGCAGGATGGTTTTTGGCTGGTTCATTCGGCTGTATGATGAAAAAATGCGGCTCCTTTGCAGCTCCTAATGCTGCCTCAGAGGGACACCGGGAATATCGCTCAACTTCTGGAATTCCGTGTACCGTTCAAAAATTTCGTCACCGGTGAGCGTTTTCAATCGTTCGGGACCGAACTTTTCCACACAGAAGCTGGCCAGCACCGAACCAAAAATGACGGCTCTCCGGATATTCTCCGGATTCAGATCGTCAGTATAGGAGAGCCACCCGAGTAAACCACCCATGAATGTATCCCCGGCACCGGTCGGATCAAAAATATTGAGTACAGGATAAGCGGGTGCTGAAAAGATCTCCCCGCCAGAGAAAAGCAGGGCGCCGTGTTCACCTTTCTTTACGATCAGGTGGTCAGGTCCCATGTCCTGAATCAAATCCGCAGCTCTGATCAGATTGGGTTCCCCTGTCAATTCCCTTGCCTCTGAATCATTCACAACCAGCATATCAACGCCTTTCAGGGTCTTCTTCAACGCCTCAGGCGTACCTTCAATCCAGAAATTCATCGTGTCCATTACAACCAGTGAGGGATTTTCAACCTGGTCAAGAACCTTTCCCTGCAAACTGGGCTCAATATTACCGAGAGCTACATATTTGCAATTTTTATAGGAATCCGGGATGACGGGGTCGAAAGCCTCAAATACATTCAGCTGCGTATCGAGGGTGTCACGGTTGTTCAAGTCATAGTGATATTTTCCCTGCCAGAAAAACGTATCCCCGCTTTTGTCAATCTGAAGACCTTCCAGATCAATATTGTGCTTGCTGAGAGTCTGCATATCCTCGTCGGCAAAATCTTTTCCAACAACCCCGACAAGGTTTACGTCTTCGGTAAAAAATGAGGAGGCCAGAGAAATATACGTAGCGGACCCACCCAGCACCCGGTCAATCTTGCCAAACGGTGTTTCGATTCCGTCATATGCTACAGATCCGACAACTAATAAACTCATGATTCTATTCTTTTTTAGATTTTAAATTCCGGAGTCAAGTTCGTGGTTAGAATAACTCTATTCAAATGATTTTTCCGGTTCAACACTCGTTCCGGCTATCCCCGCCCTTTGCCGCCACACCCTTTGCCGTATAGAATGATGGGGTACAGCATGGAAACACGGCCCAGGATTTTTAACGCCGGGATTATTACGATGAGAATAGCAGAAATTTATGAGTATTTTCAAGCCTATGAATAAGGATCAAACGTATATGGCGAAAGCCGTTGAACTGGCTCGTAAAGGAATGCGGAACAATAAAGGAGGTCCGTTTGGCTGTATTGTTGTAAGGAATGACCAGATTGTCGGCAGGGGACAAAACCTTGTGACATCCGCCAATGACCCGACCGCCCATGCAGAAGTTGTGGCCATAAGGGATGCCTGCCGGACCCTCGGCACATTCCAGCTGACCAACTGTGATCTGTATGCGACCTGTGAACCGTGCCCCATGTGTATTGGAGCCATTTACTGGGCGAGGCCGCGGAAGATCATCTATTCAGGCACCCGCAGCGATGCGGCAAATGCAGGATTTGATGACCAGTTCATCTACGAAGAACTTGACCGTCCGCCGGAAAGCAGGGACATCCCCATGGAGTCCATCCGGAATGATGACGTACAGGACCTGTTTGAGGAATGGATATCCTTGACTGACAAAACACGCTATTAAGCCGGTTGTTACTGTCTATGAGCCGCCATGAATTTATCAGCTTTTTAAGGGACCGCATCCTGCAGCCGCTTCCGGGCAGTGAAGCCCAGCTTCGGATGGCCCCCCTGCCGCTGGATGAAAGATGCAGCCTCCCGATGGCGCCGGAAAGACGGGCCTGCGTCAGCCGGGTCATGGTACTCCTCTGTACCATGAGTGACGGCAGGATAGACATCGTCCTTACCCTGCGTTCCGAATCGATCCTCCACGGCGGACAGATCTCTTTCCCGGGCGGGCGGGCCGAAGCGGGAGAACGTGCGGTTGATACGGCACTGCGTGAAACGGAGGAGGAAACCGGAATCCGGAAACAAAAAATTTCGGTTATCGGTAATATATCGGAATTATACGTCCACCGCTCCAATCACATGGTCACACCCGTACTCGGGAGTTATTCCGGCAAACCGGAGTTCAGGATCAATCCCGAAGAAGTCCAGGAAGCTTTTACCATCCCCCTTGATGCCCTGGTATCCGAAAAGCACCTTGCCAAAGAGTCCTGGACACTTCAGGATACGCTGCATGAAGTACCGTACTGGAACATTCATCACGTTCCGCTCTGGGGGGCAACCGCCATGATATTAAGCGAGATCCTGGTTTTATACGGTGAATACCTGAAAGACAGGGATGGGTAAACACAGGCATCGCGTTTACATACCCAGAGCCACGGCTGCCATCAGCGGGGCTCCTGTCAGGAAGCAGCGCTCATCTATATTGTATTCCGGGTGATGCCAGCTCCAGGTGGAACTGCTCTCACTGCTGCCGCTTCCCAGAAAGAAAAATGTACCCGGAAAATGCTCCTGGTAGAAGGCGAAATCCTCACCGGCCATAACCGGTCTTTTCATATCCAGCACCCCCTCTTCACCGACAATCCCGGCGGCGGTTTTTCTAAATGCGGCGGTCAGCTCCCGATCGTTTGTCACTGCAGGATATCCCTCGTTAAACTGAAACTTGTAGTCTCCGCCGGACCCGCCGGCTATCCCCTTCAGAATTTGCTCCATCCGATCACGTATCAGATGCGCGGTTTCCCGGTTAAAACTTCTGACTGTTCCTTCCATATGGGCTTTTGCCGCAATCACATTATACGTCGATCCGCAAACCACCCTGCCGACCGTCAGGACAGCAGGTTCCGTCGGCTCTATGTTCCGGCTGATGACCGTCTGAAATTTCTGGATTGCTTCAGCCGCCATAACGACCGGGTCAACCGTCTGATGTGGTGATGCCGCATGGCCGCCCTTGCCGATCAGTTCGATTTCGAATTCATCCGGACGGGCCATCATCGGCCCGCTTCTGGTTGCGACCGTGCCGGGAGCATGCATCGGACTGGTATGAAGACCGTAAATCGCCTCAACACCGTACTTCTGCAAAAACCCGGATTCGGAAAGCAGTCTTCCCCCGCCGGGAAGCTTCTCCTCGCCCGGTTGAAATACAAGCAGAACCGTGCCGTCAATCCATTCCGAAAAATCCGCCAGAATTTTTGCAGCGCCCAGCAGGTTTGCCGTATGGGCATCATGGCCGCAACAGTGGGCCGCCCCCGGCCGGACGGACATAAACTCCTTCTTATGGTCGCCCTGTTCGTCCATGGCAAGGGCATCAATATCTGCACGAAGTGCAATGACCCGGCCGCCGCCCTGATCGCCTGTTCCCGGTAAAATACCGACACATCCTGTTTCCAGAGGCCGTTCGGTCCGGATTCCCAGTGCGGCAAGCTGTTCAAGGATAAACTCTGTGGTATCGTGTTCCCGGTAACTCACTTCAGGATTTCGATGCAGATGCCGCCGGATCTCTATCATATAAGAATGGTACTCTTCAGCTTTTTGGCTGAGATCCCTGAATGTAACTGACATAATAGAACTTAATGTTTACCTTTCCTGTTCTGTGCCGGAAAGGTAGCAACAAGTAATCTCCAATCCACAAGAAATTTAATTAATGCAACCATTCGATATTCACATACCAACCAGAATCTTTTTCGGAACTCAAAAGGCTGACGTATTTGCCGAAGCACTGGCCGGTCTGGGCAGGCATGCTTTCGTTGTTCTCGGAGGGGGATCCGTAGAAAAACTGGGATTTTACAGCCAGGTTACCGACCTGCTCGACAGGAAGAACATCCGGCACACAACCTTCCGGGGAATAGAACCCAACCCTCATGCAGGCACCGTCAATAAAGCTGCCCGGCTGGGAAAAGATGCCGGGGTGGATTTTGTGCTTGCTTTCGGAGGCGGATCTGTAATGGACGCTTCCAAAGCCATTGCAGGGCTTATCCATGAGGATGAAGAGGATATCTGGCCCTATGTTCTGGGCGGTGCAAAACATAACACGATGGCGGGGGCACTGCCTGTTGCCACCATTCCCACTACGGCAGCGACAGCGTCTGAAGTAACCATGCACGCCATCATCTCAAAACCCGACGTTCAGGGGAAAGCCCCCGTCAGTTACCCGTTTCTCAAACCGGCGGTTTCCTGGCTCAATCCCGCTTTTCACACCTCGCTGCCGCTGGAGACCACCCGGGACGGAGCATCCGATATTCTGAGCCATATATTTGAAAACTACCTCCTCGGGGGAAATGACTCGCCCCTGGCCGACCGCTACAGCGAAGGTGTGATGGAAACGGTAATGACGACGCTGCCCCTGGTAGAGAAGGATCCGGGAAATGAAAACCTTCGGGGGGATCTGCTCTGGGCATCTACAATGGCCCTGTTGGGATTGCAGCAGTCAGGACGTACTCCCGCCCCTTTCAGAATGCATAACCTGGAACATGCCCTGAGCGGGTATAATCCGGACCTCGCTCACGGACGGGGGCTTGCAACGATCTATCCAGCCTACTTCAGATGGCTGAACAGGGAAGGCCGCCTGCAGGACCGCCTGGCCCAGCTGGGACACCGGCTCTTCGATATTGCTCCGTCAGGTGATCGGGAAACCGACGCCCTGTCCTTTATTACAGCGTTTGAACAATGGCTGAGGGATAACGGACTCTATCAGCCACTGTCTGATGTAGGGGTGCCCGAAAAAGCCTTCGGCGGCATTGCCGACTATGCCCTTGAAACCTATGGTGACGGACAGCAGCTGGACGTGGATGGTCCCCTGACCCGTGACGGAATAATTGAAATATTTGAAATGACTGAAATGCAGGGATAAACATAGCGGAAGCAGATGCACCAAACCAAACGTCATCTTTGCGGGGACGGATCCCACACCCTCCATTCGAAGAAGTTCAACCAGTTCTATCACAACCCGAACGGGGCCATAGCCGAAAGCCGGCACGTTTTTTTTGAAACGCCCGGCCTGATCCGCCGCACAGGCAGTGTTCACCCGTTCCGAATATTCGAGGTGGGTTTTGGTACCGGATTAAACTTTCTGGTTCTACTTGACGAACTGAGGCATTTGGATCCGGCACCCGAGGTGGTTTACCGGTCGGTCGAGGCCTATCCGCTGG
>JBBDRV010000023.1:0-12148 GCA_040905285.1 Balneolaceae bacterium | reverse complement strand
TAATAAGTGTGTCCGTTTGGAATAAAGAGAGTTTTTTGCGGGACCGCCGGGATGAAAGTCACTCTATAGCAGTCTGTCGGACTTAGGAACAGAGTAAGTCCGACAGACTGCCTGACCGCCTACTAATTAAAACACGGGGTAATGGCTATGCAGATAACCGATAATATTCAATCGAAGAGAAACGGTACCCGTCACAGTAGAGAATATGCACGCGATACACTGGCAATGATTCTCGCGGGAGGACGCGGCACCCGTCTTTCGGAACTGACGGAATGGAGGGTCAAGCCGGCTGTTCCGTTTGGTGGAAACTATCGCATTATTGACTTCTCCCTGTCAAATTGTGTGAATTCCGGCATAAATCGCATCGGGGTACTGACCCAGTACAAGTCCCAGTCCCTGATCCGTCACCTGGGGAAAGGGTGGAATTTCCTGAATTCAAAATTCGGGGAATTTGTTGAAATAATCCCGGCGCAAAAACGCATCAAGGATGAATGGTATGAGGGTACTGCCGATTCCATCTATCAGAATATCGACTTTATCATCAAGCATAATCCTGAGTATGTATTGATCCTTGGAGGTGACCACATCTACCAGATGGATTATAATCCATTGCTGGCCTTCCACGAGGAGAATGAGGCGGACGTGACCATCGGCTGCATTGAGATTTCAAAAGAGGAAGCCGGTTCCTTCGGTATAATGGCTGTTGATGAACAGTACCGGATCACCCGTTTCGAGGAAAAACCGGACAATCCCGCAGTTGTCCCCGGAAAGAAAAACAGGTGTCTGGCTTCCATGGGAATTTATGTTTTCAAGACGAAAAAGCTGCTTGAATTACTTGTCAGCGATGCTGACAAAGAAGATACGGCTCATGATTTCGGAAGGGATATCATACCTGTGGCATTGCAGTCCTCGAAAGTTTTTGCATGGCCGTTCCTTGAGGAAACTTCGGGCCGTCCGGGTTACTGGAGGGATGTGGGTACGGTCGATTCCTACTATCAGGCAAACATGGAGCTTACCGGAGGAGATGCAAAACTGAATCCGGGCAATCCGGAGTGGCCGGTTCATACGGCTCCCGCACATTGCCCGCCGGCCCGTTTCATGACCGATGAAAACGGATGGCCGGGGATAATCAGTAATTCCGTCATTTCAGCAGGCTGCAGCCTGTCCGATACCCGTATTGAAAACTCCGTCATCTCTTCCGGTGTGAAAGTCCGGGGATCGGAGATCATTAATTCGGTCATTCTTCCGGATGTGGACATAAAACCCGGCTGCCGGATAAAAAATGCAGTCATTGACAAAGGCTGCACCATTACGGAGGGGACGATCATAGGCGAGAGCAGGAAAGCAGACAATGAATGGTTCCGGGTAAGCGGGACAGGCGTCAGACTGGTTACTGCCGAAATGATTGAAGCGATAAGATACCGGCAGGAAAAGCTGTTTATTCCGGCTGCGGCATTGCAGCTGAAGAAGCTGAATCAGACAGATTACGGGCTGGCGGCCGGGGGGTGACTGTTGCGTCGTTAACCCGCGTTTTGTATTTTTCCAAAAATCTTCCTCCTGCAAATGGCGGAATATCAATTCCGTGGATATGCCCGCGGAATTAGCCGGAGATCGAGTGAAAAATCAGGCATATGAGCAACCTTCAACAGGATGAACAGGATATGGGAACCAGCAAGGAAGAAGAAATGACAAAAGTGAGGGACATCCCCTGTCCCTATAAAAAAATTCCGGTCGACGACCTGGTGGAGAGGTATTCGCAGCTGTATACGGGGGCTGTCATCGATATTTTCCAGGAGATGGGGTATCATAACCAGTGGCTTGGTCCCGAATGCAAGTGCATCACCCGAACCCTGAAGCGGGAAGCTGTAGCCGGATTCGCCTTTACGATCCAGTGGATTTCTGATCCCGAACCGGATGAGCGCGACCGTCCGGCTGCCCGTATGGTGGGATCTTATCCGAAGAACAGCATCATCGTTGTGGATACGGGCGCTGACCAGGTATCCGGTTTCTGGGGTGAACTGGCGACCACGATCTGCATTCGAAACGGGGTGCGCGGTGCGGTTATTAACGGCGGTGCAAAAGATGTGGGATTTGTCCGGGAGATGGATTTCCCGATTTTTTCCAAGTTCACCAGTCCGGTTGACGGTTTTGTATATTCCCGGCTTCGCGGCTGGCAAATACCGATCTGGTGGAATGACATCCTCATCCGGCCGTGGGATATGCTGCTGGCCGATGCAGACGGGGTTCTTGTTATTCCCTCTGATATTGCCGAGCAGGTGTTGCTGTCTACCGAAGAACGCAGCCAGAGTGAGGATCAGACACGCAGTCTGCTCGTCGGAGGGGAGGATCCTGTGAAGGCTTCCGCAGATACGGGTCGAAAAGACCTGTGAAATTTCCCGGTTGTACAATTCCGCCTGACTGCAACATCGTCCGGATTACATCCAATCCACAAAACTGAGCGAGTATATTTTACATGCCCACCCGGAAAAAATCATCAGCAGAAAAAACATCAGCAGTAAGGAAAGTTGTCGTTACCGACTATATCGAAAGTGACCTCGAGTGGGAAAAAGGGGTTCTGGAAGACCGCGGAATCGAGCTGGACGCTTTCCAGCTAAAGGGGCAGCCTGAAAACGAGGTTTATGAAAAAGTGAAAGATGCGGATGTCATTGTCGTCAACATGGTGCGGATGCCTGCAACTCTGATCGACCGGCTCGATAACTGCAAAGTTATTATCCGCCACGGGATAGGCTATGACAATGTTGATGTCGACGCCTGTACCCGCAATAATATTCAATTCGCAAACCAGCCGGACTACTGCACCACGGATGTTGCTGAACATGCCATTTCCCTTATTATGGCCTCCGCCCGCAAACTGTTTATAGCAAGGGATACGCTGGAGAACTCCTCCAGACGGGGTGAATGGGATTTTTCCGGATTGTTTCCCATACGACGAATGGAGGGCAAAGTTGTCGGAATTATCGGCCTTGGCCGGATTGGCCTCCAGGTTGCCCGCAAGCTGCAGTCTTTTGGATTCCGGCTGATCGCTGCGGATCCGTATGTTGATGACAGTGAGTTTGAAAAGGCCGGTGTTGAACGGACCGACCTGGATACACTGCTTGCCCGGGCCGATTTTATCACCATACACACGCCGCTGAATTCCGATACCCGCAGTCTGGTAAACAGGGAAACCCTGGCAAAAATGAAAGAAACGGCATACGTCATTAATACGGCACGGGGACCCATTGTCGATGCCGGGGCATTGGCCGAGGCACTGGAATCAAAGGATATTGGCGGTGCCGCCATCGATGTTTATGACGATGAACCGCCTTCACAGGCTTATCCGCTGTTCCATCACAGTAATGTTATTCTGACACCCCACAGTGGCTGGGCATCCGTCGAATCAGCCTGGGCGATCCGTGAAAAGATTGTCGGGGACATCCTGAGTATTGCAGAGGGCGGCAATCCGGCAAATATGATAAACGGCGTGAAATTCAGTAAAACCGGACTGATATGAAATCTTCCCGCTCAACTGCTATCAGCCTCTCCACAGAGATCCCCGGTCCCCGGAGCCGGGAGCTGATCGACAGGTGGCACCGGTATGAAGCGGATGTAACCGGAATCCAGGCAGAGGTCGTGTGGGATTCCGCTGAAGGATGTCTGGTGACGGATGTCGACGGCAATGTCTATATAGACTGGACATCCGGCGTACTGGTAACCAATGTGGGTCATTGCCATCCGCACCTTGTAGCCGAAGCAAGAAAAAGCACCGGACGGCTGCTGAACAACTACGAATGTGCCAATGTGGAACGGATTGAAGCTTCCCGGCGCCTTGTTTCGGCCCTGCCTCCTCATCTGGACAAGGTGTTTTTCCTGAGCACGGGAAGCGAGGCTGTTGAAGGTGCGATCCGGCTTATGAAACGTCATTCCGGCGGTTACGAAGTGATCAGTTTTCATGCCGGATTCCACGGGCGGACGACCGGATCCGCTTCCGCAGGGGGGCTGGCCGGGCCGAAGAAAGGATACGGACCGACTGTGCCCGGTGTTATTCGTGCCCCCTATCCCAATCCCTACAGGGATCCTCTGGGCTGGTGCGGGGGAGGTCCGGAATTCAGAACATATTTTGACTTTTTGGATGAACTGGTTGCGGTGAATTCGACCGGATCCCTGGCAGGTGTGCTGGTGGAACCCTATCAGGGTGCCGGAGGGTTTATCTTTCCTCCGGAAGGCTGGCTGAAGGAGCTGGAAAGATGGGTCCGCAGGCGCAATCTGGTTTATATACTGGACGAAGTGCAGGCATCTTACGGCAGGACCGGAACCATGTGGGCACTTGAACATGAAAATCTGGAGCCGGACCTGCTTGCTCTGGGCAAAGCCACAGGCTGCGGCGTACCGGTTTCTGCCATTGCAGCACGGTCGGACTTTTTTTCAGGGCTTGCGAAGGGGGAGATGTCCAGTACACTCGGCGGCAATCCGGTTTCCAGTGCTGCCGTCTGTGCCGTACTCGACATCTTTGAAAAAGAGCCGCTTGTCCTCAATTCCCGGAATCTTGGCGCCTGGATGAAAGGAGAACTGGAGAAAATCGCGGAAAACAGCCGTGTACTGGGAGATGTCCGCGGACGGGGGCTTGTCATGGGCCTCGAATTTGTTCTGGACAAGGCAACAAAAGAACCGGCCCCGGAATTCACTAAAAATATGATCCGGCTTTGTGCGGAAGAGGGCCTTCTTACAGGGGCTGTGGGCATGTACGGGAATGTATTGCGTGTTGCGCCACCGCTTGTGATGACCAAAGAGCTTGCAATGGAAAGTTTATCCGCATTTAAAACGGCCCTGCAAAGGGCAGAGGCTAATCTTTGATGTGCGAATGAATTTCCGAATGAATATCCGAATTACCCGAACTATCCAGAATACGACTGACGATGGGAACACCTGAAATGACAGCCGTCCGTGGTGAAATCCGGGATGCCGTGGAATCGCTCCTGCCCGCTGCAGGGGACCTTCTCGGGGAGCTCATACAGTTTCCGTCGACACCCGGCGACGAGAAGGAAGCCATGGCCTTTTTTGAAAAGAAGCTCTCATCCCTTGAGGGAACGGTTGAGCGGGTGTTTTTTCCGCCTGATTTCACCAGGGATCCGGAATACAGTTTTCCCATCCCCGGCCTGTCGTACGACGGCCGGTACAACCTGCGATTTGTCCGCGAAGGACGGCAGCCGGGCAGAACACTGCTGATCAATGCCCATATGGATGTGGTTCCGCCGTCGCAGGGAATGGACACGCCCTGGGAGGGGAAACAGAAGGACGGCACGGTATTCGGGAGGGGCGCGTGTGATGACAAGGGGCCTCTTGTTGCTGTATTTCTGGCTCTGAAGGCACTGGACCGACTGGCTCCCGACATGCCCGGCAGGGTTATTTTCCATACGGTGAATGAGGAGGAAAACGGCGGCAACGGAACACTGGCGATGATACGCAGGGGCGAGGAGGCCGACGGTTGTGTTGTCATGGAGCCGTCATCCGGAAATCTGTATACATCCGTACGCGGGGCGGTCTGGTTTAAAATTCGCTTTTACGGAACAGCCGGCCACAGCGGACAGGCGGGGCAGACCCGGAGCGCCCTGATGATGGCCCATAAAGCGATCAGCGCACTTGAAACGTATCACAGGAATCTCCTTGACCAGTCCCGCTTATTTCCACTGTTTAACCGGTACAGCAACCCGATGCCCCTGACCTTCGGCCGGCTTTCTGCCGGAAACTGGCCGGCAGCCGCACCGAACGAGGCTGTTCTTGAAGGTGTGCTCGGGTTTCTTCCCAATAAAACACGGGACGAAATCTGCGGGGAATTTGAACAGGTTCTTTTGGAAAAGGTGGGGCTGAAACCAACTGATTTTGAGTTGGAGTTCACCTACAGGCACGACTGTTCTGTGGTGGATCCGGAATCGGATTTGCCGTCCGCTGTGATGACTGCTTCGGAAAATGCGGGCGTACCGCTTGAGGTCAGTGCATTTCCGGCATCATGCGACGCCTGGTTTTATCCTCATTTTCTTTCCATCCCCGCAGTGGTTTTTGGGCCGGGGGATCTGAAGTTTGCCCATTCCAGGGATGAACAGATAGAGATGTCCGACATCTCCGGCAGTGCACAGTTGCTGGTCCACGCCATTCTTCAGTTTTGCAAACCGGTGAAGGCGACAGGCGACAGGTGACGGTGACGCGGTGCGGTGAACTGGGCGGTGCCTTGTGCCGCACGGGTCAATGCAGTCGTAAGCAACAAATTACAGTATTTACAGTTATTCATTATCAGGCAGGTAGTTCTTTAAATTTATACAGTCAGGTATTCTTTAACCTATAATTGTACTCTCATGCGAAGCTTATTTTTATTTTTTATCCTCGTTTCTTTTTCTTTTTATGCGGTTGGCTGTTCGGAAGATCGTCGTGAGACGGATACGGCTGATACAGAGACTGCAGAACGGGAAATAACCGAAATCATTGAAGGGGGATGGGCTGCACTTGGTGAACAGGATCTGGAGCATTTTAATCAGTATTCGCTGCCGAACTGGCTCCTCTATACGGCTATCGGAAATAAAATGGATGCGGAAACCCTGTTCAGCAACCATCGCCAAAATATGACTGAATTCAATATAGATTATTCAAACCTGGATATTAATATTCATAATTCTGTGGCCTGGGCGACCTATGATGCAAATATGACCGGGCTCTGGGATGGTGAAGAATGGGGCGGCGATTTCATTTTCACAACCGTATTTGTACGGGAAGACGGTGAATGGAAGATCTCCCACATGCATGAATCCAGGGTTCAATAGTACATGTAACAGGATTGCACAGGCTGACGGTGAATTTTCTTTAAATAAAAAAGATAAAATGGACCAGGTACCGGGCTTAGGGGTTATCGGGGGCGGAATATGGGCACGTCATCATATGAATGCGGTCAGGGACCTGGAGAGAGAAGGACTTGCCCGCCTGGTGGCGATGGCTGCCCGAACCGACCAGACGGTTTCAAAGGTGAGTGAGGAATTCGGTATAGACGGGACGACCAACTGGCGGGAATTGCTTGAGCGGGACGATATCGATGCAATCAGCATTGTCACCCCCGACCATCTCCACCGTGAGATGACAATCGAGGCCCTGCGGGCGGGGAAGCAGGTGATTGTGGAAAAGCCGATGGACCTTACCACAGAAGGCTGTGAAGAGATGGTCCGGGTGGCCCGGGAGGAGGAGGCACTGCTGTTTGTCGATTTCCACAAGCGCTATGACAAAGTCTATCAGAAGTCCCGGCAGCTCATACAGTCCGGGGCTCTCGGCAGCATCCAGTACGGGTATACCTATATGGAAGATAAAATTGTCGTCCCGCGGGACTGGTTTTCTTCCTGGGCTGATAAGACCGATCCGTTCTGGTTTATAGGTGTCCACCAGGTCGATATGCTGCGATGGGTCCTCGGCTCCGAGGTACGGCGGGTGACGGCCCACGGTTTCAAGGGAAAACTGTCCTCCCTGGGAATAGATACCTATGACTCGGTGCATGCCCAGCTTGAATTCGTCAACGGCGCTGTTATTCCGGTTTCCATCTCCTGGATCCTTCCGGAAAATTTTGAAGCGGTTGTCAATCAGGGAACCCGGTTCGTCGGGACGGAGGGCATACTGGAAATGGATACCCAGGATCGTGGTTTCAAAGGCTGCACAGGCAACTCCTCCACCCAGACCTACAACATAAACTCGGCCCATGTTTCTGTCGCGGCTGACGGTGAGGAGGTCCATTCCGGCTATTTTGTGGAGCCGATAAAGGATTTTATGCGGCTGGCGGGACATATCCGCCGGGGGCGTTCCGCCCTGGAGTTTGAGGGACAGTATCCCGGGGGACCTGACGGTCTTGAAGCGACCCGCGTGGCCCTGGCCGTTCATGAGGCACTGGAGCAGAAGCGAGAGATAACAATAGAACGAAAATTCTGATCCATGGCACTACGGGGCACAGGACATGTACTCGATAACCTGAAGACAGGCCACTACCGCTGGATTATTGTCCTGCTCTGTTTCTTCTCTACAGTAAACAACTACATCGACCGGCAGATACTGGCGGTTCTTGCACCGTTTATCAGGGGTGATCTGGGGCTGACTGACGGTCAGTATGCCGCTATTGCCAATGCCTATATGCTTGGTTCCATTCTGGGGCTGTTGGTGGCGGGTCCTTTCATGGACCGGTTCGGAGCACGCTGGGGCTTCGCTATCGCCGTCATTGTCTGGTCTGTCGGCGGGGGAATGACCGCATTCGCCACAGGTTTTACATTTATTCTCGTCTGCCGGTTTATCTTAGGAGTCGGGGATTCGGGCAACTGGCCGGGTGCCTCCAAGGCCATAACAGAATGGTTTCCCGCCAAGGAACGCGGCATAGCCATGGGCTTCTTTAACGGCGGTGTGTCCATCGGAGCCATACTGGCCCCTCCCGCCGTACTCCTGTTTGTCTGGCTGACAGGCGGGGAGGTGATCGACGTAGAGCCTCTTGCAAACGGCGGCAGTGAAGTCCTATCTCCTTCCGATGCCTGGCGCTGGCCCTTCCTTATCAGCGCTCTGCTAGGCATTCCCTGGATCGGCTTCTGGCTTTACTACTATTACGAGCCGGAGAAGCATCCTCACATCAGTGATGAGGAGATGAAGATCATCATGGACGACCGCGCCCTCCGCCCGACCAGGCGGACGAAAAGTGTGCTGAAAAAGCAGGAGTTCTGGGGGATCTTCTTTGCCCGCATGATTACAAGTCCCGTCTGGTTCTTCATCATAACCTGGCTGTTCCTCTACCTGAACAGGGAATACGGATTTGACCTGATGGATATGGCGATGATCGCCTGGGTCCCTTTCGCAACGGCCGACGTGGGGAATATCCTGGGGGGATATTTTTCCGGAAAGCTGGTTGCCGGCGGAATGACCCCGATCAGGGCTCGTAAACGAATGATGCTGGCCGGCGCCCTCCTGATGATGAGCAGCTTTCTGGTCGGGTTTACGGAAAACCCGTGGATAGCGCTGAGCATCATCAGCTTTCTGACTTTTTCCTGGGGAATCTGGGTTTCAAACATGCTCGCACTGGCATCGGATTCTTTTCCGTCGGCGGAGATGGCGTCCGTCATCAGCTGGTCCAGTCTCGGCCAGTACGGGGGGTCGGTGGTCTTTATCTGGTTTACCGGATATGCTCTCGATATCGGGCTCGGTTACGGTGTTGTCTTCGCAGTAGCCGCCCTGCTGCCCATCATCGGCTATATCTTTACCTGGTGGCTGAATGAGGATGTTCTCGAGACCGGTTCCGCGGCATAGGCTACAAACACAGCATAGGCTACAAACGCGGCATAGGCTACAAAACAGTATTTCCCATGAAACCTGACAGGCCCTCCGGACAACAGATCAAAAACTGGAGAAAGCTCCGGCAAAAAAAATACCGGCGGGACCTGGGTCTGTTCCTGGCAGAGGGTGAACGCTGTGTGGAGCAGATCCTTCACAACAGACGGATTGCCGTAGAGGCTGTGCTCAGATCCGGTTCATCCGGGTGGACGCCTGATCATGCCGCCTGTCCTTTTTATGAGCTGGATGAACGGGATTTCCAGGCAGTGGCTGATACGAAAAATCCGCAGGGGGTTGCGGCGGTCTGCAGAATACCGCCGGACATATCTGTGGATCGGATGAAGACGGGGAAAGGGCTGATGATTGCAGTCGACGGTATTCGCGATCCGGGCAATCTGGGGACCATGATCCGTACGGCTGTCTGGTTTGGCGCAGGAGGCCTGTTATGCGGTAACGGAAGCGTGGATCCGTACCATCCGAAAGTTGTAAGAAGTACAGCCGGCGCGACAGGGGCTCTGCCGGTGGCAGGCGGAGAACTTCATCCGATGCTTTCCCTGCTGGAGGAACAGGGATGGCAGGTGTTCCTGCTTCAGGACGGGGAAGAGTCAGCCGTACTGGAAGAGGCGGGGAAAACGGACAGAGTGATCCTGGTGGTCGGGAATGAAGCAAACGGCGTGAACCAGGCCCTGTTTACCGGTAACCGGAAGCGTGTTTGCATCAGAGGCCAATCGGAAACTGTGGAAAGCCTGAATGCCGCGGTGGCTCTCAGTATCGCTCTTTACGAGATGCGCCGGGTTTAAAATTCGCGGGTGATGTGCCGTTGTGCGGGGACAGTGTGCGCCCGATGGTTTAACATGTGCGGATGAGCGGGTTGAGATGTGCCGGGTCAGGGGCGCCGTAAAACCGTACATTCTGCCGGTGCTACATGTCTACATGCCTACATGCCGGTAAGGACAATCTTCCCCGTATTTTCATTGTTTGCCATAAGCGCATGTGCCTTTTCAACCTCTGTCCAGTCGAACACCGAATGAATCACCGGCTTTAATCTGCCCTGAATGAAAAAAGGCATTGCACCGGCATAAAAATCGGCAGTCAGCTTTGCCTTGTACCCGTCAGTCCTGTTCCGGAGGGTGGATCCCGTCACCGTCAGCCGCTTTCTCAACAGGGGAACCAGATTCAGCTCCTCCGCGCTGACGCCCCCCAACATGGACAGGAGAACGAGGCGGCCGTCCATAGCCAGACAGTCGATATTTCTCTCCCAGTAGGGTGCGCCTATAAAATCGAGGATAAGAGGAATGCTGTCCCTGCCCAGTTTTTGCCTTATAACTTCAGCGAAATCGTCCTTTTTATAATTAATGACCATGTCGGCACCCAGGTCAGTGCAGATATCCAGCTTTTCATCCCGCCCGGCTGTAGTAATTACGGTATTCTGAAAAACCTGCCCGGCCAGCTGTATGGCCGCAGTTCCGACACCGCTTGCACCGGCATGTATCAGGACTGTGTTACGGGGTTGTATGCAGCCGAGATAGTCCAGGGCCTGCCAGGCTGTCAGAAAGGCTTCAGGAATGGCTGCAGCTTCCTCAAAACTGAGGAAATCAGGCATTGCCATGGCTATTTTTTCGTGGAGCGTACAATATTCGGCATACCCGCCGCCGGGGAGAAGGCCGAAAACCAGGTCACCCCGTTTGAATTTTTCGGCTCCCGGACCGGTCTGTACAACTTTTCCGGCCATTTCAAGACCCAATATATCCGGTGCACCTTCAGGCGGGGGATATTTTCCACTTTTTTGCATCAGGTCGGCCCTGTTCAGGGAGGCGGCCTCTATTTTTACAAGCAGTTCACAGCCGCCGGGAACAGGCTCGGGAGATTCATCCGGTACCATTTTTGGCCGGCTGCCACTGTTGTCCACGTTCAGGATTTTCATATGCGGTTCATTCGTTGGTCATTATTCTGTTCTAATTCAATGAGAACAGGATTGAATACAAACAGGATGAAATTACGAACTTGCTCGTGATTGCGAACGGATTTTAATTGCAAACATACGGTCCGTTCTGTTCATTCGGAAGTTTATGAGACTGGAAGGATTGTCCGCCATGTCGACCCTCAGGAATTTCCCGACAGCAGCCGGCTGACCAGCCGGTTCAGATCAGCCGAAAGACCGAGAAGCCAGACAGGAAATAAAAAAGTAGCCGACAGGATCAGGAGCGTGGCAGCCAGGTGCGGGATGATGCCAAGTCCGGGAAGCAGTGAAATCACACCGAGCGAGACCAGGGCCAGAACAATCAGCCAGATGAATTCTTTTGAAAAAGGCTGCATGGAAAAAGCAGTCCAGACAAAAACAAGTTTGATCAGGTTATAGAGAAAGAGGGAAAGCATGGTGGCGACGGCGGCTCCGTGGATTCCGTAGGACGGTATGAGCAGCAAATTGGTGCTGACGGTGAAAAAAATCAGGAGCAGGTTGCTGGCCAGATCAAAGCGGTAGTGGCGGGAGTTGATGATGATGCTTCCGTTGGCACCGGTCGCCATATCAAACAGTTTGCCCAGCCCGATAAACAGAATCACATACTGCCCGTCGCTGTATACCGCGGGGAGCAGGTTCAAAAGATGCCCGCTGTTCACCCATATTAAAAGCAGGATAAATGTTCCGGCGATAACCTGTGTCAGGGAGGTCTTCCGGTATATTTCTTCTACCTCAGCCCATTTTCTCCGGCGGATATATTCGGCAATCAGCGGAGTGGTAATCTTTTCAATCGAACGCTGGGGAACGGCAATGACGGTTCCGATGTAAAAGGCGACGGCATAGACGGCTGTGTCC
>JBBDRV010000022.1:0-12195 GCA_040905285.1 Balneolaceae bacterium | reverse complement strand
TTGTGCAAATTCCATTGTGCCAAAATCTCATCCTGCTCGCTTTCTGTTCCCAAGTTCGACAGATTGCAAGTAGTATAACCTTTCCTTACATATCCCGGCGGAACAGGTGTGTAATTAATCAGGATGGTGTAATAAAAATCCTGGTACAGTGTAATAAAAATCCTGGTACAGTGTAATCAAAAAATAACTTTGGTTAAAAATAATTCCATGGTTTGTGGTCCGGGCAGTCAGAAGTGAATTCAACCTGTTGGCCGTTAACGGGGTGGGCGAACCGTACTGAAGACGCAAACAAAGCCGGCCCGGCCGAATCCTGAACCCGGCTGCCGTACTTTCTGTCTCCGGCGAGCGGGTATCCTTCTGCGGAGAACTGTACGCGGATCTGATGAGGCCTGCCGGTAATCAGACTGACCTGAAGAAGGGACAGGTTTTTCAACGGGTTGTAAGCTTTCCGGATATAGCTCAATTCCGCTTTTTTTGAACGATCCCTGTTCGCTGAAACAGTGACAAAATTGGTTTCGGAATTTTTCTGCAGGTGATGAATCAATACGCCGTTAGGGGCGGTTCTGCCAGAGACAACCACCTGATAGCGTTTCTGAAAAGTGTGGTTTCTGATCTGTTCGGAAATACGTGAGGCCGCTTTGGATGTTTTTGCCAGTACCATGACACCTCCGGCCGGCCGGTCCAGCCGGTGAACCAGGCCTAAAAAAGCGTTGCCGGATTTGTTATATTTATTCCTGAGATAGGCCTTGCAGAGGGTGAGTACATCAGGATCTCCGGTGTAATCTTGCTGGGAGAGCACATCCACCGGTTTTATGATGATCAACAGATGATTGTCCTCATAAAGAATGGGAATGTCGGGTCGTGTCCCGGTAGATTTGCTCATTGCTCATTGCTCATTGCTTGTTGTTGTTCTCATTGCTTGTTGTTGTTCTCATTGCTTGTTTTTGTTGTTGTATGGTGTTTCCTCCGCTGCATTATGCTGCCGGTTGCCGGACACCGGATCTTGTCCCAATGTCAGAATTCATCATGCCAGAATCCATACTTAAGGAAAAAATTGACAGGTTGCCATCCACTCCGGGAGTCTACCGCTTCAGGGACGACCGGAATGAGATACTGTATGTCGGAAAGGCCAAGAGGCTTCGCCACCGGGTACGATCCTATTTTCAGAATTCGGGGAATCACAACGGCCGCATTAAACTGATGATCTCCAAGATCAGCGATGTGGATGTTATAATTACAGATTCGGAAGCGGAAGCTCTGATACTGGAAAACAACCTGATAAAAAAACATCATCCCAGGTATAATATTATGTACAGGGATGATAAAACCTATCCCTATGTTTGCCTGACGGCTGATGAGCGTCCCCGTGTATTCCCGACCAGAACCATCAGGAGAGACGGCACAAGGTATTTCGGCCCTTACGATCATGTAGGGCATATGAGAAGAATGCTTGAATCGATCCGAAAGACGTTTGGCCTTTGCACCTGTGCCGTAAATCCGCGAACAGTAGACAGAATAAAAGAGGTGCCGAAATGGCACTCCTGTTTTGATGACTATCTGGATAACTGTTCCGGGGACTGGGAGATTGAGAAGTACAGGGCTGTTATGGAGAATGTGAAACGCATGCTGAACGGGAAAACCGAAGACCTCATGCGTAAACTGAAGGATGAGATGCAGATTGCATCGGATGCGCTGGATTTTGAACATGCGGCACAGATCCGGGATTCTCTTGATTCCCTGGTCAAATACAACCGGAAGATGAAAATTGTTGCAGACAGGGTCGTCAACAGGGATCTGTTTGCCCTTTCCGTCGATGAGGAACTGGGCGAGGCCTGCGGCGTTCTGTTTAAAATACGGGAGGGAAAGCTGATCGGTAAATTTAACCGTTTCCTGAAGAATATAAGAGATACATCTCCCGGTGATATAATGCAGTCATTTGTGGAGGACTATTACACGGGGCAGTTTGCCGGGGCCATCCCGGATGAGGTTTATGTGAGTGAGGCGCTTCCCGATCCCGACCCCCTGCTGGAATACCTGTGGCAGCAGCTCGGAAGAAAAGTGCCGGTAAGTCACCCAAAAATTGGAGAAAAAAAACAATTGATATCAATGGCCCAGTCAAATGCCCGGCTTATCCTGGGAGAGAGAAAACTGGAAAAAGCCAGGGCTCAGCGGGAGCGCATACCCCAGTCTGTAAAAGATTTAAAGGAATACCTGCAACTGCAGAGGTTGCCGCGGCGCATTGAGTGTTTTGACAATTCCAATATACAGGGAAGTGACCCGGCAGCATCGATGGTCTGTTTTGTTGATGCCAAACCGCGTAAAAGCGAGTACAAACGGTTCCATATTAAAAATGTTACGGGAGCTGATGATTATGCATCTATGAAGGAGGTAGTGAAAAGACGCTATTTGAGGGTCAGGGACCAGGGTCTGCAGGCTCCGGACCTGATTGTCATTGATGGCGGAAAGGGGCAGCTGAATGCCGCACTGGAGGCCCTGGAAGAAATCGGGTATGAACATGCAGGAGAAGTCGTTGGACTGGCAAAGCGTCTGGAGGAGTTGTTCCTGCCGGGAAAAACGGAGCCTGTGATGATTCCAAAAACGTCATCCGCTTTGAAATTGCTCCAGCAGGCCAGAGATGAGGCTCACCGTTTTGCTATCAATTTTCATAAGTCCAAAAGGTCAAAACGAATTGTGCAGACTGAATTGACCGGGATAGAAGGGGTGGGGGAAAAAACGGCCAGAGAATTGATCAGATCATTTGGTTCGGTGAAAGAAATATCCTCTGCCGCTCTGGAAGAGCTCCAGGATAAGGCGGGTATAAAAAGGGGGGAATCGGTATACAATTATTTTCAGAAGAAAAAAGAAGTATAGCCGCTGAGGGAGAGCATTAACAGGCAGAGATAGCATTTATATGTTATGTTACGTCGGGAAACAAACCAATATATTCCGGGTACAAATGTAAGGAAATGTGCCACTGTCCCTGAAGCAGAATAAATGACAAGGTATAATTTGGCATATATGGGAATGTTGGCACAATTTTTTCTTTACTGGGTATTCAGGAGTCATTGAGGTCCAAAGCAGGAGGGTTTAACACCTGCTGAACGAAGGCGGCTATCAGTGACCTCCTGAAACCCGAGAGAAGGAACGAATGCAGATTTTCAGTTGAATGCAGTAATTTTATGGATTCTGTGAAAAAATTTTAACTTATCTGATTATGAGACTTAATAAAGCAGAACATATTCCCGGTGAATATGAAGATATGAAAGACCGTGAACTGGTACGTTTGTACCGAAGGAACGGCAATGAGCATGCTTTCCAGGAATTGATGAACAGGCATCAGGCAAAAGTATATTCCTATATTTACAGTATGGTGAATAATGGAGAGGTTGCCAATGATATCTTCCAGGATACGTTCACCAAAGTGATCACCAAGATGGATGATACCTATAATGAACAGGGGAAATGGATTGCATGGGTAATGAGAATAGCACATAATGCCACAATTGACCATATCAGAAAACAAAAAAGGTTTGTCGACGTTGGTACCAACTACGACAAGGAATCGAAGACCGATTATTATGACAGGCTTCCGGATGAAGATATGGTCAGCCAGCAGGAAGAGCTTGAATTGAGTGAGTCAAAAGCAAGCCTGATGAAACATATATCAGATCTTCCCGAGGAGCAACGAACGGTGGTTATGCTGAGACATTATTACGAAATGCCATTTAAGGAAATTGCAGAATTGACGGATGTTTCCATCAACACCGCATTGGGGCGTATGCGTTACGCGTTAATAAATCTGAGAAAAATGTTTGACCAGGAACAAAAAAGTGAGTCCAGTAAAGTATGATGTTCGATGATAATTCGAGTATTCGCTATCTGATGAAGGAGATGGATCCTTCTGAAGAAATGCTGTTTGAAAAAAAGATGATGGATGACGCCAATCTTTTGATCGAGGTTGAAAGCCTGAGAAAGGTGAATAAACGTCTGTCGGAACTGCCTGAAACAGAACCGCCGGCTCATGTGACCCGTAAAATCCTGAGGGAAGCTTCTGACCATTACAGCGATAAGAAGAGAACCCAGATCCGAACGGTCTATTTTTCTGCTGCGGCCACCGTCCTGGTCGTATTCTTCACAGGTGCCTTTTTGGTGTATGAACAGGATAATATCATGCCGGCAGAGTCAACCAACAGCCAGTCTTCAGCAGGATCTGCAGTGCACACTTTTGATCTTGATTCCGAAAGCACGTCGAACGGCCTTTCCCCGTGGGTGGATAACAATCAGGAAATCCACTTTAATGACCGGATAAACGCAGAAAATGCCGCTGTATTCGATTCCATGCTGAACACCAGCATGGAAAGGCTTCGCCCCTTGCAGCGCATTGATGGGCGGGACAGAAGTGTTCGGGGCCTGCATCTTACCGGCGGTAATTGATGGTCCTGAGACATATGTGCCAAACATGTGTGATGTGTGGAATATCCTATGAACAGGGGAGGATGATCGTATCTATTAACCGATTGGCTGATATATAGTTAAACGGCTCATCTTTTAATAATTTGATGTTTATAACTTCTTTTGGTTGCCAGAAGACATCGATATATATTACAGCGTCATGTCCATACTGCTTTGTATACATTTTAAAATGTCGTCTGATTAAATGTCGTCTGACTGTTGAAAAGAGATTTCCCGGGATGCACGGATCATCTGCATTCGATCAGGTCCCATTGTGAAGGATGTATTCATGCAGTGATAAACATGTGAACAGAAAAAGTCCAATACAGACAACTCTTGAATGGGAAAAGTAATATCTATTGCAAATCAGAAAGGCGGCGTTGGTAAAACAACAACATCCATTAACCTGGCGGCAAGTCTTGCCGCAATTGAGCATCCGACGCTGCTGATAGACGTGGATCCCCAGAGCAATACGACGAGCGGACTGGGAATCGAACCGAAAACGGTTGCCACATCCATTTATGAGGTAATGATAGGGGGGGTACGGGCAGATGAAGCCATTCGGGAAACGGAACTACCCTACCTGGATCTGATTCCGTCCCATATCAACCTGGTTGGCGCTGAAATTGAAATGGTTGACCGGCAGGGACGTGAACGTATTCTGTCATCGGCTATCGGGGGGCTACGGGATAAATATGATTTTATCATCATTGACTGTCCTCCCTCTCTGGGTCTTCTGACGATAAATTCGCTGACAGCTTCCGATTCTGTCCTGATACCTGTTCAGTGTGAATACTTTGCCCTTGAAGGTCTTGGACAATTGCTCAACACCATCAAGATTGTACGCCAGCATTTGAATCCGGGGCTCGAAATAGAAGGTGTGGTGCTGACGATGTATGACACCCGTACAAGATTGTCGAACCAGGTGACCGACGAGGTAAAAAGATATTTTGATGACAAGGTTTTCAAATCTGTAATTTCACGCAACGTCCGGCTTGCAGAAGCCCCCAGTTTCGGTAAGCCCGCACTGCTGTATGACGCCACCAGTGTAGGTGCAAAAAATTATCTTTCCCTGGCCCGGGAAGTGGTCAGGCGGAATAAAAAAATGTTCAGGGACAGCACTGTACTTTCCAAATAACTGTGAGGAGTAGACATGAGTAAAAAGGTGCTTGGAAGAGGACTTGGAGCTTTTTTCCCCGAATATGAAGAAGAAGGGAAGGGGAATGCGGACCAAAAAGGGAATCGTGTAAAAACCTCGGTCCCGATTAGTCCGGCAGAAAAGGTGAATATCGTCCTGCAGATCCCTGTTGATCATATCCGTCCCAATCCGGATCAGCCCCGGAAAGAATTTGACGGAGAACGCCTCAGCCTGCTGGCGGATTCAATTCGTCAACACGACCTTATCCAGCCGGTCACTGTTCGCTATCTGGGTGAAAAACGCTTTGAGTTGATAAGCGGAGAGCGGCGGCTAAGGGCAAGCAAACTTGCGGGCAAGGAGGAAATACCTGCCTATGTCCGGGAAGTCGATGATGAGCAGATCCTGACGCTGGCCCTGATCGAGAATATCCAGAGGGAAGACCTGAATCCCCTGGAAATAGCGATGGGTTATCAAAGGCTGATTGACGAAATGGGCAATACCCAGGCAGATGTGGCATCAAAGGTAGGCAGGAACAGGACTACTGTAACCAATATGCTGCGGCTGCTTACTCTGCCCGATTATATACAGGCGGCACTTCGGGACGAACTGATAAGTACCGGACACGCAAGGGCCATTATCAACGTGAAAAATGAAAAGGAGCAAAAAAAGCTTCTTAACGCTATCGTGGAGAACGGGCTGTCTGTCAGGGATGTTGAGGAGTATGCCCGGTCCCTGGAGAAAAAGAATGAACAGAAACGAAAAAAAACGTCTTCAACCAGTCCGGAAAACCCTTTTTTAAATGAAATTTCAGATCGCTTGAAGCGTACGTTAAGCACCCGGGTGGATGTAAGGGGGAAAAACAGGGGTGGTGAAATCCGGATCTCGTATTATTCAGAAGATGACCTGGAAAGAATTCTTCATCTGTTTGAAAAGATTGACTAGATATTTCATCCTTGCCTGTATCTTTTTACTGCCCGCTGTCCTGCAGGCACAGCCGTCCTTTTTACAGACTGATCATACACTGCTGGAACTTCGGCTAAACAATTTCGGAAAAGAGTCTTTTTACGAGCTGAATAACGGCCAGGAGAGTGAGACGGTAGACAATAACGAAGACGGTAACGGTGAAAGCGACTATCCGGACCCGGAAAAAGTGATGTACCGGTCCATGATGATTCCCGGGTGGGGGCAGGTTACCAACGGACAGGTCTGGAAGGTCCCCCTGGTCTATGCCATCTTTGCCGGCGTCGGTTATTACAACTACCGACTGACAAAACATTACCGCGGGTTCAGGGCAGCCTATTATAATGAAACGAGAGGAGAGGAAACGGATTATAGATTCGGTGAAACACCGGATTTTGTTCCTTCGGCTTATTCGGCCCAGCAATTGAAGGAGACCCGTGACAATCTGCGAAATCAGCGGGATTTCAGTTATGTAATTATGGTGCTGGCTTATGGCCTGAATGTCCTGGATGCATATGTCTTTGCACATATGCGGTCCTTTGATGTTTCTGACGATTTGTCTGCCAATGCACGGATCAGTCCGGGATTGATGGACCAGGGAAGTCCGGGCATCCATGTCAGCATCCGTTTGAATTCCGGAAGCTATCCGTGAAGGAAGAAACATCATATTACCCCCTGACGGCGGGTTATCAACCGGCCTTTCCGGATATGGCTGGGATCTCATATCCGTGGTCATGGATTACTTTGGTTCACCTGTAAAAAAAACAAACCTATGCCTGGAAAATTCAAGGAAGACAAAAGCCGTGACTTATGGAGTATTTTTAAAATAATGGGGGAATTTGTTGATGGCTATGACAGGCTGCTCAAGGTGGGACCCTGCATATCCATATTCGGTTCGGCAAGAACAAAGCCCGGAAGCAAATATTACAATATGGCTGTTGAAACCGCTGAAATTATTTCAGAAAAGAAGTTTGGAGTTATTACAGGCGGGGGACCCGGGATAATGGAAGCGGCCAATCTTGGGGCACACAATGCCGGCGGGAAATCAGTCGGTTTGGGTATCGACCTGCCTTTTGAGCAGGGTATCAATGATTATGTTCATGCGGACTACGAAATCAATTTCAGGTATTTTTTTGTCAGAAAAGTCATGTTCGTTAAATATGCCCAGGGTTTTATTGTTTTCCCGGGTGGGTTTGGTACTCTTGATGAAGTATTTGAATGTCTGACCCTGATCCAGACACACAAGATAGCGAGGATTCCGGTGGTACTGGTGGGAAGCGAGTACTGGGGAGGACTTATTTCCTGGTTAAAAGAGCATCTCGTCAGAGAGGAACTGATTTCTCCGGAGGATCTGGACCTGGTACAGGTCACGGATGATCACATTGAAGCCGCCGGGATAGTATGTGATTTTTACAAAAAGAGGGATCCGCAGCCGAATTTTTCCTTTTGACAACAGATTGCTTGCTTGGATATCCTTTGATATTTAATATTTTCAGGGCTATAATTTCTTGAGCGGGGAAACTTTATGATTAACCGTTCGTTTACATAATGAAGACTTTTTTGCAATTGGAGAATTACTAAAAAAATCGTTTTTTTGTTCACCCTTCAGTCTTTACAGTATTGAGGATGGATATACTTACAGACATAAGGGGAGAGTGTTATAAAAGTGTTATCAGTTGTATTTATATTAAATCTTGTATTAAATAATGCATTTAATGGCCTGATTGTGATTTGATCCTTGATGTATTTGACCTGCAGGCCATTACCGGCTTTAACCATAAAGACCAATATCATGAAATCTTTGAGCAGCATTTATATATTTTCATTCGCTTTTCTGTTTGCAGTCACAGGCTTTACAACAGAAGTTGAGGGGCAGGGACAGGAAGCTCGTACTGAAGCTACGATGGCTTATAACAATGCCAGAGAGCTGGCCCAGGAAGGTGAATTTCTGGATGCAATAGAATTGTACCGCGAATCCCTGAACATTTCCCGATCTGCTGATTGTGAAGATTGTGGTGATATTGCAGAACTGGTTGAGAATCAGCTTCCGCGTGTTTATTTCAGCCGGGCGACGAGTGCATTTGAAACTTTCAGAAATGACAGGTCTGTCAGTTCTGCAGAACAGGCTGTCGAGTATTTTGAAGATGCGGCCGAAGCAGGAGAGGAATTCGGCGATGACCAGGTGCGTGATCGCTCACGGTCCGTTATTCCTCAGGTCTATTATAATATGGCAGTTGCCCAGTACAGTCAGGAAGACTACAGCGGTGCCATTGAAAACCTTGACCGGGCTATTGAGCTGAATGCCAATTATACCCTCCCGTATTACCAGAAGGCGCTCGCGCTGGATGCCAGCGGGGCCGGCCTGGATGAGGTGCTGGGGTGGTTTGATACTGCAATCGAGGTGGGTGAAAGAATGGGCGAAAGTGAAACAGTCGAACGTGCAAAACGCAGAGCCGGAACCGAACTGGTTTATCAGAGTGTACAGCGAATAAATGAAGACCGGTATAATGATGCTCTCCGCATGCTTGAAAGAGCGGCAGAATACGTTCCCGACAATGAGGACCTTCACTACCGATTGGCTGAAGTGTACAATGGCCGCGGAGAATATAATACGGCCATTGAGCATGCCAACAGAGCACTTGAACTTGAATCCGGGGGTGTTTCCGACATGGCAAAGATTTATTTCGAACTGGGAATCGCCTACAAGGGACTGGAACAGGTCAGCAATGCGTGCAATGCATTTGAAGATGCCGCCTATGGTGATTTTCGTGATCCGGCCATGCACGAAATGGAGTATGAGCTTGAATGCGAAGGATATGCCGCAGCGGAAAACGGCAGCTGAGAATTTAAAATGATTTGGAGATACATGAAAAGCCCGCATCCCGCGGGCTTTTTTGATATACGATCCGCCGTGAATTTCTCTCTCCTCTATTTTCAGCCCTGTTCTCCTGCATCCGCTGTCATTTATTAAGATATGTACCTGTTTTCTGCGATGCTCTTTACCTATCTTCTTACCTTATCTGAGCCAGCAATCCTGAACCGGCAATCCTGACCTCGTCAAATCCCCGAACTGTAATGAAAGAAACCCCCGATATTCAAATGTTGTCTGATATGCAAGTAGATCAGTTATCTGTCAATACAATCCGAACCCTGTCCATGGATGCTGTGGAAGCGGCGCGGTCCGGCCATCCTGGAATGCCGATGGGGATGGCGGATGCGGCCTATGTCCTGTGGAGTAAATTTCTGAATCACAATCCGGCCAATCCGGCCTGGTTTAACAGAGACAGATTCATTCTTTCTGCAGGCCACGGATCCATGCTTCTCTACAGCCTGCTGCACCTCACCGGCTACGATCTTTCGCTTGATGAGTTGAAAAATTTCCGGCAGCTGGACAGCATTACCCCCGGCCATCCCGAATATGGAATGACGCCGGGCGTGGAAACGACTACAGGTCCACTCGGACAGGGATTTTCCACAGGTGTGGGTATGGCCATGGCGGAGGCTCATCTTGCGGCACGATTTAACCGGTACAGCGAGGGGCTGGTAAACCATTATACGTACGCTATCGTGAGCGACGGTGATCTTATGGAAGGAATAACACATGAAGCCGCTTCCCTTGCGGGACATCTTGAACTGGGAAAGCTGATCTATCTTTACGATTCCAATAACATCTCCATCGACGGCTCCACTGATCTTGCTTTCACTGAAGATGCGGGGAAGCGGTTTAACGCGTACGGCTGGCACGTACTGCATATTGACGGCCATGATCGCGCAGCCGTAGAGTCGGCAATCAGGGAAGCACAGAATGAGAGCAGCAAACCGTCGCTGATTATTTGCAAAACAACCATCGGCTTTGGAAGTCCGAATAAACAGGGCAGTGCGGATTCTCACGGAGCCCCTCTCGGCGCCGAAGAGATCCGCCTTACAAAAATGAAGCTTGGCTGGGATCCGGACAAACAGTTTCATATACCCGGCGAGGTTCATCAACACTTTGGAAAAGCGACAGAGCACGGAAAAGAGCTGGAGGATAAATGGAACAAAAAGCTGGCACAATTCAAGAGTCTCCACAGGGAAGAGGCGCAGCTCTTTGAACGTTGCCTGTCCCGCTCATTGCCTGCCGACTGGAAAGATATCCTGCCGGAGTTTGAACCCGATGAAAAAGGACTGGCCACCCGTGCGTCTTCCGGAAAAGTAATCAATGCCATCGCCCGGCATGTTCCGCAGCTGCTGGGCGGCTCGGCGGATCTGACGGGCAGTAACAAGACGGATCTTGCCGGGGAGGGAATCTTCCAGTCCGGATCCTATGAAGGGAGGAATATTCACTACGGTGTCCGGGAGCATGCGATGGGTGCAGCCCTGAACGGATTATCTCTCCACGGGGGGGTGATACCGTATGGCGGCACATTTCTCATTTTTTCCGACTACTGCCGGCCTGCAATCAGAATTGCCTCTTTGTCAAAGATACCCTCGATTTTTATTTTCACTCATGACAGTATCGGGTTGGGAGAAGATGGGCCGACACATCAGCCCGTGGAACATCTTGCCTCTCTACGCTTGATCCCCAACACGCTGGTGTTAAGGCCGGCCGATGCGAACGAAACAGCCCGTGCATGGAAAATTGCCCTGGAATATACCGGGGGACCTGTTATAATGGCTTTGACACGGCAGGCTCTCCCGACCTATGAACGGGCGGACTATGCTCCTGCGTCAATGACTGAGAAAGGGGCGTATACACTGCTGGATGCTGAAAACGGAAAGCCCGATCTCATCCTGATGGCTTCAGGATCCGAGGTGGAACTGGCAATGAAGGCCGCTGTCAGCCTGGGTGAGCAGGGAGTTGCAGTACGGGTGGTCAGCATGCCCAGCTGGGAGCTTTTCGGCAGACAGACGAAGGACTACCGGGATGACGTGCTGCCCCCGGATGTCAAAGCCAGGATATCTGTAGAAGCGGGGGTTACCTTCGGCTGGGAACGCTGGATCGGGGAGCATGGAGTGGCTATCGGTATTGACCGCTTTGGCAAGTCGGCACCCTACAGCGAAGTCTATAAGTCTCTGGGGATCACAACAGAACGCATTATAGAAGAGGCGCGGAAACTGATATAAACGGAAGGTCCGGCAGAGGTTATGGCCTTTTACGGAATGGTTTTTTTGGCGCAGAGGTTGTTACCCATATACTTCCTGCTGCTTTTCCAGAAAATCTGACTCATGAGACAATATATTCTGCGATTTTTACTGCTGGCCTGCCTGCTTGTCCCCATGGAAACGTTGGCCCAGATCACGGACAGTGCGGAGAGTTCCGGGGAGGGTATTCCGGCTGATTTCTACAGTCCCTATCGTTCGGGTACCGAGCCCCGGGAAGTCCATTACACGGATATTCTCCTGGAGTCTGATCTGGGAAGACAGGCATTGCAGAGATTCGGGGAATTGAGGGAGAGGGGAGAATACAATAGTCTCACTTTAAGGCAGACGACCTTTTCAGTGGGGGACCAGGAACCGTTTTTTGTAAGGAATCTGGAGGAAGGCACGGATCAGGATCCCGCGTTTGACGAAGTTTTATTTGAATTGAGAAGAAGCGAGGATAATGTCGAACTCTGATCGGCGCGGACTCGGGGCATGCCGCCGCTTGCTTTGTAATTGAACTCATC
>JBBDRV010000021.1:0-12349 GCA_040905285.1 Balneolaceae bacterium | reverse complement strand
CCCCGGCTTTTGATGCGGTCGTAGGCGGCTGCCCCGGTGGTCCCCATCCCGACCACCAGATATTCGGCTGCCCCTACAGAGAAAGGCTGTTTGTCTATATGCCGCACGTTGCGTTCAAAGTGTATGAACAGCGGTCTGAAACTGTCCCAGATGGAATCCTCCCGGAGAATCAGCAGTGAATTAACTATAAAGGAAGTGGCGGTGAGCATGCCCAGAATGACGATATAATCCTGCGGAATGAGCCCGGCGGAGGCGGCTACAGTACCCGCGATCAGTGTGAATTCACTGTAAGCGGTCAATGTGAGGGAGGCAAGAAATCCGGTTCTGGAGCGCAGCTTGAAGATCATAAACAGCAAGAAAAAAAGCGCTCCCTTCAGGGGTAGCAGCAGAAAAAATACGCCGATAAAATAAAGTGATTCCGGTGCCGGAAATCCTCCCAGACCTATTTCCAGAAAAAATCCTACCAGAAAGGTCTCCTTGATACTCCAGATCTTCTTCTCCAGCTGATCTCCCCGTTCGTCATTGGCGAAAAGCATGCCGACTACAAGTGCACCGAGCTCTCCACTGAGATTCAGGCTGGTAAAAAGAAGGTCGCCTCCCATGGCCAGTGACAGGGCCATCAGCATGACCAGTTCATCCTGGCTGACCAGCTCCAGGAGTCTGGAAAAAAGGGGCCTTAGGAGGGGAAGCGCAAGCAGGGTCAGTGCCCATGGAGACGGAATTCCGCCTCCGGAATAGGCGATAAGTCCTATGGCTGCCAGGTCCTGCAGAATGAGAACCCCGATGGCCATGCGGCCATAGAATGCCCCCATTTCATTCCTGGATTCGAGCATTTTGGCTGTCAGGACGGTGCTGGAGAATCCGAGAGAGATGGCGACAATCAAAGCCGACTGCACATCCATTCCAAAATAGAGGCAGACAGGTGTGAAAATTGCCGTAGAGAGAATCAGGTGGAGGGATCCTACACCCAGTACTTCAATTTGAAGGACATTCCGGAGGTTGATATGAAGCCCTACCGTAAAAAGAAGAAAGATGAC
Organism: Balneolaceae bacterium; assembly: GCA_040905285.1. Lineage (GTDB taxonomy): Bacteria > Bacteroidota > Rhodothermia > Balneolales > Balneolaceae > JBBDRV01. The sequence goes on along the minus strand of JBBDRV010000021.1, from coordinate 11,312 downwards.
GCCGAGATGCGAGATCTGGCTCAGCAGTTCTCCACCCTCATAGCCTGTCAGTGAGAGCAGGAGTCCCGCAAAGAGATAGCCGACAAGAGGGGGGATGTGAATCCTGTTGACCAGAATACCGAAAGTAAATGCGAAACCGATCCAGACAATATCCAAGGCAGCTCTTTGTGGATTATCAGGGGAATACCAAGTGTTTACCGACTATAAACTCAATATACCATTTTTATACAATCCTGCCCCGAAACTGCCGGTTATCAAACGCAGGAAAGGAAGAGGTCGGCCATCAGAGTCTTTTCAGGGTTTCCACAAAAACCCGTGTCAGATTCGGTTCAGCCCGGGCCGCCGCTTCCAGGACACGCTGGATATCAACAGGCTCGAGAGCATCCGGCAAACATTCATCCGTAATGACAGAAATGCCCAGTACCTCCATGCCCATGTGGACGGCAGCCAGCACCTCGGGAACGGTACTCATTCCCACGACATCCGCTCCGATCAGTCGAAGAAACCGGTATTCCGCTCTGGTTTCCAGCATGGGCCCGCGGAGCGCCACATACACTCCCTTGTGCATTTTGATGTTGAACTCCAGTGCAATTTTTTCAGCGATTTCAATAAGATGTGGTGTGTAGGGCCGGCTCATGTCGGGGAAGCGGGGTCCCAGCTCGTCATCGTTTGGGCCGATCAGCGGATTGTCCCCCAGCATATTGATATGGTCGGAGATGAGCATGATGTCCCCACTCCTGTAGTTCGGATTCATCCCCCCCGAGGCATTGCTTACCAGCAGCGTATTTGCCCCGATACCCTGGAGTACCCGGAGCGGGAACACGATCTGCTGCATCGTATAACCCTCGTAATAATGGAACCTCCCCTGCATGGTGACAACCTCCTTGCCACCCAGAGTCCCGAGCAGCAGCTGCCCTGCATGATTTTCTACAGTCGAGAGCGGGAAGTGGGGAATCTGATCGTATGGAATTCGGGCCCGGACATCCATCTCGTCCGCAAGCTGATTTTGGCTGGTCCCGAGGATGAGCACATAACCGGGCCTGAGGCCGGTGGCAGCCCGTATGTAATCCAGGGATTCCTGCCGCTTTTTTCGAAAGGTGTCTACAGAGTCCAAACTCATTCAGAAACGGTTAAAAAATTGAAGTTTAATTCCTCTAAGCATAACGCTCAGCCCGTAAACCGGCTGTCGCAGGGGAAAAGTCGCCAATACCGATAGGTCCATTGGTCCGTATGGAGAATACTGAACTCGTTTTCTTTCAGCAAACGGACCGCCTCCCTGGGGTGACGGTATTTGTACCTGTTTGTTGTGTGTTCAGGTGTGCTGCTTGCCGGAATATTTATTAAATGGATGATTTTAAACGGTCGATCTGTTATTCTGATTCCTGAGAGAGAATCAAACGGAATGTTTACCCGGAAGAAATTTGGAAACCGAAAAGCTTTTAATCGTATTCGTAAAAAACCCGAAAGCCGGACAGGTGAAGACACGTCTTGCAGAATCGATCGGAGAAGAAAAGGCCCTGGACATTTACAGGCTGCTTTTGGATCATACATGCGGGGTGGTGAAGCAGGTGAACACCGCCAAACAGGTATGGTATTCCGGGCATATACCGGATAAGGACATCTGGACTCTGCCGGGCACAGTAAAAAAAATTCAGCCGGAAGGGAACCTGGGGGACAGGATGAGCGGGGCTTTTCGAAGCGGCTTTTCGGACGGATATGAAAAAATCGTCCTCGTTGGCAGTGACTGCCTGGAGATACGATACCGGCATATTGCAAATGCGTTTGATCTCCTGCAGAAAGCCGATGTAGTGACCGGCCCCTCACAGGATGGCGGCTATTATCTTCTGGGTATGAAGAAATGGCACGAACGGCTGTTTTCCGGTAAATCATGGAGTACATCCTCATTATATTCTGAAACGGTGAAGACAGTGAAAAATGAAAAGCTTTCACTGGAGGAGCTCGACGTGCTGAATGACATCGATACACTGGCCGATCTGAGGAAGAGCAGCCTGGAGCCGAACTCATAATGAGGTTGAGCATCATCATACCGGCTTTAAATGAAGCGAATACCATCGGACGGCTGATTCCGCATTTGAAAAGCAGCCTCGTTCACATGGAGAAATCCGAGATCATCGTTGCTGACGGCGGCAGCGTGGACGGCACGAAAGAGATAGCGGCCAATGCCGGAGCGACGGTCATTGAATGCAGCCGGCGGGGCAGGGCGGTACAGATGAATGATGGCGCAGCGTTGTCAAGAGGCGATGTTTTCTATTTTTTGCATGCCGACAGTTTTCCGCCCCCCGGTTTTGACAGGGATATTTCTGATGCTCTGGATCGGGGAGCGGACTGCGGCTCCTTTCGACTGCAATTTGATGATACTCACCCCGTCCTGAATATATACGGGTGGTTTACTCGTTTTGATGTCGACCTGTTCCGTTTCGGTGACCAAAGCCTGTTTATCAAACGGCGGGTGTTTTTAGAGACAGGAGGTTTCGCTGAAAGCCTCTCGCTGATGGAAGACCACGAGATTGTGAAGAGGATCCGCAGGAGTGATGCGGAGTTCGTTGTCCTGGACCGGTCGGTCATCACGTCGGCTCGAAAATACAGGACGAATGGCCCACTACGGCTCCAGTTTCTTTTTACCGTGATACTGGTTTTCTGGTATGCAGGTGCAGGACAGGATGTATTGATTCATCTCTACAGATCTTTTGTCCGCACGCACCGCCGGCCTTCCCGACCGGGCTGATACACGGTATCGGATACGCAACACCGGATGCACAGCAATACTCTCGATAAAATCAAAACAGTCAAAAAAACAACAGATAGCATGAAGAAGACCTATTACAATCCCGAAGACCTGAAAAAATTCAAGAACGTATCGAACTTCCAGGAAAAGCTCGGGGAAAAATTTTTCGATTATTACGGAGCCGTATTTGAAGAGGGAGCCCTTACCGGAAGAGAAAAATCACTGATTGCCCTGGCAGTTGCCCATACCATCCAGTGCCCTTACTGCATTGACGCTTTTTCAGGTGACAGCCTTGAAAAGGGCGCTACCGAAGAGCAGATGATGGAAGCTGTCCATGTTGCCACGGCCATACGCGGCGGATCGTCACTGGTCCACGGAGTTCAGATGATGAACCGGGTCGAGGAGCTCACAATGTAGGGATTCGCTGTCACCGGGATTTCCCCGTGTCCTGCACATGAGGTTCATCTAAACGAAAATGACAAATTCTTTTTGTAACCACTCTGTGCTTTCGGGATCTAACGAATTGCCGGGAATTAGGATTAATTACTGGAATTACTGTTCAATAACAGTTAATTATCAATAAACAGGACTACAGTTACACTGTCCACAGGAGGATCACTGCTCAATGCTGAAGAAGTTAAAAAAACCAGATTCGCAGGCCGGTCATCACTTTATTCAGGCCGGGAAGTTCACACATTTTTCTGATGAAGAAATAATCCGGCAAGTCAGAGAAGGATCAACGCCTTTATTTGAAGTGATCATGCGCCGGTATAATCAAAGGCTATTCAGAATTCAGCGATCCTATATCTCGGATGAGAATGCCATAAAAGATACCCTTCAGACAACCTATCTGAAGGTTTTTGAAAATTTGGGAAAATTCAGGGGGGACTCTCTTTTTTCAACGTGGATAACCAGAATAGCTATCAACGAGGCGCTGAAGTATATAAAAAGGGAAAAACGCTATTCAGAGATGCATGCAATCAGGGAAGGGGAAGAGGACGGTATGGCGCTTACTGTAAACGACAGTAGTACCCCTGAAAACAGGGTTATCCGGGATGATTTAAAAAACCTCCTGGAGAAAACCGTCAATCAGCTGCCACCCAAATACCGGTCTGTCTATATGATGAGAGAGGTAGAGCAGATGAGCATCCGGGAGACAGCGGATTGCCTTCAGATTTCACAGTCGAATGTAAAGACAAGACTGCACCGCGCGAAACAGATGGTTCGCGAGAATCTGGAACGCAGGGTTGCCGATACGGAAATATTCAGTTTTCTGGGCAAGCAGTGCGACGACATCGTCAGTCGGGTTATGTCTTCTGTCTAATCTCTGCGGACGTTCCTGCACCATATTTATATACCAGGTCACCACCGATATAATTGCCGGCCGTCATTGCTGAAAAAGCAAGGGTTTCCAGTATGAGCATGACAGGTGTCGGATAAGATATGTGAGGATAATCCGGCAGCTTTAATACCAGGACGGTTATAAACAGAATAAATGCTGTCAGTTGCAGCAATGCATGCCAGCCTGCTTTTTTATACAGGGATTCTTCTTTTGCAAGTTTCAAGTAATCAATCATTCCGAATAGCATTGCCGCCAACCCGCCTGCAGCTCCACCGGCCATGCAGTAAAACGAAACTAACGGCAGGTGGTTTATATCAAGCCACAACGTTGTCAAATCAAGGAAAAAACCGGCAGAAAAGAGCCCTATCGGGTAATGGACAAACATGACATGGATAGGGTGACCCTTAAACCGGCCTGAAGCTATTTCTTTAAAAAACCTGAACATTACATAAATACGGCAAACAATAAAATGACAAACGCCGTGACGGCGGCCAGTGCATGCACCGCAGCCAGCCATTTGGGGACAGGCCTGTCTGTCATATCCCGGCCAAACATGATGAACCCTCCGACGGCTGCAATCACAAAGATCAAAAGACTCGTCAGAAGCATGGAATCCCCGATATTCACATATGCAATAATCAACAGAACAAGAGCAGTTGCGGCCGCCAGTCCGTGTATATAAACGACCGGTTTCGGGGTATCTTTATCCTGAAATATTTTGGAGATCAGGACTGCACCTAATGCCGCTGCAATAGCGAATAGAATAACTGTGGTTATGAGCATGATATTTGTTGTATGGTTTAATTGGCCATTCATTCCTGTAACAGATCCTATACCAGATTCTGTCCGGAGAAGACTGTCTCCATTGACGGAGTTTCATGTGTTTGATCGCGGGAGAGAAAAAAGGTTACAAATAAAAAACGCTCGGATTTAACGGCATATTTCAGAATTGGATTGTATGAACAGTTGCCCGGTCACTGTCCGGAGTGTCCGGACAGGGTGCTGAAAACGGATGAACACCGGGACAGGGAAAGGAGGGACAGGGAAATCTGCATGTGATCAATTTTTTTAAAACCAGATTAACGTGATATTCCGGCTTCAGTCCGGTAAGTTGGCGGACAGCTGCATCAGCAGCATCTTTGAATAATTTACCTGGCCTTAATAACCTGTAGATAGACCTCATTTGAGTAGTCAGATTATAGGCATTACTATTCGTGCAATGCTGTTCATGGCCGTTGTCGGTTTCATTGCATGGTCGGCAGATGCCATCCTTATATTTCCGAGTCTCGGCCCGACTGCCTACCTGTTAGCCTATGATAAAGGAGTATCCTATTCAGCCGGGGTGGTTATCGGCGGGCATTGTTGTGGCATTGCCGGCGGGCTTGTGAGCTACACACTGGTTGTGGAGCCTTATATTTTATCCGGCCTGATCGACGCCTTTTCTGTCGCCGGAGGCTGGCTGGCAATGGGTGCAGTGATCTCCCTGGGCATTACCGTTTTTTTGATGCTGCTCTTCCAGGTCAGTCACCCGCCAGCCTGTGCCACTACACTTATTATCTCTCTTGGTATTCTGCCTGCCTGGGGGGACAGCATCGTAATACTGGCCGGGGTAACTGTTCTCTATCTCTGTTACCGGGTTTATCATCGTTTGGCACGGGGTACTAATGAGCCATGAACGGGGAATGACAGGAGCAGCATGCACATAAGCCGCGCCTGGAGTATCAGCCTTTCGGGAGTGAAATTTCATATGTACAGGAGAAATCACCATCGGCGATATAGGAGGTGCGTTTGGCCTTTCCACCAAACAGGTTTTGATAGAAGATCGCCTCAAGCTTGCAGGGGAGACGTGTCTCTTTTACCACTTCGCTGAAGGGACAATTGCACTCTTTGATGGTGAGGGTATTGCTCTCTTCATCTCTATTAAATTCAGGCATGAATCCCTCCTCATCCAAAAACTTCATTAAGGCGGTCAGGCGCAAGTCCATATCCTGTTTCGAAACACTGTCCATGTGCTTTCGGGCACTTTGCAGGCGCTCTTTCCAGAACAGATCGAAGAACTCTTCGATCGTCTGCTCATCTCCTTTCTCCCTAAGGTATTTTAACAGTTCCCGCATCAGGTCGGATTCGGATGAGGGGAACAGCCGGTTTCCTTTTACCGTCAACTGGTACTGAAGACTGGGCCGCCCCGGTCCGGACCGTACATACTCGCGACGAATACAGCCATCCCTTTCCAGCTGCATAAAATGTTGCCTGAGGGTGCTTTTGGCTAATCGGGTGTGGCGTACAGCTTCATCAACCGACAGAGTGCCTTTCTGTTTAATCAGGTTGAGAAGTTCTTTTTTTGAGCTGGTATACATAAAGATGCCTTATACAACCCCCTGTTGGATCATTGCATCGGCCACTTTGATAAATCCGGCAATATTTGCGCCACGGATATAGTTGATGTTATCTCCCGTGTCGCCGTGTTGGATGCATTTCCTGTGAATATCTTTCATGATGGCCTGAAGTCTGCTGTCAACTTTCGAGTGTGACCAGCGGGTACGGCTGCCATTCTGACTCATTTCAAGGCCTGAAACTGCAACGCCACCGGCATTCGCGGCTTTTCCGGGACCGAAGAGGATACCTTTGTCTAAAAATATTCTGACAGCTTCCGGTTTTGAAGGTTTGTTAGCCCCTTCCGCTACGCATATGCACCCGTTTTCAACGAGTTTCATGGCATCCACGGCATCTATTTCATTTTCTGTTGCACAGGGAAGAGCAATGTGACAGGGTATCTCCCACGGCTTTTTCTTTTCCAGATAGGTCACTCCGTACTTTTCGGCATATTCCCATATACGTCCACGTTTTTCATTTTTAAGCTGTTTGACAAATAGCAATTTTTCCTTATCCATGCCTGCAGGATCGTAAATGACTCCTCCCGAATCAGAAAGGGTCACCACCCGGGCACCCAGGTCCATTGATTTTTCGGCAGCATATTGAGCTACATTCCCGGAGCCGGAAATGGCCACCGTTTTGCCTTTCAGTTCAAGCTTGTTTGAAAGAAGCATTTCATTGACAAAATAGACAAGGCCGTAACCTGTAGCCTCCGGACGTAACAGGCTGCCGCCGGATTCCATGCTCTTGCCGGTCAATACACCATGGAATTGATTTTGTATCCGCTTGTATTGTCCAAATAGATAGCCGATCTCACGGTCCCCGACACCCATGTCACCAGCGGGAATATCAGTGACAGGTCCGATATGCCGGTAAAGTTCCAGCATAAACGACTGGCAAAACCGCATCACTTCCATATCCGATTTTCCCTTGCCGTTAAAATCCGAACCTCCCTTGGCACCCCCCAGTGAAAGCGTAGTCAAACTGTTCTTAAGTGTCTGTTCAAACGCAAGAAATTTCATGACATCCAGGTTCACGGATGGATGGAAGCGCAACCCTCCTTTGTACGGACCGATTGCAGAATTGAATTCGACCCGATATCCACGATTAACCTGTATATCTCCGTGGTCATCGGTCCATGGAACACGAAATATGATGATACGCTCAGGTTCTGTGATTCGCTCCAGTATATTGTGTGCGAGGTACCTGGGACGGCTGTGAAGAAAATCCCAAATCGATTCCGTGACCTCCTGTACAGCCTCATAAAATTCTTTCTCTCCCTGGTTTTTTGATTCAAAATGGTCTAAAAAAGATTCAATGGAATGACGGCCATTCTTTTCAGTGACTGTATGATCCATTGTCGCCTGGCTGTTTTTTTCCACGCGGACATCTCGTTGGTTAGTCGTCTTCATAAAAGTAGATTCATGGTTAGCAAAGATTGCTGCCGGTACTATTAAATTGTGTCAGTAGATTAAGTCGGCGCAGCTGAAATGAGATTCAGGACAGTGGCTTACTGCCTGATTCACTGACTGAATTGAAGTCCTAAAATACGAATGTTCCTTGTTTTTACTATTAAAATGGTAAAAAACGTTTTTATTATTGTAAATGAAGTTCCTGAAGCTTAGCTTCAATCGTAAAGTATTAAATATCTTCTAAATGCATAGAGATGACGGATATACAGGATGATAAGGATATAAAGACGTTGGTTCATGCTTTTTACGGAAAGGTCCGGAAGGATGAGCGGCTTGGCCATATCTTTACAGAGGTGGCCTCTGTGGACTGGGATCAGCATTTACCCAGAATGATCGATTTCTGGTCGAATCTGCTGTTTCAGACAGGAAGATATCAGGGACGCCCCTTCCGGAAGCATTTGCCCCTGCCGGTAAAGCGTGATGATTTCAGCCGGTGGCTTTCGCTGTTTTATGAAACAGTGGATGAATATTTTGCAGGTGAAAAAGCAGATCATGCCAAAGAGATGGCTGCTAAAATTGCTTCCGGATTCAGGGCAAACATGCAGATGGCTGGTAAATTTTCAGATGATGAGTGAGCGGGATTTTTAATGCACATGAAACGACGAACGGTGATCATCACAGGAGCCAATTCCGGGATCGGAAAAGCTGCCGCCCGTAAATTTGCCGAAGAGGGTCATACAGTCATCATGGCCTGTCGGAACTTGAAAAAAAGCTTGCCGGCCCGGGACGAAGTAGTGAAAGTTTCTGCCGGCGGCCGTGTTGTTCTGGAGGAGCTGGATATGTCCTCTTTCAACTCCATACGGTCGTTCTGCGCGACCATGAAAAACGACTATAAGCAACTGGATACCCTGATACACAATGCCGCTTACTTCAACCATGGGGAAGGGTATCGGTTAAGCCCGGATGGCATTGAACTGACATTCGCCACAAACCTTTTCGGCCCCTTTTTAATGACCAGGCTCTTGAAAGATATGCTTGCGGCATCCGATGATCCGGGGATACTTCATGCCGGCAGTAATATTATCAAGCATTTCTTCAATCCTGCAGTGGAGATCCCGTTTGACAACCTGCAGGGAGAGTACAGACAAACACGTCCGCACAGTGTGTATGTGAATTACCGAAATTCGAAGATGGCTTTGCTGATGCTCACCTTCCGGATGGCAGAAAAATTCAATAAGGACGGGATCAGGGTGAATTCACTGCAGATTAATGGTGCAAGAATGTCGAAGGAGACGCTCGGAAAGTTCAAACCAAAATGGCGATTCATTGCACGCGTTCAAAACCTTTTTTTCCGTTCACCTGAATTTATAGCCAACCGATACTATGAAATTTGTACTTCCGACAAGTTCAGGGAAGTGACCGGTAAACAGTTCAACCACAGGCTGGAGATCATGCAGCCTGCACTGGAAAACCGGGGATTCCTGACGGATGTCAAACAGGCTGTCGGGGCCAGCGTCTATCCGGCGTATGCTCATCGAAAAGATGTGGCGGACCACCTGTGGGAACTCTGTGAAGAGTGGGCATCAGCCGGACAAAAGAGAGGACTTAAAACGGAGAGTGAGAGTGGAATGGATAAAAAGCCGGGAACGAATCCGGAAAGCGGCCAGACCGGATAAGCAAGCCCGGATCATGTATTGACACTCGCCATCATATCTCTGACCGACTGTTTCAGCATTCTTCCGCTTTCAGGATCTCCCTTCAAAAGGGATGCCCAGTAGTTTTTAGCCTGTTCAAATTTCAGGTGAGGTGGCAGCGGTGGAACTTCAGGGTCCGTTATCGCTTCAATCAAAACAGGTTTATCCGCTTTAAATGCTTCCTCGTATACATGCCGGATCTGTTCCGGTTTTTCAATCCGCATACCCGTCAGGCCAAGGGATTCGGCGTATCCGGCATAGTCAAAGTCGGGTACAATCTGTGAGGCTTCGAATTTTGGGTCTCCTTCAAGCACCCGCTGTTCCCAGGTGACCTGGTTAAGATCGCTATTGTTGATCACCAGCACAATGATTCGCGGATCACTCCAGCTCTGCCAGTATTTTTCGATGGTGATCAGCCCGTTGATCCCGTTCATCTGCATGGCGCCGTCTCCCTCGATGGCAATGGCCACACGCTTCGGCCAGGCAAATTTTGCCGCTATGGCATAAGGAACGGCTGATCCCATGGTGGCGAGTTTCCCCGATAGAGAAGCATTCATCCCCCGGCGTATCTTGAGATCCCGTGCAAACCAGTTGGTTGATGAGCCGGAATCGGCACAGATCATACAGTTGTCGGGCAGAAGGGGAGAGAGTTCCCAGAATACGCGCTGGGGATTCACCGGATTTGCCGGTTTCATGGCTCGGGACTCCAGAATTTTCCACCAACTCTTCACCTCCTCCTCGATCTTTCGCTTCCATTCGGTGTTCTGGTTCTGTTCCAGCATGGGTAAAAGTTTGCGCAGTGTATTCCGGCTGTCTCCAACCAGATTAACCTCCATGGGATACCGGATACCAAGCATTTTTCCATCGATATCGATCTGAATTCCTCTGGCCTGTCCTTCTTCCGGTAAAAATTCCGAATAGGGAAAGCTGCTGCCGATCATAAGCAGGGTATCACACTCCCTCATCAGCGTATAGCTCGCCCTGGTTCCGAGCAATCCGATGGCTCCGGTAACGAAAGGCAGGTCATCAGGCAACACATCTTTACCCAGCAGTGCTTTCGCGACCCCGGCATTCAGCCGTTCAGCCAAACCGATTACCTCATCAGTGGCATGTCTGGCGCCGGCTCCCACCAGAATCGCCACTTTCCGGCCTTCATTCAGTATCCCGGCCGCTTTTTCCAGATTCTCCTCCGCAGGCACGACATCCCGGTATGTGGTGCCGATTCCGGTTGGTACGGATCCGTGTTCATGTGGCGGTGTTTCGACGGCCTTTTCATTCTGCAGATCGTTCGGGACGATAATGCAGGTGACGGTCTTTTCAGAATTCGCGATCTGGAAAGCCCGGTCAACAAGCGCTCTGACCTGGGATGGAACCATGGCGGTCTGTACGAATTCGCAGGCGACATCTTTGAACAGGTTCTGCAGGTCAACCTCCTGCAGATAGCTGCCGCCGATGGCTGAACGAGGCTGTTGGCCTACAATGGCCACTACCGGTTGATGGTCCATTTTCGCATCGTAAAGTCCATTCAGTAAATGGATGGCCCCTGGTCCTGAGGTGGACAGACAGACACCCGTACGGCCCGTGAACTTGGCATGGGCACAAGCCATGAAGGCGGACATCTCCTCATGTCTTGACTGAATGAAAGCAGGCTTGCCGCCTGCCCGGTTGAGGGCTCCCGTGATTCCGTTGATTCCGTCACCGGGATAACCGAATATCCGTTCGATTCCCCATTCCGAAATCCGCTG
>JBBDRV010000020.1:0-2042 GCA_040905285.1 Balneolaceae bacterium | reverse complement strand
GGACAAATTCAGGAAAGAGTATTCTCCCGGCGACAATATAAGATATATTTTTACACTCAACCGAAATAGCAAAGTGCCGGACAAGGTCTATGATCAGTCAGTCAGAGATCAGTCAGACATGATCATCGCCGGAACCAAATACCGGAGCACTCTGGCCAATGTGCTCGTTGACGATCTGGCTGACAGGCTGATTCCCTATCCATTCGGCATCCCGCTTCTGATTGTAAAAAATAAAAAGGAGCCGGGAAGGATGCCCGGAGGCAGTCAATAACCCCCCTCCCGGAAACCGTAATGTCACTCTTCCTCGACACTCATTAAAATCCGACGGTCAGGATCGATTTCAACCGGAGCCCCCGCCCGCACGTCAACAGAAACAGGGCCTTCTTCAAACTCCAGCACTTTTCTTTCTCCGTCCACCACGATTTCAACAGGCATCGGAAAATGAACCCCACCCGGAGCGTTCCAGGCAAGAATCAACCTGTCTGCCGTCCGTTTTTTTGTCAGGACAGGCATCTCCTTCCTGCGCAAATATACTTCAAAGACCCACTCCAGTTTTTCCCCGGACAGGCGGTTGACAAGCTCCAGATAATCATCTGTAGTCACAAAACGTACTTGCCCGCCATCCCGATTGCTGTCCGGCGTGTCAGCGGGATAGGCAAAACGGCGAAGGGATTCAAAAAATATCTTGTCGCCGACCAGATAGCGGAGAGTGTGTAAAAACCAGGCTCCCTTAAAATAAATATCGCCGCCCCTGCCCGATTCGTTCATTTGAGCCGTTGTCCGGCTTTCCCGCGGAGCAACCTGCCTGCGGGAGGTTATGCTTTGCCGGAAAACAGCCATCATCCTGCGATAGGATTCACTTCCCCCCAGATGCTCGGCATATAGTGCCTGCATATAAGTGGCAAACCCTTCGTGAATCCAGAAATCACGCCAGTCCCAGGCAGTAACCAGGTTTCCCCACCATTCGTGTGCTAGTTCATGCTGATGGAGGTCGTCAAAACCTGACTGGCTGCCAAACAGATTGTCATTTTTAAAATTCGCCCCATAGGCAATGAGCGTCTGATGTTCCATTCCGAGGTAAGGCGCATGGGCCACACCATACTTATCGGACCGGAACGGATAAGGGCCAAGCAGGTCTTCCAGATAACGTATCTGCTCCTCAAACTGGGGAAAGAGCTTTTCCGCTTTTTCGCGGTATTCGGGAAGCACCCAGAAAACAATGTCCATAGCCTCGCCGCCGGCACGTCTGTACCGGTCACTGATCGTTTCGTATCGTGCGGCATTAAGAGTTACATTGTAATTGCTGATCGGAGCGGAGACAAACCAGTGCCACGTCTTCCAACCTTCTTCTGCCTGGGAAGTGCCGAGAAACCGCCCGTTGGAAACCCCGGTCAATTCGTCCGGCAATGTGAAACTGAGAGAAACAGAATCTGGTTTGTCCGACGGGTGATCCTTGTTGGGCCACCATATCCATGCACCCGCCGTCTGACAGGCGACACCGATCCAGGGATCGCCTGACGGAGACGTTTCCCATACGAATCCGCCATCCCAGGGCGGGTTGGCCGCCACAACAGGACGCCCGTGGTAGGTAATACGCACCGTAATCTTCTCTCCCGGCTGGCGGGTCCGGTCGAAATGGATATATATTCTCTTGCTGCCGGGTGTCGTCCGGAATGTCAGGTTTTTTGTCCCGGCCCGGCTTATCTCTTGAACCGAATCGATTTGAAACCGGGGATCAAGATCGAGAACGATCTCTTTCGCAGGATGAACGATTTCCGCCGTCATGGAACCCGTTCCTGCAACTGTACTGTCCGCCGGATCCACTTTAAGATCGAGATCATAATGTTTCACATTAAAAGCGGCCTGCTCCCGGATCAGCTCGCCTCCCGATTCATAGACGGGATCCTGTGCCGAAAGGGACTGAAACAGAAAAAAAAACAGCAGAAAAGTTAATGGATTATGGCTCATATAAACTCGGTATGGGTTTGCAGCCGTAGTTATGATATGAAAATAAACACACCGTTGATATGAAAATTAAACAC
>JBBDRV010000019.1:0-2047 GCA_040905285.1 Balneolaceae bacterium | reverse complement strand
GGGCTGTAAATGAGGGTGGAGAAGGCGACTGGAGCAATCCATTCAGTTTTACCACGGAAGAAGAGATTCCTGATGCCCCGGACCAGGTCGTTCTTTCCAGTCCTGCAAATGGCGCAGACGATATCTCCTTACAACCGGTATTAGGTTGGGATGTTGCCTCCGGGGCGGAAAACTATGAACTGATGCTGTCAGAGAATGAAGACTTTTCGGCACCCGTCATTGATGAAGCTGGTATTACCGGTACAGAATTTACCGTCACGGAAGACCTGGATTTTAATACGGAATACTTCTGGCGGGTCCGGGCTGTAAATGAGGGTGGAGAAGGCGACTGGAGCAATCCATTCAGTTTTACCACAGAAGAAGAGATTCCTGATGCCCCCGGTCAGGTTGTTTTGTCCAGTCCTGAAAATGGTGCAGAAAATGTGCCGATTCAGCCCGTACTGGAGTGGAATTCTGCTTCACAGGCGGATAGTTATGAAGTGGTTGTTTCAACAAACCCTGATTTTAATGGCGGGGAAGATATCGGGGAAACCGGAATTACCGGAACAGAGTTTGAAATTATGGAAGCCCTGGTTATTGAAACCGGGTATTTTTGGCGGGTACGTGCTATGAATGATGGCGGAGAAGGTGACTGGAGTGAAGTGTGGAGTTTCCGTACCGAAGCGATAGCGGCCCCGGCTAACCTGGTTTTGTCCGAATCCGGCGAAGGCGAGGGCCTGGTGCTTTCCTGGGATCAGCCGGAAGGGGCAGGGGTTACCGGGTTCCGTATTTACCGGGGGGCATCCGCCCGGCAGCTGGATCTGCTGGAGTCGGTGGATGGGGGAACGTTCCGGTTTACAGAAGCGGCCCCCCGTCAGGGAGCCTCTTTTTACAGCGTGACGGCCCTGAACGGGGAAGAGGAAAGTGATTTTTCAAACCTGGCCAGCTATTATAACAATCTCGAAACGGTGCCTGAGCAGTGGACCCTGGGCAGCATTCCTCTTGCCGGGGGGCAGATTGAACTGGGTTCCTCGCAGGTTTTTGCCTTTGAAGGGGCCTACCGGGATGTCTCCGCTCTGGCCCCGGCACGCGGCTACTGGATCAAAAGCAGCAGGGGAGATTCCTACCAGGCACGTGGTGCCGGGCTTCAGCAGGCGGTCCTGAACCTGCAGAAGGGATGGAACCTGGTTGGCGCCCTGGCGGACTCCTTCCCCATGGCCGGGATTGTGGATTCTTCAGAAATATTAACAGACACACCGGTTTTCGGCTATAACGGACAGGAGTATCAGCAGGCCGATACCCTGCTGGCGGGCCGCGGCTACTGGATCTATGCCTCCGAAGAGGGGCAGGTTCACCTGGATCTCCGGAATAGGAGGGAAAACGGGCAGGCCCCGGAAAAGAGTGTAAACGAACCGGTTGAAGGGCTGGCAGAGATCTCCTTCTCAACAGGGCAGGCCGAACAGGTGGTCCGGGTGGCGGCTATGCCGCTGGATCAGGGCGAAAAAAACCGGTATCTGCTGCCGCCCCGGCCGCCGGACCCGTTCCTGGATGTGCGTACAGGGGATGGATTCGCAATTACCGATCGCCCATCGACGGCGATCGAGCTGAGCGCTTCACACTACCCGGTGCAGGTGGAGCTTAACGGGATCGGAGAAGATGCAGGCTATGTGTACCGGATCATTGCCGGTGAGGGTGACCGTCAACGGTTCATTGACCTGCTGCCGGGCCGGGCCCGGACGATTGACAGAGAGTATGAACAGCTGACCCTTACCCGTATTGGCGCCGAAGAGGTGATTCTTGCCACAGCGATCGACCCCAACTACCCGAACCCGTTCAACCCGGTGACCACCATTGAATACCGGCTTACGGAGTTCACCCGGGTGAGGCTTCAGGTGTTTGACCTGCTGGGGCGGCGGGTGGCGACCCTTATCGACGAGGGCCAGCCGCCGGGAATTCACCGGGTTCAGTTCGATGGTTCGGATAAAGCCTCCGGACTTTACCTGTTGCGGATCCAGGCCGGAGACTACACCAACGTTCAAAAATTAACCTTGATCAAATAGAACAAACA
>JBBDRV010000018.1:0-12556 GCA_040905285.1 Balneolaceae bacterium | reverse complement strand
GATCCTGCTCGGATTCAGCCTGGGAAGCAGTTTCGGTATGGCCCTGCTCTTTATCGGCCTCCGCGCACGCGATACCGATTCTGCCAATGAATTGTCGGGAATGTCCCAATCGGCAGGGTATACTCTGGCCGCCACCGGCCCGGCGTTGTTTGGTGCCTTGCACGATTTCACCCTCGACTGGACGATCCCTCTCGGTTTACTGCTGTTTGTCAGCCTCATTAAATTAAGGGCCGGCTGGATGGCAGGCAGAAGCGGATATGTTTAGGAAATCCGTGTATGTCTGAGTGGAATACCTGAAAAAAGCCTTTGAACAGAGGCAATATGCAGCCAGTGGGTTAACCGTCAGAAGCTCTTCAACTGAAAAAAGGGAAACTGACGTAAAAATCTTGACTGCTTTTTAATTTTTGAATACTATATTAAATATAGCTTTACGGATATTAAATACAGCTTTACGGTTATCAGCTGCTGAATAAGCAGGTTTGGAGAGACATAGCAGACATAGCAGCAGTCCTTATAAGCAGCGGGCATAATAACCGTGGCGAAAATAATAAGACGGAAATAATAAGGTGAAAATAATAACCTGATAGCAAGTAATCACGACCAGGAGTGCAGTTATAGTGAGTTGCAGTTAGGTAATAACAGCCCGCCTACGTGGAATGAACGATAAATTAAATGGAAATTAATCAGTGAGAACCCGTTATGAAACAGTTTCTGAATGCTGCCGTTTTATTTTTTCTTGCCGGATCCATCCAGATTGCAACCGCTCAGGAGGTTCATCTGAATATAGGAGATGATGCCCCTGAATTTGAAGCCCGGTCAGCGGATGGCGACGTCTGGAGAAGTTCGGACCATGTCGGTGAAAGCCTGCTTGTTGTTTACTTCTATCCGGCAGCCATGACCGGTGGTTGTACCCAGCAGGCGTGCAACTTCCGTGACGACCGCACCACACTTACCGAAATGGGTGCCGAGGTTGTTGGAATCAGCGGTGACGAAGTAAGCGGATTGCAGGTATTCAAACGTGTAAATAATCTCAATTTTCCGCTGTTGTCCGATCATGATGGACAGGTAGCCCGGGCGTTTGGTGTACCTACGAGAGACGGATCTACCATCACAAGAGAAGTGGACGGAGAAGAAATAACCCTTACCCGGGAAATAACAACCGCGCGATGGACCTATATTATCAATCTTGAAGGGAAAATCGTCTATAAAGATACCAAAGTAAATGCGGCAGGAGACAGCAAAGCTGTAATCTCTGCTATTGAACAACTTGCAGTGAATTAACTGCACGGGAATCCTGCAATACAGAAAGCCGGTTGCCATGTATTGCTTTTAACGCCACGCCGGCAGGCAGGGATGAGTCCTGTCCGTCAGCTCCCGGTCTGCGGCATGTTTTATGCGCCGGGACGACGAACAGCCGTCGCCGGTAAATACTTTTTTTATCTGCCGAACGTAGTTCATTATCAGGAACAGGAATCCTGATGACGTATTTTTCATCAGGGACGTAATCTCTCATCAGGAATGATGTAAGTTTAATTCTCTCACCACAGGCAAAAAGCATTTTACAAGAAATAATCAAGAGTTGGTATCTGTGAAACATCTATCTCGTCTATACCTGTTAATAACCTTGATAACACTGAATGCAGTCCCTGCGGAATCCGCGATACCTCCGGCGGGTAAAGCAGAAAAGCTTCTCCGGATTTCTTCGGATGTACCGGATTCCACCGAGCAGGATGCCGGCTATGTTTATGACAAGGAAGCGGGACAATTCAGCAATGTACAACATACCAGCAAGGATGTAGACAACCTGTTGTGGATTGGCACCGAAAACAAAAATTCGGATCCGGAGAAAGCGGCTCATGCTGTGTTACAGGCACTTGATTTAGCTGAAGTACTCCAGTACGAATCCGGCATCGCAAAAGCCTATAACTCTCTCGGTTCAGTATATCATCTGCTCGGGGACTATGAATATGCCCTGCAGCAATTCCATATTGCGCTTGGACTTGAAACGGGAAGCGAAAACCGGAAACAAGCAGGACGCGTGCTGAAAAACATTGCCATGGTCCACATGGATCAAAAAAATTATGACCCGGCGGCCGTTTACTTTAAAAAAGCTGTCGAACGCACAACGGAGGCCGATGCAGTCGAAGTTAAAGCCACTGCCCTGTCAAACCTTGGTCTGGCCTACTATCATATGGAGGATTACGAACAGTCCCTGGATTATTATGCACGGGCTATAGAAGTGGCAGAAGCCGTGGGCGACCTGGATCTGAAAATGTTATTTCTTGCAAATGCCGGCAACACCTACATAAAGCTGGACCAGTACGAACTGGCTGAAAGTTACCTGCAGCAGGCTCTCTCCTATTTCAATCAAAAGGGATTTGCGAGGCAAGACAGTGAAACATCTATTTATCTTGGCACGCTGTATTTGAACTGGGGCAGGTATGACGAAGCTCTTGCCCGGGCTCGCTACGGACTTCAACTTGCCGGCAGCACGGCCAACCTTTCACTTATCAGGGATGCACACAGGCTGCTATCCGAGATTTATGAAGCAAAGCAGGATTACAGCCGCAGTCTGGCCAGTTACAAAGACTATTTCTCAGCTCATGATTCTTTACTGAACCTGGAACGGCAGATGAGGATTTCCCAGAGGCAGATACGTTTTGACATCGATCACAGAAACAGACAAATCATTCTTTTGAATGAAAAAAATGATTTGCAGGAAGCCCGTCTGGCCAACCAGGAATTATGGCACAGGTTACTGCTGATCGGCCTGGTGTTCTTTATTTTGATTGCAGGACTTTTGTATCGCTACATCCATGTAAAAAAACAGGCTGG
Source organism: Balneolaceae bacterium (assembly GCA_040905285.1). GTDB lineage: Bacteria > Bacteroidota > Rhodothermia > Balneolales > Balneolaceae > JBBDRV01. The sequence goes on along the minus strand of JBBDRV010000018.1, from coordinate 9,721 downwards.
TCTGAGACAGCACCAGCAGAGTGAAGAAATTGAGCAGCAGAACAGACAGCTCGTACAGTTGAACAGGGAAAAGGATGAGTTCCTCGGCATGGCTGCGCACGATCTCAGAAATCCCGTTTCAAATATCAGCACGGTTGTCTACCTGATGGAACAGGATGGCAGGGAAAAAGATGAAGATACGCTTGAGTATATTCAGATGATCAGAAGCAGTATTGACAATATGATGAATCTTATCGATAATTTTCTGAATGTAAAAGCTCTGGAAGAGGGATTAAACGGCCATAGAATCAACTCCATTGATGTCAGCAAGGTAATGAAACAGGTTGTCGACAGCTTTCAAAAAGCTGCAAGAGATAAAAAGATCTATCTGACAGCAAATCGTGACCCTGATATGAAATCCGTCCTGGCGGATGAGGACTATTTACATCGCATTCTGAATAACCTGCTGTCCAATGCTATAAAATTTTCTCCTTCAGGCTCTGCTGTGGAGGTATCATCCAGGGCCGATGCGGAACATGTGGAAATTTCCGTTAAAGACAATGGCCCGGGCATTACCAAAAAAGACCAGGAGAAAATGTTTCAGCGTTTTGCCCGCCTTTCCAACAAACCGACCGGAAATGAAAGCTCCACCGGTTTAGGCCTTTTTACTGTGAAGAAGCTGACTGAATTGATGGGGGGAGAAATACGATGTGAAAGCAAACCCGGGAAAGGAACGGTTTTTACAATCGTGCTGCCTGTAACCGGCCGGCCGGATTCTCCCCCTGTAAATCACGGGGCTGTCCGGCATTAGTGTGATTCGCGAATCGTCAATCCGTCCGGCAGATATTCCCGGGGCGTCTTGTCTGCAATCCGGAGAAATGAAAAATATCCAAACCGGGTAGCTCCGTATGTTTCAAGAATTTCTCCAGCCCCGTCAATTGTCAGCGGACGTTCATTCAACTCCAGGTAGGATGTCTGTCTGTCTGCTGGGCGGCGGCTGCGATTTCGTTCCCAGCGTATATAGCGTTCATCTTCTCCCGCTTTTGTATAAATAATCTCCAGCCGGCCTGAAAAACTGAATTTAAAGGGCCGGCCTTCATCACTATGATCAATTAGCCTGCCTGAAGACGTCCGGAACCGGTCACGGGTGGGGAAATGTTGAGCACTGCGCCGGTGACGATAGAGGATAAATCCCTCTTCGTCTATATGGTCCTGTATCAGAGCAAGTAAGAAGTGCCTGAGAGATCCGTAAAAAGCTTCCTTTCTGTTCTTTTCCCACACAGCTGACTGAAGGGAATCCCCCGGTGCCATTTGTTCAAAAAGCGACTCACCGTCCCATCTCGTAACCGTACCCGAATGCCTGAAGTCCTCAAGGAAGTAGGTAATGCGGTAACCCAGAGCATAATTCTCTATAACCAATGGCCGGTAAGCTTCTGCAATAAACCGGCCCCACCATGTGGAACTGAAACTGAGGACTTCGGGATTGGCAATAACCACCGAATCTGCCCGTGCGGATGTGCCAATAAAAAGCCGTATAAAACGCTCCAGGTCCTTTTTCCAGTCCTTGTCAAATTCCCGGACGGTAAGCTCTTCCATATCGTAAATCCGCGGTTCCAGTTCAAAATCAATTGATCTGGTAACCCCCGGCTGAATGAGTGTATCAACCGCCGTTCGGCCAAATCCAATCATGGATACCGTAAGGCGGTGAGCTCCGGAGGGGACTCCTGAAAGACGGTAGCGGCCGGCCGCATTCGTGACCGTCCCCAGTGTGGTTCCCGAAAGAAATACATGGGCCCCCAGGAGGGGTTCACCGGTTTCAGCATTCAGGATCCGCCCTTCAAAAACCGATGTCACGGGCTGACTCTCCTGCAGTCTTTCCTCTCCTGTCGTCTGACAGGGTCCGAATGCCAGAAATAAAATTATGAAATGCATATAACCTCCCGGACCGGTAAGGCTGGACAATAATCCAATCCTGATATACAGTTAAATTTACAGTTGCAGGGGACTTCTTCAAGAGAATTTTTGAAAAATCTCTAAATACAGGAAGTGCATCCGGGGAGCCGCACTTCCGGACAGGCCCCTGTTTTATAAACTCTGAACAATTGGGTAAATTGAATCAGTACCTTGCATTAGCGCATTTTATCAAGGAACGTACACAGGGAGAACTGACTGATGAAAATACCCGGCCTTGGCGGGGAAAAACTGTGGAGCCTGCTTAAAAAAACATTCAGGAGTTTTTTCCAATCGGATATGGATACTTATGCCGCCGCCGTGGCTTTCCAGATGCTTTTCGCAATTTTTCCGTTTATTATCGTGTTCATAGCCATTCTGGGCGTTCTTGACCTGTCGGGGTTCTATCAGGTTCTTTACGATCAGTCCGAGGCGGTCCTTCCGGGAGATGCAACGGAGCTGATTGATCAGGTTATAGACGAGATAGAGCAACCGACGGGTGCTTTGCTTCCGCTGGCTATACTTGCGGCCCTGTGGCTATCGTCCAGTGCCATGAGGTCGGCCACCCATGCCCTGAACATCGCCTACCGGGTTGAAGAGAACCGCCCCTTCTGGTCTCAGTTTCTTCTTTCTGTCGTATATACGCTGGGAATTGCAGCACTGTTGATACTTGCCCTGTTTTTTATGATCACAGGTCCGCAGGCTCTGGAGTGGATTGCCGGTCTGGTGGGGCTGGATGAAGCTTTCATCCTGATCTGGACATGGCTCAGATGGCCCGTAGCCGTGGTATTGCTGATATTGACTGTGGGTTTCATATACTATGCCGCTCCGAATGCCAAACAGAAATTCCGGCAAATCATCCCCGGTTCCATACTCTCCGTACTGGTGTGGATAGGAATATCAATCGGATTCGACTTTTATATGCGAACCTTTGTCGATTTGAGCATACTTTACGGAAGTATCGGGGCAATCATATTCCTGTTGCTGTACTTCTATATTTCAGCTGCCGTTCTTCTTTTCGGAGCTAAGCTGAATGCCGTTATCAGCCATCCGGCACAGAATATATCTTCGTCCGGTTAACTGTTCTACTAAAACACTGTACTGACATGGATCTTCACAACTGTAATTATCCAAAGGCAGGGGTCTGCCGCCCCATAATAATTCTGGCTTTCTTTATTTCAGGAGTTTTTCATCCGGCAGAAGCACAGCAGCAGGCGTATACCACGGAACAGATAAGCGGGTTTAAATCGGAAATCCTCGAAATTGTCGAAGGACGCCACAAACAGACTCAGGTGATGATCGACAAGATATTCAGTTTCAGTGAACTGGGTTTCCATGAGTATGAATCCTCCGATTATTTATCCGGTATTCTGGAAGAAAACGGATTTGAAATATCCCGCGGCGTATCGGGAGTTCCTACTGCATGGACTGCCAGATGGGGGTCAGGCGAACCGGTGATTGCCCTTGGAAGTGACCTGGATGGTATTCCAAAAGCGTCACAGAAACCCGGTGTTGCCTATCACAGTCCGCTCGTAGAAGGAGCTCCGGGACACGGGGAAGGGCATAATTCAGGAATACCGCTAAACATGACCGCAGCGTTAGCGGTCAAGGATATCATGGAGCGCAACAATATACAGGGAACCCTGCTGTTATGGCCGGGGATTGCAGAAGAGCAACTCGGAACCAAAGCGTACTACACCCGTGACGGTTTATTTGATGACGTCGATATAACCATTTTTTCACATGTAAGCAGCAACTTAAGCGTCTCCTGGGGGGAGGCCAGGGGAACCGGGCTGATATCCGTTGAATATATTTTCGAAGGGGAATCAGCTCATTCCGCCGGCAGTCCGTGGAGGGGCAGAAGTGCACTGGATGCCGCTGAATTGATGAACGTAGGCTGGAATTACAAAAGAGAACACCTGCACCCGATAACCCGCTCGCACTCGATCATTACGGAGGGAGGAGATCAGCCTAATGTAGTCCCGTCACGAGCTTCAATCTGGTATTTTCTGCGTGATGTCACTTATGAAGGAATTATGGATCTTTATAAGACTGCGAACAATATGGCCAAGGGGGCTGCCCTGATGACCGAAACCGAAACCTCTTCCCGAATCCTCGGAGCCGCCTGGCCCCGGCACTTCAATAAGGTTATAGCAGAAACCATGAACGAAAATATTCAAACGGTGGGTCTGCCCGAATGGTCCTCTGCCGATCAGACACTGGCAAAAGCCCTGCAATCGGAGGTGGATTCCGATACCAGGGATGGATTGAACACCGAGCTGCGCGGCCTCAGCGGACCTCCTTCGTCTCCAGTCAGTGGCGGTTCGGATGATATAGGCGATGTGTCCTGGAAAACACCTACAGTTACCCTGCGCTACCCGTCGAATGTGCCGGGACTTGCCGGGCATCATTGGTCAAATGCTGTTGCAATGGCTACACCGATAGCCCATAAGGGAGCAACAGCCGGAGCCAAGGTGGCCGCCATGACGGTCATTGATTTTCTACTCCGGCCTGAGCTGGTCGACGAGGCATGGGATTATTTTAACAATGTACAGACATCGGACGTCCGGTATGAACCGATGATTTCAGAAGATGATAAACCCGCAATTCATCTTAACACTGACACCATGAATGAATTCCGACCGGAACTGGAGAAGTTTTATTATGATGAAACCCGGTATGACACCTATCTGGAGCAATTGGGAATCCAGTATCCGACAATAGACGACCAAGCCCGATAGCCGACAAAGTCGGACAGTCACCCGATGCTTTCTTTCGTCAAATCCCGCCGGGCCCGGTATGTACAGAATACAGGTTTTTCAAAGGCTCCGCGTATTGATTATTAAAAAAACCCTGTTAACTTGATCAGAAATTTGACCATAAGCTTCCCTGCAAATACTCTACGTATATCCATATACCTCAGGATTATAATACAGATGAAAAAATGCACGTGTCTTTTCCTCGGCCTGGTGCTGTTTGCCTCCTGTTCCGGTGTCGATCAGCCGGAGTCCGGGGACCTTACTACCGTGGTCCTGGTCCGCCATGCGGAAAAAATGGATGACAGTGAAGATCCGGATTTATCTGAAGAAGGATACCGGAGAGCTGACCGGCTTTCGGAGATGTTAAGCAGACTGCAGTTTGATGCGGTCTACTCAACTCCAAGGGTCCGGACTCAAAAAACCGTTGAGGCAATAGCCGAACGCAATGACACCGTCATAGAGGATTATGATCATGAACAGCTGGACACGCTGATTCCGGCCTGGCTGAACCGGCACAGGGGAGAAACCATACTTATCAGCGGCCACTCCAATACCACTCCACCCGCTTCTAACCTGGCTCTTGGAAGAGAGCATTTTGAAGGAAAGTTCGATGAGTCCGACTTCGGTAATATTATCATCATTACCCGCTCGCAGAATGGTGAGAGTAAACTGCTACACCTGAGATACTGATCCGTTAACATCCGGGCTGTAGATATCCGAAGACTTCAAGGTTCCGATGGCCTCTGAGATGCGGAGGGATTCCGGCCTGTATTGATGAAGGTTCAATGTAGACGGCTTATCTGTTATACTTATTAAAGACGGCCGGGCACCTGATGCAGGATCAGTCTGATTGAAATGCCGGATAATTTTTTTGTTAAAATCCGCAAGCGGAACTGCATGCGCTCCATAACGTCTGAAATTACTATTCAGGTCGACACAGTCAATCATTTTCAGTTCCCCTTTCATCACTTTCCTGACCAGATGGCCAAATAAAATACTGCCGGCCCTGTTGGCCCGGTGAAACATGCTCATAACCGAAAACGTATGGCCTATCTTCAGTCCCCACAGTCCGGCAACCAGTTTACCGTCCCGGTAGGCTTCCATGCTGTTCATCCAGCCCATGGAGTTCAGCTTCATGTAGATATCTATTAGCGGCTCATTGATCCATGTCCCTTCATCCTTCCTCCGGCAGCTGCGAATCACCTCTTCCACATTTTCATTGTACCGGAGATCAACCCTCTCCCGTTTCATGTACTGTTCCAGCCTTTTCTGGATACGGGCTGACTCCTGGGTAATAATTGCCCTCCTGGACCTGCTCCCCCAGAATAATCCTCCATTGGCATTTCCGAAGAGTACGATGCCCTGAAAGAAATTACTGATCACCTGTTCCGGAGAAGGTTTGACAGTGTTATACGTACAACGTACCGCTATATCCGGACGGACGAACAGTTTGAGGACCAGCCGTTCCAGGACAAGCAGATAGCTTTTGGACAGGTAGGTATACACAAAATTCAATCCGCTTTTCTCCGCCATTATAAAAAATATTTTATTACTACCTTTTCGGCTTTAAGACTCCGTTCCAATAGTACCGTACCCCGAGTGTGTTTATGACAACTATTGTGCCAAAAGAGTAGAGTCTGCCGGGTGTCCCCTTAATTCTCCTGAACCGGTTTTTTGGGGGAAAACAGTGAGTATCTTCTTATCGCACCGGCTGTACATGTGTAAAATTTCCACAACCGGACAGTTGTTGCATTTTTGTTTACTTTGTTCTCTTTCGCCTTTTTTTTCAGACTATGCGCTGTTCAACTCATTTTGCCGGCTTTTAACGGTTTTTATGGTCAATATTATTCTTGTTATCGTTTGCCTGTCCATCGGCTTGTTGCTTCAGAGAGTAAAAGATTTCCCCGCGGACACACCTAAAGCACTTAACCAGTTTGTCATTTACATCTCGCTTCCGGCCCTGGCATTAATACATATACCCCGGCTGGAACTTGAGCTGGCGCTGCTGTATCCCATACTGACTTCCTGGATTGTACTGTTGCTTTCACTGCTGGTAATCCCCCTTCTGGGCATCCTGTTCAACTGGGACCGAAAAACAACAGGCTGTCTGCTCATGACAGCGGGGTTCGGGAATACATCGTTCATCGGTTTTCCCGTAATTGAAGCTTTATACGGGGCAGACGCCCTGACAATAGCCCTGATGGTGGACCAGCCGGGATCGTTTGTTGCAATCTCTACAGCAGGTATTATTATAGCTTCTGTCTATTCGTCCGGCAGAACCCGTAAGCGTCTGATCCTCCGGAAAATACTTCTCTTTCCGCCGTTCATCACATTTGTCATTGCGCTGCTGATGAAAGCATCCGGCATTCAGGCTGAAGGATTTGCACTCGGTGTTCTGGAACGGCTGGGATCCACCATTACACCACTGGCTCTGATTTCTGTAGGAATGCAGCTGAAGATAGATCTGAAAGGGGAGAGCCTGAAACCTCTCATCAGCGGCCTGGCCTATAAACTGGTGGTTGCTCCGCTGTTTTTATTTCTTCTGTACGTTACCGTATTCGGCGGGAGCGGACTGATCGTTGTTGTCAGCATTATGGAAGCGGCAATGGCTCCGATGATAACCGGATCCATTATGGCCATTACCTTTGGATTAAATCCGAGGCTGGCCACACTGATGGTGGGAATCGGCGTTCCCCTTTCATTTGCCACGCTGGCATTCTGGCATTATTTCCTGTCCTGGGGGGTCCTCTGAGGAAGTCATAAAGCCGCTCCTCCGGTTGAAAAACCGGTGCCTATTCTTTTGTCAGTTTCCTGTACCGGGTTTCCTCCCGTTGACCGTCATCAAGGCCCAGCCGCTTCCTCCGGTTTTCCTCATATTCAGCATAATTCCCTTCAAACCATTTGACCCGGCTTTCCCCTTCGAAAGAGAGGATATGCGTAGCAACCCTGTCCAGAAACCAGCGGTCGTGGGAGATGATCACAGCACAGCCGGCAAACTCCAGAAGAGCTTCCTCCAATGCCCTGAGGGTATTGACATCCAGGTCATTGGTGGGTTCGTCGAGCAGAAGCACATTGGCCCCTTCCTTCAGCATTTTTGCCAAATGAACCCGGTTCCGTTCACCTCCCGATATGTCTCCTACCCGTTTCTGCTGGTCACTGCCGCTAAAATTAAACCGCGCGACATAGGCGCGGGAATTAATCTCACGGTTGCCGAGCTTCAGGATTTCGAGGCCTCCCGAAATTTCTTCCCAGATTGTCTTTGAAGGATCAAGCGGTCTTTTCTGATCTATATAACCCAGCCTTACCGTCTCCCCGATTCTGACCGTCCCGCTGTCCGGTTCCTCTTCCCCGATAATCATTTTAAACAGAGTAGTTTTTCCCGCTCCGTTCGGTCCGGTCACCCCGACGATTCCGCCCGGGGGCAGACTGAAATCCATGTCGTCGACAAGCACCCTGTCGCCGAATCCCTTGGTTACGTTCTTCGCCTCAATAACCGTATCGCCCAGCCTCGGGCCGGCAGGAATGTAAATTTCCATCTCTTCCCGATGGCTGACCCGCTCTTCCGAGAGCAGATCTTCATACGCGCTGATCCGGGCCTTGCTCTTGGCCCGGCGGCCTTTGGGATTCTGACGGATCCACTCAAGTTCTTTCTGAAGTGACCGCTGCCGTCTGGATTCTTGTTTCTCTTCTACTTCCAGCCGGGTCTTCTTCTGCTCGAGCCAGGAGCTGTAGTTTCCCTCAAAAGGGATTCCCTCCCCGTGATCAAGCTCCAGAATCCAGCCGGCCACATTATCCAGAAAATAACGGTCATGGGTTACAGCTATCACCGTTCCTTCATATCTGGCAAGGTGCTGTTCCAGCCAGCCCACCGATTCCGCATCCAGGTGATTGGTCGGCTCGTCCAGTAACAGAACATCGGGCTTTTTCAGCAAAAGACGGCAAAGAGCCACACGACGGGCTTCTCCACCGGAAAGCACCTTTACCGGAGTGTTCCCCGGAGGTGTTCGAAGAGCATCCATCGCCTGCTCCAGTTTTTTATCTATAGTCCAGGCATCGATCCGGTCTATCTGTTCCTGGAGCTTTGACTGCTTTGAGATAAGCTTGTCAAAATCAGCATCCGGATCGCTGAAGGAATTATTTATTTCTTCATACTCTTTCAGGAGCGATATCGTGTCTTCGACACCCTCTTCAACAATATCCCGTACTGTCTTGCCGGGATTCAACCGGGGCTCCTGCGGAAGGAGGCCGAATGTAATTCCTTTTTGACAGGAAATGTCGCCGAGGTAGTCCTCGTCATCTCCGTTGATAATCCGCAGAAGAGAACTTTTTCCGGCTCCATTCAGTCCGAGGACACCTATTTTTGCACCGTAAAAAAAGGACAGGTATATATTATTCAATACTTTTTTGTCGGGCTTGTAAATCTTGCTGACCCCGACCATGGAAAAAATTATTTTCTGGTCACTCAATAGTCTCGTGTTCTGGTATTCCGATTCTGATTATGGCTTCGCATTAGCTTCGCAAGGTACTAAAAACACCGGCAAATCGCAGGGACCGTCAGGCTTTCGGCGGTAGGCAGCCGGGAACAGGGATCCACCGGAAAAAGATGTCTGCCAATGCTCCTTCGCCTGACATTTAAAATTTAAATTGCTTTGCCTGCAGGAAAGGCCTATATTACCACTGTTATTTTTAATCCCGCCTACGGCAAGAATAGTAATCTTTTCTGGAACGATTTGGTAAAGCAATTCTTTTCACTGGATGAACACCTAAAGTAGGTGTATAAAACAATTAGCATATATTATGGCACAACAAGGTAAAGTAAAATGGTTCGACGCTGAAAAAGGGTTTGGATTCATCGAACCTGATGATGGAGGCAAAGATATTTTTGTCCACAGAAACAACATTCCTAATCTCGGATTTCAGCAGGGCCTCGAAGATGGCGAAGCTGTTGAATTTGAAGTTGAAGAAACTCCCAAAGGATTGAGTGCGACTGAAGTCAATAGCCTCGATTACGAGTAAAATTCGTTGTTTGTCTC
>JBBDRV010000017.1:0-12556 GCA_040905285.1 Balneolaceae bacterium | reverse complement strand
TATGTTCAAGCTCAGGGCAGGCGAAATTGATGAATAGAACGCTCCGTATCGGTACCCGCGACAGCAGGCTGGCCACCTGGCAGGCAAAGCATGTCTCCGGCAAGCTGGAGAGGATGGGTATAGAATCCCGGCTGGTTTTCGTCAAGTCCGAAGGGGATCTCGACCTGGCAACACCGCTTCCCGAAATGGGTGGAAAAGGTGTGTTTACAAAAGCCCTGGACGAGGCTCTCATGAGCAACGATATCGATCTGGCCGTTCACTCGTTTAAAGATTTGCCTACCGTAAATCCTCTTCCCCTGAAAGTGGCTGCAGTGCTGGAGCGAGGGGATCCGAGAGATTCACTTGTTGCGCCAAAGGGGGTACGGTACCTGGAAGATTCCTCGGTTAACGCTGTCATCGCCACCAGCAGCCACCGCCGCCGCGCCCAGTGGCTCCACCGGTTTCCTGATCACGAAATTACCAATATCCGCGGGAATGTGCAGACCCGGCTTCGAAAAGTTGAAGAGCAAGGCTGGGACGGTGCTATTTTTGCGGCTGCGGGCCTTAAAAGAGTGAATCTGGATCATCATATCGCGGTTTATCTGGACTGGATGGTCCCCGCTCCGGCTCAGGGAGCTGTAGCTGTGATGATTCGCGGGACTGATCCGGGGCTGGCCGACCTGCTTCTTCCGCTTCAGCATCGCGGCACGGCACTTTGCACGGGCATAGAACGGGAATTGCTGAACAGAATGGAGGCCGGCTGCAGCGCCCCTGTCGGGGCTTATGCATGGATTGAAAAAGAAAGCGTTATCCTGCGCGGAGTAGCCCTGACAATCGACGGAGCGGTGCAGTATGACGTGGAGATGACAGCCCCGCGGGAAGAGGCCGAAGGTCTGGGCATTCAGGCGGCAGATGCCCTGCTGGAACAGGGCGCAGACAAGATCATGGAAGATCTGAAAAAAGACTACTGATCAGGACTGCGGACATCACACGTGAAGACGTGAGTAGAATCCTGTACGAAAACACTTGCGACATGGACCCAAAAGATAAAACCAGAATTCTGGTAACCCGCCGGCTGACTGAAAAGCAGGTTGCCTATGCCAATACCCTTGGCATGGATCCTGTAGCCGGGCCCGCATATCATGTTGAATACCTTTCCGACCGCCGTAAAGTGGTTCAGAGGCTGGATACGTATTCCGGCGGCAACTGGATTTTCACCAGCCGGAACGGAGTTGAAGCGTTGAAGAGGCTTTTTGATTCAGGGCAGCTTGCAAGGCCGCTGCCAAAGACATATGCAGTCGGGGAAAAGACAGCCGGTGCCCTGTCCCGGCTGGGACTGGAAGCCCGGTTCCCGGAAACACAGAATGCCGCCGGACTGGCCCGGCTTATCGCAGATGACCTGTCCCCTTCCCCTGCTGCCGGTCCCGTAAAAACCCGGTTTCCCGGATCAAAGGAACCATCCGGTGATGAGTCAATTCAGCCGGAAACGCCGTTTTCCGCGGACCACCCCGTCCTGGTCCACTGGTGCGGCAACCGGAGGCGGCCGGAACTGAAAAGCGGTTTGAAGCGGCACGGCATGGGCCTGGTTGAGATGGAAGTCTATCGCACAACGCTGAACAAAATCAACTTGCCTGAGGAGCCTGTCGGGGCCATTCTGTTCTATAGTCCCGGAGCGGTTGAAGCTTTTCGCAAGAGCGGCGGGTTTGGCCGCGAACTGCCGCCCCTTTTTGCCATTGGCAGTACCACCGGAGAAGCACTCAGCCTGGAATCGGGGGAAAACGTGCATATCCCCGACAGGCCTTCTACAGAGGCCTTGCTGGAGCTTGCCGCCGCGATCATACGGGTTGAGGCTTGATGGGAAAAAGAGGACCGATGACAGAACCTTTTCCGACCCTTAAAAATGATCTCCTGCTTCGTGCCTTGCGGGGCGAGGTAGTGGAACGTCCGCCTGTCTGGATGATGCGACAGGCGGGTCGTTATCTGCCGCAGTACCAGGTCCTGCGAAAAAAATATACCTTTTTCGAGCGGGTAGAAAATCCCGGGCTGGCCTGTGAAATTACCCTTCAGCCGATCGATGAGCTGGAGCCGGATGCAGCTATTATTTTTTCCGACATTCTTACCATACCCCAGGCTTTGGGGTTTGATGTACAGCTTGTCCCCGAAAAAGGTCCTGTGATAAGCAACCGGATCCGGAGTACCGATGATGCGTTTGCCGTGTTTGCAGAAAATATTCCCGGCAAACTGCCACATGTCATGGAGGCCCTTACCCTGACCCGAAAAGAGCTTAACGGCCGGGTTCCCCTGATCGGGTTTGCCGGAGCTCCCTGGACGCTGTTCTGCTATATGGTCCAGGGGGAAAGCTCCAAGGATTTTAACAGGGCCAAATCATTTCTGTACCGGGAGCCGGAGGCGGCCCGGCATGTTATGCGGGAGCTGACAAAGGCCACCATTGATTACCTGCAGGCGCAGGTGGAAGCCGGCGCCCAGGCCGTACAGCTGTTTGATTCATGGGCAGGCCTGCTGAGCCCGGAAGATTTCAATGAATGGGCAATGCCAGGCCTGATGGAAATCTGCAGTTCGGTTAAAAACGTTCCGGTCATTCTTTTTGCCAAGGGAGCCTGGTATGCTCTTGAGCGTCTCAGTTTCAAAAGCAGTATCGCCGCACTGGGAATTGACTGGACTATCAGTCCCGAGTATGCCCGTCAAAAGACTCGAAACGGCATTACTTTACAGGGCAATTTTGATCCCAGCAGGCTGCTGGCCCCTATTCCGGAGATTGAAAAACAGACCAGGCGGATGATCGCCCGGTTTGGCACAAGACGGTATATAGTGAATCTCGGGCACGGCATTCTTCCGCATGTTCCGGTTGATCATGCACGGGCCTTCATTGACACGGTTAAAAGTCTATGAGTCTCAAAAAAAGATTTACGGATGACGTGTATAATTTGCAGGAAGAAATCTGCCGGGCATTGGAACAAGTGGAAACAAATGCCGTTTTCAGAGAAGACCTGTGGGATCGGGAGGGCGGCGGCGGCGGCCGTACACGTATTATAGAGAAAGGCGATGTGATAGAGAAGGGCGGGGTAAACGTATCTGCCGTACACGGGGAGCTGCCGGAAGCGGTTAAAACCCATTTTCGTGTCGAAAGGGGCTGGTTTTATGCCAGTGGCCTATCCCTGGTCATTCATCCGCTGAATCCGATGGCACCCGCTGTCCATGCCAATTTCAGGTTCTTTGAACTTTATGAAGATGCACAGATGATCCGGTCTGTGGATCGGTGGTTCGGGGGAGGCGCCGACCTGACCCCGTTTTACCTCCGTGATGAGGATGCCATTCATTTCCACCGGGCTTTAAAGGCCGTGTGCGATCAGTACGGAAAGGATCTCTATCCCCGTTTTAAAAAAGAATGTGACGAATACTTTTACAATTCGCACCGCGGGGAAGCCAGGGGGGTCGGCGGTATTTTTTTTGATTATCTGAGGGAGAACGATGAGTATTCCGATGATCAGTGGTATGCATTTACTTCAGGTACGGGAAATCAGTTTCTCAAATCGTATTTGCCCATACTGATTCGCCGGATGAATGAGCCATATAATGCGGCACAGAGGTATTGGCAGGAGATCCGCCGGGGCAGGTATGCAGAATTCAACCTGATTCACGACCGGGGGACGTTATTCGGACTGAAGACAAAGGGGCGTATTGAATCCATTTTCATGAGCCTGCCGCCGAGGGTTCGCTGGGATTATGACTTCAACCCTGAACCCGGAAGCCGGGAAGCGTATCTTCTGGAACGGCTGGCCCGGCCGGCCGACTGGATCGGACAGAAACCTGAAACGGGACAGGGACAGGGACAGGAGGACAGGGAATCGGGAAAGGCAGCAGGATCGGGATCGGAAGCGGGGCTTGCCGGCCGCCGATAGGTTAAACCATTTTAAAGATATCCTTATCATATGAAGAATCAGTGCTCTTATCCATACACCCGCGGACGCCGGCTGCGTGCCGGAAAAAATATACGCCGGATGGTGGCTGAACATCATCTGCGTGTGGAAGATCTTATTGCGCCTTTGTTCGTAATGGAGGGGGACAGTGGAAAAGCTGCAATCTCTTCCATGCCCGGCTATTACCGGTTTACCAGGGACCTGCTCCTGAAAGAAGTTGAGGAACTCCGGACACTGGGTATTCAGGCTGTGCTTCTCTTTGCCATGGTGCCGGAGGAAAAGAAAGATAACAGGGGAACGGAAGCCCTGAACCCGGATGGCCTGATGCAGGAGACGGTCCGGCTCCTTAAAAAGGAATTTCCGGGGCTGGTGATTATGACGGATGTGGCACTCGATCCGTATTCGGATTCCGGCCATGACGGGATCGTCCGGGATGGCCTGATCCTGAATGATGAAACGGTAGATCTGCTGGCCGGAATGGCATTAAGCCATGCCGTCGCGGGAGCTGATTTTGTGGCACCGTCTGACATGATGGACGGCCGGATCGCAGCTATACGGGGGATACTCGAACAGGAAGGGTGCCATCATACCGGAATTATGGCCTACAGCGCCAAATATGCTTCTGCCTTTTACGGGCCTTTTCGTGATGCTCTCGATTCAGCACCGGGATTCGGTGATAAAAAAACATATCAGATGGATCCGTCAAATGTGGCTGAAGCTGTCAGGGAGGCGGTAATGGATGAGGCTGAGGGAGCTGATATTATCATGGTGAAACCCGGTATGCCCTATCTTGATGTGGTGCGGGCCGTCAGGGAATCGGTCTCTCTTCCGGTTTCAGTATATCATGTTTCCGGTGAATATTCGATGATAAAGGCTGCGGCATCCAATGGGTGGCTTGATGAGGGAAATGCGGTTCTGGAAGCTCTGATCGGCTTTAAAAGAGCCGGAGCTGATCTGATTGCGACCTATTTTGCCAAAGATGCGGCACGATTGTTGTGATGTTACGTATGAGGTATATTTCAGGACAAATTGCCATGGTGATGCGGACCTGCCGGCAGTGCAATATATACAGGCTCTGTCGAAATCGACACGAGTGTCACCTGCGATTTGTCTGCCCGTATTCTGTTTTCAGAGTAAAATTCACTGCAAGTTTTTATATTTAACCGTGAAACTGAATCAACCAATTTTAACAGATATATGAAAAGAGTATTTCTATTTCTTGCTACAAACATTGCGATACTGATTATCGCCAGTATAACAATGAGTTTGCTTGGCGTTGGGTCCATGCTTGAAGACTCCGGCACCAGGCTCAACCTTCAGGCCCTGCTGGTATTCTGTTTTATTTTTGGCATGGCAGGATCTTTTATTTCACTTCTCCTGTCGAAAAAAATGGTGAAGTGGACGATGAAACCCCGGATGATTGATCAGCCGAAGAATGCACAGGAAGAGTGGCTTGTCAGCTGTGTCAGGCGCCAGGCTGACGAAGCCGGCCTCGGCATGCCGGAAGTGGGCATTTTCCCCGCTCCCCAGGCAAACGCCTTTGCCACAGGCTGGAACAGAAACAAGGCTCTCGTTGCAGTGAGTGAAGGAATGCTCCAGCGGTTTGAGAAGAGTGAAGTCGAGGCGGTAATGGGACATGAAATTGGCCATATCGCCAACGGGGACATGGTCACCCTTGCACTTATTCAGGGAGTGATCAATACGTTTGTCATGTTTCTGGCCCGTATTGTCGGATTTACGGTCGACCGGGTTATCTTCAAGAACGAACAGGGATTCGGGATCGGCTATTTCATAGCAACGATTGCAACCGAACTCCTGCTGGCGTTTCTTGCATCCACGATCGTTTTCTGGTTTTCCAGGCGACGGGAATTTCATGCTGACAAAGCCGGAGCACGTTTTGGCAGCCGCCAGGGTATGATTCATGCACTGCAGCGGCTGAAACGGGATGCACAACAACCGAGTCCGCTGCCGGAATCCATGCAGGCTTTCGGTATTACCGGCGGCAAAAATACCGGATTGAAAAGATTCTTCATGTCTCATCCGCCGCTGGATGACCGGATAGCCGCTTTGCAAAATATGTCGGACTGACGGAGGAGTGAAGCAGGGAATATCTGTTCTGAACGGTATCCGGTATCCGGCAGCCGGATTTTTGAAAGAATGATTCACTGAAGGACTGTTTCAACTATAATATCTCCATAAAATCAGGAAACCATGCTGTCAAAAAGCCAGGAACTGTTCAATCGCGCGAAAACATTCATCCCCGGTGGGGTCAATTCCCCTGCCAGGGCGTTCAAGGCTGTCGGCGGCACCCCTGTTTTTATTGACCGGGCAAAGGGATCTCTTATTACAGATGCAGACGGCAATGAGTATGTGGACTACGTGGGGTCCTGGGGACCGATGATTTTGGGTCATGCCTGCCCTGCCGTTGTCAAGGCGGTGCAGGATGCCTCTTTCAGCTCTACGTCATTTGGTGCGCCCACTGAAGTTGAAATCAGCATGGCGGAGCTTGTGCAGGGCCTGGTCCCGAATGTAGAGAAGATTCGCATGGTGAATTCCGGCACGGAAGCCTGTATGAGTGCCATCCGTGTGGCGCGCGGCTATACGGGACGGGATAAAATTATCAAGTTTGAGGGACATTACCACGGCCATGCGGACTCATTTCTGATAAAAGCGGGAAGCGGGGCGCTGACCTTCGGCTCTCCGAGCAGTCCGGGGGTGACGGACGGAACGGCGGCGGATACACTTGTTGCTGATTTCAACGATCTGGACAGTGTCGAAAAGCTGCTGAATAAGAATAAAAACGAAGTGGCTGCTGTTATTCTGGAGCCTGTGGCAGGGAATATGGGATGTATTCCACCCGAAGAGGGTTTTCTGGACGGCCTTCGCAGTTTGTGCGACAGTGAGGAGGTTGTCCTTATATTTGATGAGGTCATGACGGGTTTCCGGCTCTCAAGGGGGGGGGCCCAGGAACGGTATAACGTGTGGGCCGACCTGGTAGCCTTTGGAAAAATTCTCGGGGGAGGTCTGCCGGTGGGGGCTTTCGGGGGAAAAGAGGAAATTATGGCTGTGGTGTCTCCTGACGGGCCGGTATACCAGGCCGGCACCCTCTCCGGCAATCCGCTGGCGATGCATGCAGGCTTGGCACAGCTGAATATCCTGGACCGGCACCCCGAATATTATGTAGAACTTGAGGAAAAAGCGGCCTTTCTGGCCAAACGTCTCAGGTCGGTATTAAACCAGCATGGTGTTCATTTCCATCTGAATCAGGTCGGGTCCATGCTCAGTATCTTTTTTACTGCTGAAGGGGTTACCGGATTCAAAACTGCGAATACAACAGATCAGGTTTTTTTCCGTATTTTTTTCCACGAGATGCTCAACCGCGGTATATATCTCCCGCCCTCAGCGTTTGAAAGCTGGTTTCTCGCTACGTCACATACGTACGAGATGCTTGACAAAACCATTGTTGCCGCAGATGAGGCACTGCAGGTGGCGCTGAAAGAAACGACAGCGTAAAAATAAAGGTCACTTCATAGAAAGTTTACCTTATCGGCGTATCTTGGCGCGTCAATGAAAAAATCCGCTCTTTTTACTGTTTTCCTGGTTGTTGTTATTGATCTGATGGGCTTTGGTATTGTTCTTCCATTGCTGCCGTTCTACGCGCAGGAATTTGAGGCATCGGCAGTGACCATAGGTTTGCTGTACAGTGTCTATTCCTTTATGCAGCTTATCTTTTCGCCTATATGGGGAAGCCTTTCTGACAAGATAGGTCGCAGACCCATCATGCTGATCAGTACGTTCGGAGCGGTGATCGCTTACATAATTTTCGGATTTGCCCAATCCCTGACGGTTCTTTTTGTCTCCAGAATTGTCGCCGGTCTGATGGGAGGCAATATTTCAACGGCACAGGCATATATAGCAGATGTGACAACGAAAGCCGACCGGGCCCGGGGAATGGGTCTGATCGGTGCTGCCTTCGGAATCGGATTTGTGGTCGGTCCCGCAACCGCCGCCATCCTGATCCATGATTCCTTTCACAACACGGTTGCAGGCCTCGGGCTTGCTGAATTCGCCGACTGGATGCGTGCCAATAAATATTCGCTGCCGGGTTTTTTTGCAGCATTTCTTTCTCTCTGCAGTTTTCTGATGGTCCTGTTCAAACTGAACGAGACTGTGGATACATCCAGGGAGGTCCCTGATGAGAGAAGCAGCCGGCCCAGTGTATTTTCACCTGTTTTCTGGCGCCGCCTGTCGGCACAGAAAGGACAGCATTCGCGGGGCTATCTTATCCCGCTCGTTGTCGGCTTTTTTCTGCTCTCCTTCGGGGAGTCCAGTCTTTACAGCGCCTTTCCCCTTTTTGCAGAGGCGGAACTGTCGATGGAGGCTGTGGATGTGGGCATGCAGTTCTTTTATATAGGTATTATTGTGGTTATCGTACAGGGGTTTCTGATAAAGCCCTTGACTGTCCGCTTCAGGGAAGAGACAATTTTTATTGTTGGAAATATCCTGATGGTGACGGGTCTCGCACTGATACCGCTTGCCCATTCAATGGTCACTCTTGCTCTGTTTTTATCCCTGATGGCACTTGGGAAAAGCCTGAACACCCCTACCATCACCAGCCTCATTTCACAGGAGGCGGATGCTGAAAATGTAGGGGCTGTCATGGGCACTGCCCAGGGACTGTCGGGTCTGGGGCGCATGATCGGGCCGACGTGGGGGGGTGCCCTCTTTGCTGTTTATTTCGGCCTGCCCTTTGTCGCTACGGCTCTGGTTGTTGCAGCCACAATCTGGATAGGCTGGAAACTTGCCGGAAAAAAGAGCAAAATGGTCTACTAAAAAGATCGCATGCGCAGTCTGTAGAGTAAGTCCGACAGATTGTTTGGGATTCATAATAAGGTCAGGTAGGCTTCCTCCAACTTCACACAAGCAGCCGGCGAGACGTGGATTTTACAGATACGGGCGCGGTTTCTGTCAGCGGGTTAAGGTTGATAGCCGCAAGCGGGAACTACATCAGCTCCGCTCCTTTTTGAAGACGGCTGCGGCAAACAATATCCAGGCGCCGATAAAAGCCAGTCCCCCAAGCGGGGTAACGGCACCGAGCCAGCCGGTGTCCGTCAGGACAAGCAGGTAAAGGCTGCCCGAAAAAACAAGAATGCCTGCAATCAGGCACCGGCCGCTCCAGAGCAGCCATTGCGAATCCGGAAGCTGACCGGAGACGATGCCTGCAATTAACAATCCCAGGGCGTGATAAATGTGATATTCTACAGCTGTCTGGTAGATTTCATAGCGTTCCGTGGTCAGCATGTCCTGCATGATATGTGCGCCAAATGCACCGAAGGCCACCGCAATGGCCATCAGGAGAGATCCGGTAAACAGGAATGAACGCCGCATGGAAACTTGCTATTGATCCCTCAGGAGGCCCTGAAAGGAAGGGTTTTATGTGAGCCGTCACAAAAAGGCTTGTTCGATGATGCACCGCAACGGCACAGGGCGATATTCTTGTCTGATGAGTGTTCGCCTGCGGTTGAGGTAATGGTATAAGACCCATGAACCAGAATGGGTCCGTCTTTCATCGTTTTCAGAACCAGCTTGCCCGGATTCCGGTGGCCGTTTGCCGGAAGATCAGATACATCCACCGACATGCCCGCTTTAAAACCTGCTTTCCGGTGAGAACCGTCGCAGGCCGGCTTGCCCATGGATTGGCCGCACCGGCAAAGGGCGATCTTTTCCCTGGTTAAAACGGTTTCTCCGTCAGAATTTTGCACCTCGATATTTCCCCTGAAATAAACGGGGCCGTTTTCGAGGATTTCGATGGTGTTGTTCTTTTCGTTTTTCATATGAGTGGACAAATCTGTTCGATCAGCTTCAGTTCGTTTACCTTCAGTTCGTTTACCTTCAGTTCGTTTACCTTCAGTTCGTTTACAAATACCATCCGGTATGCGGCCCAATAATACGAATTTTTACTCTGTTCTTCATGGCCCGGCTTGCGGTGTTTCCTTCTTCCGGGGCAGACGGCAGCTTTGGGCATCCATTCACGGGCAGGGAATGGTTCATGGTTTTCACCTGCTCCGTTTACCTGTTCCGATAGTAGCTGGATCCCGCTATTCCCAGCCAGACGAAGAGAATACCGGATGCAGCCTGACACACGATATAAACAAGGCCGTACGCCGGTGAAATCAGACTCATTGCCAGACCTTCAAGAATATAGGCGGAATAGGTCGTATAGCTCCCGATCAGACCGACGAACAGAAAGAGGTGCATGTCCCGGCCCGCCGGCTGGTAATGACGGTTCAATCCCTCAAAAAAGAAGCCGATAATCAGGCATCCGGCCATATTCGACAGAATGATCCCGGTAAAAAACTCGTGGCTGGCGGCAGCAGCCAGTACAGCGAGATCCGTAAGATGCCGCAGGACAGCACCGGCAGCCCCTCCAAGCCCGACAAGGATAAGTTCCCGTCTCATAGGGCAGTCCACCATTCCATACACTGAAAACCGAATGCAGCTGCACCTGTTCCAGCAATAATCTGCAGGACCAGGTAGGCAAGAACACTCCTGATCGAATGTTTAATCAATACCAGGGCTTCAAGGGCAAACGTTGAAAAGGTTGTGTAGGAACTCATTACTCCGGTCATGAAAAAGATCTGAAATGCAGCGACATGAACAGAATGACTGAACCAGCCGAGAAGCAGTCCCGCAAGAAAACAGCCCAGAATATTCACGACAACAGTACCCGTAATCAGGCGGGAAGACCTGAAAGTCCTGACCACGACCAGTCCGGTCAGATACCGCAAAACGGCTCCGATTGCTCCCCCGGCCGCTATTAAAAGAGTGGTGGTCATTCGATTTTGATTGTTCATTAAATAGTGTCTCTAAGAAAACATCAATCTCTGCGTTCCACTTGCCCCAAAAATGCTCATGTACGCTTGGTACACTGTGCTTTTTGGGGCTTCGCGCGCCTTGACCCTGACGTTTTTTTAGGACACTATGAGTTTTCTTACAAACATTAAATAGAACGGGGCTGGACGCTCTTCGGTTTCACCAGAGCAGGTATCCTGCATAAGCTGCCACATGACTGAAACCACTTGCTAAGGAGTCCGTCGGGTTTTTTGTACCCAGGCCCGGCAGAACTCAAAATAGAAATAGCAGGTTGCTGCTGCAATAGTTGTATTCTGCAGTCTATCAGACTATTATCCGTGTTGACGCAGTGCAGAAGCGGCTGCTCAGCCCGCCGAAAAGGGGGCCACGGCATATGAATCCCAGTACACGGGGGACAGCAGCATGCCGGTACAGCATTTAACATATAGTAAAGGAAGGAATATTATGATCGATCGGAAAACCTCTTTCGAAACACGTGCCATTCATGCCGACAAACAGCGGACCAAGCCCTCTGCCGGTGATCCCGTGATCTATCCGCGGGTGAACAGCACGGTATTCAGAATGTCTGCAGGGAATGACGATGATATTATATATACGCGGCATGACAATCCGAACCGGCGGCAGCTGGAGGCGGTCCTGTCCTCACTGGAGGGCGGTGTGGCGTGTGCGGCTTTCAGTTCCGGAATGGCAGCGAGCACGGCAATCGTACAATCCCTGCTGCCGGGAGATCACGTTCTGATTCCTGAGAATCTGTATCACGGCACCCGCAAACTGATGCAGACAATCATGAAGCCGTGGGGCCTGAAGTCAGAGACCGTTGACATGACACGTCCGGAGCTTCTGGAAAAGGCTGTCCGCCCGGAAACCAGGCTGGTATGGGTGGAGACTCCCTCCAACCCGCTGCTGCAGATAACGGATATAGCAGAGGTGGCGGCAATTTGCAAAAGGCAGAACCTGCTGCTCGTAGTGGACAATACCTGGCCCTCCCCCGTCAACCAGCAGCCTCTTCTCCTGGGGGCTGATCTTGTCATGCACTCCACCTCCAAATATATAGGCGGGCACAGCGACTTGCTCGGAGGTGCTGTGATTGCCAAATCGGAAAATGAATTTTTTGATAAAATACGGGACATTCAGAGATCCGCCGGTGCCGTCCCCTCGCCGGATGACTGCTGGCTTATGCTGAGAAGCATCCGCACGCTGCCTTACAGGATGAAAGGGCATAATGAACACGCCGGGGTAATTGCAGAATACCTGGAACAGCGTTCTTCCGTAGAAAAGGTCTATTATCCCGGTCTGAAAGGTCATCCGGGACATGCGGTTGCAAAAAAACAGATGTGCGCGTCCGGCGGGATGATTTCATTTCTTGTAAAAGGCGACAGGGACGCAGCAGCAAGAGTTGTGCAGGGTTCTAGCCTGATTGCACCCGTGACCAGCCTGGGAGGAGTGGAGAGCACATGGGAGCATCGTATCCGCAGCGAAGGACCCGATACGGCAACTCCTGCAAACCTGATCCGGCTTAGTGTCGGACTCGAGCATCCGGACGATCTTATTGCTGATATTGAACTGGCATTTCAGCAGTTATAAATGAGAATCGAATATAAAGCTTTTACTCAGTCGGAAGCATTCTTCCTGTCACCGGCATACGAAAGCACGGGCTGAATCATTTGTCACCGGATTCAGTTATTAAGAATTTTATTTCTATCTTTTGGTACTGTAAACAGCTTTCAAAAAACGAATAAAATAATGGCAAAGGTCGAAGTTGTAAT
>JBBDRV010000016.1:0-12674 GCA_040905285.1 Balneolaceae bacterium | reverse complement strand
TCGTCAGCAGGTCGACGGTTTCTTCATCCAGAGTAAAATTAAGGCGTTTCATATCATTTTCCTCCGACAGGTGTCTTATCAGAAACTGCAGCTTCACTGACCGGTTCTTCCAATCCAGGATGGTGTTTGTGGCGTCTGTTCGTGCAACTGCGGTGGTGTCGGTAGTTAAGCCAGTGTCCCGCGATCAGAATTCCGCTGCCAATCAGTGTCAGTGGAACTTCCACCCCCGCACCGAGCCAAAAATGCCCGAAAAGCCAGCCGATTGTAACCAGACCAAATCCGGTAAGCAAAGTGACGGCAACCGTTGTATTGCCATGGCTGCGC
The DNA here is from genome assembly GCA_040905285.1 of Balneolaceae bacterium. Classification (GTDB taxonomy): domain Bacteria; phylum Bacteroidota; class Rhodothermia; order Balneolales; family Balneolaceae; genus JBBDRV01. The sequence goes on along the minus strand of JBBDRV010000016.1, from coordinate 12,350 downwards.
CGTATTGCAAAATAAATGACAGGCACCAAAAGAATGATAAATAACGGATGAATCCATTCATGAGCGGCATTCCCGCCTTGCCAGACAGGCAGCAGTGACAAGAAAGCCGGAAAAAAAAGACAGTGGACAGCGCATACGCCGGAAACACCGATACCGAAACGGTCCCATAATAACGATGCTGTTATACTGCGTTTTGCCAATTCTGTCTCGCTTTAATTTGTGTAGCCTGAGTGTGTATAATTATACACATTTCTTCGCAGAATAGAAATATTCGCTGCAGAGCGGCCTGCAGCTGTTCAGATCACCTCAAAATGCCGAAGGTCAAACCAGTCGGGGAGATTGTAGTCCGTATTGATGATCACTCCGCCTATAAAAGCTACTCTGATTCCTTCGAATGCACTCCCTGATGCTTCGGTGAGTCTATTCACCCTGTCCCGGATGATCCCGAACATAACCTCCGTTGCAGCCACAAGCGGGACGTCATGAGCCATAATGTTTTCACGCCGGGTCGACAGACTGTTTTCTATTTTCCACAGCTGATAGTCCAGCTCAGAATCTGCCGGGGTGCCTTGATGCTTTTCAAAAGCTTTGAGGGAAGCCTGTAAAGCGCCGCAGCAGGAAGTATCGGCCTTTTGACCGGCTCTGTGCATTTTTCCCACCTCCCCGTTTTTCGATACCCCGATGTGGGGACCATACTGTATAATGGCAAATCCATTATCAGGGATATGTGCGGCAAAAGCCTGAAACCCTGTCAGCCCGGCAAAAGGGTAGCCCGCCAGTCCGCCAAGCTGAAACGGGCTTTCCCTGTTCAGATATGACCTGAAATTGGTGGCCGTATTGACTATTTCATCACTGCATACAGATGTGGCCAGCAGGGTTTTGCCAAGATTGAACCCATACCGGTTAACCAGTTTTTCTATACAGGTTTCAGTCACGGCCCTGCCTTTTTCCGCATCCGGGAAATTTTTTCTTATAAAATGTTCCAAATCAAAAGCTCAAAGGGTTAGTGGTTTCCATAAACATCCTCCGGGTCAAATACAGGCCTGTCCTCGACAAAAAAGAGTCTGGTTGAATCATCCCCGGAGACAGCCCGGTAAAAGCAGGTGCGATACCCCCTGTGGCAGGTCCCATCACCTTCCACATCCACTCTTAGCTGTATCACATCCTGATCACAGTCGACAAGCATTTTTTGCACCTTCTGGTGTCTTCCTGAAGTCTCGCCTTTTACCCAGATCTTTTCCCGGCTGCGGCTGTAGTATGTGGCTGTGCCGGAGTCCAGTGTCAGCGTCAGTGCCTCTTCATTCATCCAGGCAAACATGAGAACATCTCCTGACCTGTTATCTACTGTAACACAGGGTATAAGTCCGTGTTCATCAAATTTCGGCGCCAGTTCTGTTCCAAGTTCTATCTGATCCCTGTCCTTCCGTTCGGCATATTTTTTTTTCATATCAATAGGATGGAGTTAATCTCTTTCTCTCCGGCTATTGCCGGCGCATGTCCCCTGTTCCACATCTGTCTCCGGGCATTTTCCCGGAACCGGGTCATATCCTGAAGTTCCCCAGGGATGGCACTTCATTACCCGTTTCACTCCCAGCCAGAACCCTCTTGCCGGCCCCCATTCCTGTACGGCCTCTATCATATAGGCTGAACAGGTCGGCAGATGACGACAGGAGGGTCCCAGCCACGGAGAAATGGCAGCCCGGTATAATCTCACAGCAGCCACCAGGCTTTTCCCCGCAATCGACAGCTTTTCAGGTTTTAAAGGTCGTTTTCCCACTTTTTCCATCCTTCAGCCGGATCCCGATTTTCGCAAGATCCTCCCGAATTTTGTCAGCTGTTTCAAAATCCTTGTGAACGCGTGCCCTGGCCCTTATGTCAATCAGAATGTCTATCAACTGTTTTGCCTTCTCGTCATCCCCTTCACGGATCGGTTCAAGACCCAGCACGTCCGTAACAAACAGACGGTAAACCGCAGCCATGCGGTTAAATATATCGGCCGATACCTTCTCTTTCGGTACCTGGCCATGGGCCAGACCGTTGATCAGGGAAGCGAGTTCAAAAAGTGCGGCCAGAGTCCGGGCCGTATTAAAGTCATCACTCATCGTTTGATAGCAGTCATCGCAATAGCCGATAATCTCTTCGTCCCGTTCACCGGAAGAGATCCCATCTCCGGGAATCAGCTCATCCAGCATTTTCAGGGCAGCCATTAAACGCCTGTAACCCTTCTCTGCAGCCTGCAGAGCTTCATTTGAAAAGTCGATCTTGCTCCGGTAATGGGATTGAAGCATTAAAAACCGTACAACCATGGGGTGATACGGCTTTTCCAGCAGCGGGTGATTTCCGGAAAAAAGCTGTTCCAGTGTCACGAAATTTCCGGCCGACTTGCTCATTTTGGCGCCGTCAATCGTAACCATGTTGTTATGCATCCAGAAATTCGCCGGATCACTGCCGTTTGCCCCCCTGGACTGAGCAATTTCAGCTTCATGATGAGGAAACTGCAAATCCAGCCCCCCGCCGTGTATATCAAATTTCTCTCCGAGATATTTAATGCTCATGGAGGTACATTCAACGTGCCATCCCGGGAAACCTTCACCCCAGGGGGATTCCCACCGCATTATATGTTCCGGGCCGGCTTTTTTCCACAGTGCAAAATCGTGGGGACTGCGTTTTTCGTCCAGCCCTTCCGTCTCCCGGCTGCCAGTCTGCAGCTCTTCAAGAATTTTACCTGACAGCGTGCCGTAATCATGGTTTTTAGAATATTTCTCCAGATCAAAATAGACAGTACCGTCTGTTTCATAGGCCCACCCGTTTTTCAGAATCTTCTCAACAAGCTGGATCTGTTCTATTATATGGCCGGTTGCAGTGGGTTCAATACTGGGTCTTCTGCAATTCAGAGCGTCCATGCCGTCATGATAGCGGTTGGTGTAATACTGGACCACCTCCATCGGCTCAACCTGTTCAAGCCTGGCTTTCTTGGCTATTTTGTCTTCACCGCTGCCTTCTTCCTCGTTTTCAAGATGCCCCACATCGGTAATGTTCCGGACGTATCGCACCTTGTAACCCAGCATTTCAAAATAGCGCAGTACCAGGTCGAAGGTAATTGCGGCCCTGGCGTGGCCCAGATGAGGGTCTCCGTAAACAGTGGGGCCACATACATACAGGCCCGCATGGGGTGGACTAATCGCCTTGAATATCTCTTTTTTACGAGATAGACTGTTGTAAAGCATTACAGGGAAGCGTTCCAAATCAGACATGGTGAAGAGCCTTCGTTCTCGGTTTACATCTCGGTTTTAATTCTGATGTAATCGATAAATTTGCGTTGAATGTCACTCTTCCTGAAGGCTCCCTGAAACTCTGACGTAATCGTGCTGCTTGTGGTGTCCTGTATTCCACGCATGGAGACACAGAGATGTTTGCTTTCGATGAAGACAGCCACGTCTTTCGTCTCCAGCACTTTCTGCAATTCGTTCGCCACCTGGAGTGTCAGCCTTTCCTGAACCTGGGGGCGGCGGGAAAAAAAGTCAACTATACGATTAATTTTTGAGAGCCCGATCACTTTGCCCCGGCTGATGTAGGCGACATGTGCCTTTCCTGTAAACGGGAGAAAATGATGCTCGCAGAATGACGTGACCTGGATGTTTTTTTCAACCACCATATCCCCGTATTCGTATTTGTTGGCAAACTTTTTGGCAACCGGCTTATTATCGGGATTCAATCCGCTGAAAATTTCATTCACATACATTTTGGCAACACGATAAGGTGTTCCCCGCAAACTTTCATCGTCTGTATCCAGTCCGAGGGTAACCATAATGGCCTTGAAGTGGTCACGGATGATTTCAATTTTTTCCCTGTCACTCAAATCAAATGCATCACTCCTCATAGGGGTTTCTATGGATGACGTAAGATGGTCGTCACCCACCTCCTCGTGGGAAATATCGTTCAAGTTGATTGAATCCAGAATCTCTTTTTCATTGTCCATTAAACGTACATTATCTCTGAAATTTTAAAGAAGTAAAAGTTACGGTTTCGTTCAGTTATTTCATAATCAGCCATATCCAGCAAGAAGATTCTGTATCCGCATATAAATCAGCAGGATAGGGACCCGCAAAACCCGCCCGAAACCGTCAGGCATTATCGGGATTACACAGAAACCGATGGTTTAACCGGCATGGATAATTAACGAGTCCGCTCGGGCACTTCGTAAAATAGTTTTCGCGGCAGCAGATTTCAGGATCCGGATTTGTTGATATGATCCGATGCAGATATCTGATATTAAAAATCAGTTACTCTTCCTTTTTCTAAAGTTATTGATCACACCGCCGTCCAGCACGGCTTCGGTCTGTCTGGGGCTCATTGTGTGATAGGCAGTTAGTTCAAGGCCCCGGGTTGTGTTTTTTATAATGATTGAGCCACCCTCTTCTATCTGGCCGCGTATGTCTTCAACGCGAACAATATCCTCCTGGTCTATTTTCAGATAGTCATCCGGTTGCTCGAACTGCAGCGGCAGAATTCCAAAATTAATAAGGTTTTGCCATCCAATTCTTGCGTAGGATTTGGCCAGTACGGCCCGCTGCCCCAAAAAACGGGGGCCGATAGCCGCATGCTCTCTGCTGGAGCCCTGGGCGTAGTTATCTCCGGCGACAACAATGTGCCCTCCGAAATCGTCCATCGCTTTCAGAGCCCTGCCATGAAAGTCCCTGTCAATAACAGAGAAGCAGAACTTGCTGATTTCCCTGATGTTACTCCTGAAGGGAAGAACATCCGCGCCGGCCCGGAGAATCTCGTCTGTAGATATGTTATCCCCCATCTTCAGAAGTACCGTCACTTCAAAATCAGTCAGTTTTTCAAATTCCGGCAGAGTGGAAATATTCGGACCCTTGACAAGAGCAGTTCTCTCGCCATCCGCACCATCAGAGGGAGGGATGAGCATGTCCCTGTTGACGATATATTCAGCAGGCTCCCGGAAGTCGGGATACGACAGCCCGTAGAGCTCTTCCATCCTGCGCGGGTCTGTTATTTTTCCCGTCAGGGCAGATGCGGTTGCCGTTTCGGGACTGACCAGGAAAACCGAATCCTCCCTCGTTCCGGACCTGTCGGGAAAATTCCGGGGAACGGTACGAAGGCTGTTTCTGCCTGAAGCCGGCGCCTGACCCATGCCGATGCAGCCGTTGCAGCCCGCCTGATGAATACGCGCACCGGCCTGCACAAGGTGAAGCATCACTCCGTTCCGAACCATGTTCTCAATTATCTGACGGGATGTGGGATTGACGTCGAAACTGACTCCGTCATCTATTCTTCTCCCTTTCACCATCTCGGAACAAATCCAGAAGTCCCTGTATCCCGGATTGGCAGATGATCCTATATAGGATTGATAGATCTCTTTGCCTTCAATTTCTGACACAGGCACCACGTTACCGGGACTGCTCGGCAATGCCACCAGGGGAACCAGTTCATCCAGAACAATTTCTTCATATCCGTCATACCCCGCCCCTTCATCCGCTTTCAGTTCACTCCATTCATCAGCACGGCCCTGTCTAGTCATAAAACGCTTCACTTCGTCATCGGAAGGAAATACCGTTGTGGTGGCTCCCATTTCGGTACCCATATTTGCAATAACATGCCTGTCCATGCAGTCCAGCTCTTTCAAACCCGGTCCGTAGTATTCTATAATAGTACCGACACATCCTTTCACGTCATACCTGCGGAGCATTTCAAGCACAACATCCTTGGCGCTGACCCAATCGGGCAGTGATCCTGTAAGCTTCACGCCGAGAACTTCCGGCATCTTGAGGAACATCGGCTCACCTGCAATCGCAAAAGCAACATCCAGGCCGCCCGCGCCCAGGGCAAGCATCCCCATGCAGCCGGAGGCAGGAGTGTGGCTGTCGGACCCTGCCAGGGTTTTCCCCGGAACGGCAAAGCGTTCTGTATGGAGAGGATGACTGACCCCGTTTCCCGGCCGGCTATACCAGATACCAAAACGGTCTGCCGCCGATTTGAGAAACAGATGGTCATCTGCATTTTTATAATCCGTCTGCAACAGATTGTGATCTACATACTGGCAGGACAGCTCTGTTTTGGCACGATCCAGGTCCATGGAATCCAGTTCCAGCATCACGAGAGTACCTGTGGCATCCTGCGTGAGTGTCTGGTCTATCCTGATGCCGATTTCCCCGCCCGCAGTGATCTCACCGCTTACAAGGTGTGAATTTATCAATTTCCGTGCGACGTTAAGCGGTTCTGCCATTGCGGTTCCTCTTCCCTGTTCATTTACCATAGTAATGGTTTTGGAAAAAAAAATCGTTCAAAAAAATGAATAAAAATTTGTTTATTAAAGGTACAGGTATGGTATTTACGTTGTAACAGGGGCAGGGAATAAGAGATAACCACGTTTTAAACCGGTTTCAGACACCGGTTTCCACAAAAGAATCATCGCCCATAGCTTTGATCCCAGGCGGCGGACCTGCCGTAAAGCCTTGTCGCAAGACCTGCAGAATACATCCAATTAATCTTTCACCAGATGACACACACTGAACTGATCAACCGGTTATCTAACGAACTTGATCTGACGAAGACCGAATCCCACAGGCTGGTAAAAGAGATGGCGATTGAATTTGCCGCGGAACTGGGTAAAAACAGTGGGTTTACCATCCCCCGCCTGGGAACCTTCAAAGTCGCAACGAAAGCAGGCAGAAAGATGTACAGCCCTCATTACAAAACGTATATCGATATTCCTCCCAAAAAAGCAGTGGAATTTTCCCCGGCCAGCGTTCTCAAAGAGCATTTAAAATTCCTCAGGCCTGAAAATGAATGAAAAAATTTCTTACCGGGATCTGGTCGGGCAAATCTCCGGCCGAACGGACAAAAGCCGGCAGTTTACCCTGGAGTTCATGCGGGGCCTTGTCTCTGTAATTGAATCCGGACTGGAAACCGGCGGATCTGTCTCCATTTCCGGCTTCGGCAAGTTTGAACGCCGCTGGATGAAACAGCGGAAAGGCATCCATCCCGGAACCGGACAGGAAATGATCATCCCCGGACAGAATAAAATAGTCTTCAAGCCCTACAAACCCCTCAGAGAACATGTAAACCGCAGTTTTTTACATATGGCGCCCGAAATTCCGGGAAAGACCCGGCAGGTCAGTCCGTCACCGGACTTAACGGCTTCGCTGCCGGAAACCGGACCCGGGCAGCATCGGAATACTGAAACAGCCACCGATCTATCCGGGGCTTCCCCGGATATTGAAAAGCCGGCTCACAGCGGTGCGTCATTCATTGAAGCTTTTTTTATAGAATATGACGAAGAAGCGGCCAAAGGGGAAACCACGGATGAACTTCTGATCGAAAGGCCCTCTCCTGTAGCCGTGGAAAAGCCGGACCTTTCCATTGCAGATGAGCCGTTCCGCACTGGGCGTTCAGGCGGAGTTGAAACTCCCCCGGATCTTACTGCAAAAAAAAATGACTCCGGCACGGAAAAGTCCCTGCCCGCCGACTCTTATGAAAAAAGGAGGGGCTTCATCCGGCTCAGGGCCGCTGCTGCCGTGACGGTACTGCTTCTGCTGACAGCTATTTTGTTTGTCTTTGTGGTGCGGGAGGATTCGGCGGTAACCGACGGCATCTCTTCCAACTCAACGCGGCCCGACCCATTAATTGAAGAATTCAGTTCCGGAAGCGTTGAAGAATCAGGGTTAATGATTATACTGATAGGAAATGGACAAACATTATGGGAACTGGCACAGAATTATCTGGGCGATTCCTATTTGTGGCCCTGGATATTTTATCTGAACAGGGATACAATCAATAATCCAAATGTGATTACAGCAGGGACGAATCTGGTTATACCCGTTCCTGCCTATGACGAGAGCCTGAGCGATGATGAACTGAAAGAGGTTGCGGCCGGATATATTACTGTCTACAACTGGTACAAAGAACAGGATGCCGTAAATGCGCGACATTTCCTTTGGGCAGCCGGTTCATTTTATCCGGAGCTGCTTGATGACGTTACTCAACAGGTTGATGATACCGATCTGAGATTTGCCCGCAACAGATAACAGACCTTTCAAAAATATCTCAATAAAATTAACCAGACCGGAGTCCAGCTATGATACGCCATATCGTTATGTGGAAATTGAAAGAAGAGGCAGAAGGTGCCTCCCGGAAAAAAAATGCCGAAAAACTTAAATTGATTCTGGAAGGCCTGAAAATAAACATTGAAGAGATCAAGAATGTGGAGGTTGGCATACAGATTAACGGAGAAGACGAGGAAGGAATGGATGTCGTCCTGATTTGCGATTTTAAAACGGAACTTGATTTTAAGATGTATACCAGGAACATCCATCACAAAAAAGCAGTGAAGTTTATTGATGCGGTGACTGAAGAACGGGTTTATGTAGATTACCATGTGGATGTCTGATTCTGAAAAAAACAGCGATAAAGACGAGCCGGTCCGTATTCCCATAGATGGCGTTCTTGATCTCCACAACTTCAAACCGTCCGATCTGGGAACACTCATAGATGAGTACATTCACGCTTGCATGAAGGAGGGGATCTGTAACATCCGGATTATCCACGGGAAAGGGACCGGGGCCCTTCGCAGATCGGTACACCACCTTCTCAGGCGAAACCGGCATGTAGTCAGATTTGAAATGGCCGGGGACCGGAGTGGCTGGGGTGCAACTGTAGCGATACTCGAAAAAAAACCATCCAAATAACTGTCTCTCATGAATGTTTTTCTTCTTTCTTTATTCCTCATTGCGACCGGTGACGGTATTGCTGTGAGTAACCCCGATCAGGGTACAATTACTGTTGATGCTACAGAAGAGGTCTTTGTAGCTGCCGATGTCGTTAATTTCCGGATTAATATCAGTGTCACCGCCGATACACCGCCGGAAGTTTTTGAGGAGCACAAGCGGCAGGAGGATTTTCTTTCCGGCCTGATCCGCGAATTCGGCCTGGACAGTGAAAATCTTACTTTTCAGCCGATGGATATCGGTGCCCGGCACACGAGAGAAAGCAGGGAGTTTACCAGCAATCAGAACGTCCGCCTGGAACTGACTGATTTTGACCTTTATGAAAAAATCCAGCTGCTGCTGATCGACAATGGATTCGAAAATTTTCGCGGCCACTTCAGCTCCACCAAAATGGAAGAGGGGCGGGAACGTGCTCTGGATCAGGCCATTGCCGGTGCAAAGGAAAAAGCCGAGCGTATAGCTGAAAATATTGACAGGACCCTTGGACAAATACAATCCGTTGAACACACATCGGCTGATACATACCGGGGGGAGATTCTCCAGTTCGCGGAAATGAGATCCGACTCCGGCTCAATGATGGAGTTTGATCAGACAGTACCGGTTACAGCTACAGTCAGGATTACATATAATATCGAATAGGCACATTGCAGAAGCTGCTGCATCTGGTAACACACTGCCAACGCGGAATGTGATCACACAAAACAGTGTTACCCGGGTTGCACAGGCCTGCTGATCCGGATATGAAAAATACACACGATCCTGAATGATATATGCTTTGTAAAACCACCAAAATCCTGCAACCATGGCCATCAAAAACATACTAGTCCCTGTAGATTTTTCCGAACTCAGTATAAATGCACTTGGTGCTGCACAGAAACTGGCCACTCTTTTTGAAGCGTTGGTTACCCCCGTACATGTCCATATCCCCATCTCGGAAATGGATGAGCCGTACGCCCTGGGAATGAGCAGCAGCGTTTATCAGGATTTTGACAAAATTGAAAACCTTCTGAAAGACCGGCTCCAGGAACTGGCTTCTGAACATATCAGTGCCAGTCATCTAAAGGACCCGGTCGTTTCATTCGGCAATCCCGCACATACGATTATTGACCTTTCAGCAGAATATGACCTGGTCGTGATGAGTTCCCACGGCCGGACGGGATTTACACGGTTTCTTCTTGGATCCGTAGCAGAAAAAGTAATCAGACTCGCTTCGGTACCGGTGCTGGTAGTGGAAGATGAGTCCGATATCGGATCGTTTGAACGTATACTGGTCACGACAGATTTTTCTGAAAACTCGACCTCGGTTTTCCCGCTTGCCGTTGAATTCTCCAAACGTGCGGGATCGAAATTGCATCTTCTCCATATTCTGAGCTTTGAGCAGTTTCAAAAAGATGAGACAGATACATCTATTGAGAGTCTGAGGAAGGAGCGCCTGAAAGTAATTGCAAATGAGTATTTTCATGAAGTAAAAGACAATCTCTCATACAGTGTTGAAGTTTCTCACGAATCACCTCATGAAACAATCCTCGGCCACGTCAGGCAAAATGACTACAACCTGATCCTGATCTCTACTGTCGGTCGTACAGGAATCAACTACCTGATGATGGGAAGTACGACCACCAATGTTGTTCGTCATGTAAAAACCGCTGTCCTGAGTATCAATCCCAAAAAGACAGAGCGGCCCATGTGAATTTAGCCGGAGCCGCTAATTCAGGTTCATCCGGAGTGTTGCCAGGACCTGGAGCCTGTTCACATCCCTGTCTGCAAACTCAGACCTCAGCATAAAATTGTGATCTTCATATTCATAAAGAACGGACGTTTCATCAAAGAACGAATACTGTGCACCTATATCAATCCGGGTATTCCTTCCCACGGCAAAACCGATCCCGCCTGATATTTGCTGCTCATCCATATTGATGTCTCTGAACCGGGACGGTTTAATTCCATATCCTGCACGAAGTGTCAGTTCCCCGGTTATATCATAGGCAAGTCCGCCCCGCAGATTCCAGACACTGGTGTAGGTGTCACTGATAAACTGGTTTTCATTTCGCTCATCTTCAAACAGCTCAGAGTCAAAATGTATTCTTGTGTTGCTGTAGTCAACCCGTTCAGCGGCAAAAGAGGCGCTCAGACCCGCGATACCTGTAACCGCAGCACCAAGATTGATTCTGGCGGGGCTGGTCACGGAATAGGAGAATTCACTAAGCAGCTCATCTTCAAATATCACCCCGTTGTCAAAAGTGGATGCGATACCTATATCGAATTCCTCATCCACTGACAGTTTTGAGGGTGCGGTATAGGAGAGTCCTAAATTAAGCCGGTCGTTAATCCGGTAGATGGCGCCGACACGTGCCGCAAGAGAAAGATATTCACTCCGCATTTCATCTGTAAGCAAGATCGTGTCGATGTCCGTGCCGCCTTCGTCAGTCTCTATGAAATCCCCGTCGTAATCGTTGAATTCATCGACTTCAAGAAATATTCTTTCATAGTTATAGTATCCGGTCTGTATGCCGAGACTTGCCCCGACCATCAGATTTTCCAGAAATTCGGTAGCAATAAATCCTGAAATATCACCACCCTGGCCTCTTTCCAGAATCTCGGCCTCCTGGGTGATCCCCGGGAAATCACCGGCCGGAAAACCGATTCTGAAGATGGAATCGAAAAAGGTTTCATCTTCATCCGCCCAGTCTATTGCATACGTCTCAAAAGCAAGATCCTCATAAATGGATCCGGGAATTTTGAAAAAATCCGTCATCGTACTGCTCTGATTTCTTCCGCTTATGGACATTGCCCGGTTATAATAGGAATGCTGGCTGTAACCCGCACCTATAACCAGATTCCCCCGGACCGTGGGAAACTTGTAGACAAATCCAAGATTGGAAACTCCTGTCTGATTATCATTGAACGTGTTACGGTTACCCAGAAATGCAGTTGTTTCATCTACATTACGGAAGGATAGCCCGAATGAACCATAGCTCGATTCAAAAAGAGCGGCCGATGCAGGATTATTGAGATAGCTGCTGAATCCGCCGGCATAGGCCACACCGGGGAGCACAAGCGTCACAGGATCGTGAGATATATTCTGATCACTGAATTGAACAGCCTGATAGCTATATAGCAAGGGATTACTTGCTTCTTGCGCACATACCTGCTGTTGTGTGATCAAAAACAGAAACATCCCGCTCAGGCTGACAATTAACCTTTTCATAGTTATCCGGTTTGGTTAATAAAGATGTAGTACTGTCTCTCTTCTCTTGCGGCTGGCAGCAGGATCAGTTACCGCGCGAACGTCCGGATCTCCTGGTGCCTGAACGTCCATTTGAAGAGGAAGAACGTCCTGGTCTGACGGCAGGTTTCGGCACGGGCCGGTTACTTCTGTTTACGGCAGGCCGGCGGCTGTTGGAAGAACTGCGCTGGCGGTTTATGCTGCTGCCGGAGCTGTTCACACTCCTCCGTGAGCTGCGCTGTCGATTGATGCGGCCACTGCCGCTGTCTGAACTGTTCACACTCCGTGAGCTGCGCTGGCGATTGACACTGCCGCTGCTGTTGCCTGAACTGCGCTGTCGGTTGACGCTGCCGCTGCTGTTGCCTGAACTGCGCTGT
>JBBDRV010000015.1:0-12700 GCA_040905285.1 Balneolaceae bacterium | reverse complement strand
CAGTGGAACACGACTTTTGAGGTTCGTAGCGGGGTTACGGAACGAGAAAGCGGGATTCCAATGTGTAAAAAGATCGCATGCGCAGCTCTGTAGAGTAAGTCCGACAGACTGATAGTTAACCGGATATTTTTTCAACTCAACAGGTTATGAAAGTTTTCCCCGTTTACCTTAACCGGCTGGACTCCAAACTATCCGTTTTGATCGGCGGAGATCATGAAGCGGAACGTAAAGCAAAAGAGCTGCTTGAATGTGATGCAAATCTCACGCTGATCAGTCCGCAGATCACCGATGAATTGAAAAATCTGGCTGAAAAGGAAGAGCTGACCTGGATTCCCCGTGAGTATAAAGAGGGGGATCTTAACGGCGCTTTTCTGGTCATTGTGGCAGAATTCAAAGGGGATACCAACGAGCGGGTTTTCCGGGAAGCGGAAGAGCGAGGAATTCTGGTCAATGTCATGGACGACATCCCTCATTGCACATTTACCTTCGGGTCCCTGATCAAGCGGGGACCCCTGACCCTCTCAGTATCGACAAGCGGCGCGGCGCCAACCCTTGCCGTCCGCCTCCGTCAGCGCTTTGAAAGAGAATTCGGACGTGAATACGAACCTTTTCTGGATTTCATGCAAGAGCTTCGCAGTCCGATGGCTGTCTTTTATCCTGATTTCCAGACGCGGAAATCTTTATGGTACAGGCTTATAGATTCTGATATCCTCGAACACTTCCGGCAGGACCGGACAGACCTGGCCGTTCGGCGGGCCGAAGAGATCGTGGGCAGTGATGTGGTGAAAGAGACGTCACTTTTTACAGAGACCTGATTACCGGCGCAGGGGTATGTACCTTCGCTTCCCGTGTTTCATGCAGATTCCCCTTGCCTCCTTTTAAATCCTGCGCACCACATCAAAGATGCCACTTCGCAAACTGGTCCAGAGATAGTCAAAAAAGCCTTTTTTTTCATCCCGCTCACCGGATATTTCACCCGTGGTGTAACTATCTCCCCCGCTGTCGCTGGCACTTCTTATACCGATCCGGTCAAAAAAGAAACTCCCGATAACATCCAGTATATTCTGGTCGTGCCCCACCTTGTCAATCAATTCCACGGTAAAATTTTCATAACGGACTTCAAAAATGCCCTCTGCACGGTCTTCCATCATCTGATAGTCAAACTTCAGATCATGTATGAAACCGTCCCTGATCCGCAAACCTTCCAGATCCTCAAAAATATTATTGAGCAAAGTCACGTCAAAGTCACCGAGGGACCCCTTTACGGCGGCGACCAGTGAATCCTGTCCCTGCGGCATTCTGAATTCAGCATGAAGGGTCCCTTCCCCTTCCAGTAAACTTCGACTATTGATATAGGCTGTTTTCCCCGACCGGTTATCCATATTTGTCGCCAGAATATCTGTCTCTGCAAACAGGATAGTCCCCGGACGTTCTCCATCGCTTGCATATTCAGAATAGTAGATGTCCGCATGATGAACCTCAAGAGTATCAAGAGCCAGTCTCACCGGAATATCACGAAGCAACTCCGCCGGCATCTTCACTTTCTCCTTATCCGGCTCTGCGGGCAATCTTTTGTCGAAAGTAACATGAAGGTCAAGTGAATCAAGTGACGCTGAAACAGCTGTTAGTTCATCTCCCGACCGAAGACCGTCAAACCCGACTGACGCAAAAGACAACCCTGACAAAGTAAACCGGAAATAATCGGTCCGGTATTCAAGGACGTTGAGAAATTCGTCATCCGACATGGCAGGTTCCAGAGACAGTGTGCCGATATCCACCACAGCCTGATCTTCACTAACGGTGATGTTCTTCCCCGTCATGACGTAGTACCCGTCCGCTGCAGAATACCGGATGCCGGGTATCTCAGCCTGAATATTTTGCAGATAATCCAGTGGATTACAGTCTTCGCAATTTGACGGATAGTCAAAAAGACCGGCTTCAAACATGATATTGTGGATCTCTCCTTTCCCGTCTCCCCCGGCCGTGAAGAAAATATCTCCATAATTCAATTTAATCCTGCCAATACGGAGAGAGGCCGTATTTTCACCTATGCTTCCGGTTTCAATCCCTCTCTGCAAAGCTTTACTGTCAAGGTAAAATTCATTTAACGTCAGATCGCCCACGTCAATATCCCCTCTTGCAGCCGCAATAATACCAATCCGACCTATTTCAAGGTCCTTTGCATTGAACAGCAGGTGGTCGGCCTCTCCGGCTGTTCGTTTGACCTCGGCGTTTTTTATACTCAATGTTGCGGTAAATGGATTCAGAGAGGCTTCTGATATGGTAACGACAAAATCTTCCCCCAGTTCCCTGTTCACATAATCCGCTATTCTCTCCCCGGTCACCAGTAAATTCGCAGCCAGCAAAACAACCAATACGATGCCTGTCAGTATCGACAGACAGATAATCCATATTTTTTTCAATAGTCTTCCCCCCGGTATCCGAACCCCTGATGAACATTAAGCGTTCTGTGTACGTTGTGGTATTTCATTTAAACAAATATTCTGAACAATTACAGTATTAATCCCTTTTACCATGGAAAAACTGGTCTACGTAATTGCAGCCTTTTTAATTTTGTTCTGGGGAGTTGGCTTTTTTGTCTACAGTCTTGGTGCAATCGTTCATCTGTTGCTTGTAGTCGCTGTCATTACGATAGTTATGCGCCTGATGCGGCGGGACAGAAACATTCCCACAGATAACAGGACAAGACCCTCCTAACCTTTTTGCCAGGAAATTCAGGCCGGTTCCGATGCCATATGCTTACTGATCACCTGCTGCTGAATTTCCCGTGGCAGTGTATTGTAATGGCTAAAACGAAGGGTATGGAAAGCGCTTCCCCGGGTCATTGATTTGAGCCTGGTCGAATACTGATCCAGTTCCTGGAGCGGCACGTTTGCCATGATCTTCTGAACCGGTCCGTCGGAATCAATACCCTGGATTTGTCCGCGCCTGGAGCTCAAATCACTCATCACATCTCCCATGTACATTTCAGGCACAGTAATCTCCACTTCATAAACCGGCTCCATAAGTTGCGGATAAGCTTTCATAAATCCCTCCCGGAAAGCCATAAGGGCCGCTGTCCTGAATGCCGCGTCATTGGAATCTACAGAATGCATGGAACCGTCATAGACTGAAACCCTGATATCCCTGGCCCGGCAACCACTCACAGGCCCCTTTTCCATTTTCTCCATCACCCCTTTGAGGATAGCCGGCATAAACCTGTTATCGATAATCCCTCCCACTATGCAGTTTCGGAAAATCAGCTTTCCGCCCCACGGGAGATCGATTTCCTGAACATCCCGGACTGACAGTTCCTCCGAATCAGCCATTCCCTCCTGCCACGGCTCAAGGATCATGTAAACTTCCGCATACTGTCCGGCACCACCTGACTGCTTTTTATGTTTGTAATGAGTCCTGACGGTTCGGGTGATTGTTTCACGATAGGGGATTCTGGGTTTGACATACCGTATATCCAAACCGAATCGCCGGGATAACTGTTCATGCACAACTGTTAAATGCTCTTCACCCAGCCCGTGGAGAACAGTCTGGTTCAACTCTGGACTCTGTTCCATGTGCAGTGTGGGATCCTCTTGCAGTAACTGATGCAGCGCAGGACCCAGTTTATCCTCTTCACCCTCCCGGAGAAGCTCGACTGCCTTGCGTACAGTGGGACCGGGATAAAAACCGGGTTCTACTGTAATATCACGGCCTTTTTCTGTCAGTGTATCAGTGGTCTGAATATCATTCAGCTTGACTGCAACGATCAGATCACCGGCCTCAGCCGCCGTTATATCAGCTCGTTTGCCACCCTGGCTGACAGACAGCGTGCTCAGCCGCTGGGAATGCTGATTCCGCCTGTTCTCCAGATCCATGCCCTGCGCTACCGGGCCGTTAATCACTTTTAAATAATTGAGGTTTCCCACATGTGGTTCCGCATATGTTTTAAAACTGAACAGGACGGGTTTATCATTATTCTCGATTTTCAGATTTCCACCCCCCGTTAACGGAACAGGATGAGCCGCGGGCGGCGGCGGTAACACATTTCCGATAAAGCCCATCAGCCGCCCCGCACCCATATTGCGTAGGGCACTCATGCAGAACATCGGGAAAATCTGTCTGTTCAGGATAGTTTTCTGCAGCCCTTCCCGCATCTGGTACTCGTCCAGTTTTCCATGCTCAAAATAAAGATCCATCAGCGATTCGTCATTTTCAGCAATGGTTTCAACCAGTTCATTCTGCAACAGTTCCGCCTGCACTTTCTGCGATTCAGGAATAGGCAGCTTGTCGGGCCGGCCCCCTGACTGGGGAAATTCATACATCGTCATCTTCAGAACATCGATAATGGCATGAAACTCTTTTCCCTCACTGAAAGGATATTGAACGACGACCACTTCCCGGCCAAACTGTTCTCTGGCCATATCAGCTGTTTTCTGAAAGCCGGACTGTTCACTGTCCAGTTTATTGCAGACCAGGACAGCCGGCAGGTTCAACTCTTCCGCCTTCTTCCACAATTCCAAAGTCGCCACTTCTACTCCGTACTCCGAATTCAAAACAAAAACAGCAGCATCCGCTGCAATCATACAGCTGATCGCTTCACCTGTGAAATCAGGAGTGCCGGGAGTATCCACCAGATTGATTTTAGTACCTCTCCAGTCCAGATTCATGACGGCTGCAAACACCGATTTTTCTTTTTCTTTTTCTATTTCATGATAGTCCGACACTGTGTTTTTCTTCTGAATATTTCCCCGTCTTGCTATTGCACCGGATTCATAAAGCATCGTTTCC
Organism: Balneolaceae bacterium; assembly: GCA_040905285.1. GTDB lineage: Bacteria > Bacteroidota > Rhodothermia > Balneolales > Balneolaceae > JBBDRV01. The sequence goes on along the minus strand of JBBDRV010000015.1, from coordinate 7,915 downwards.
GATAACGTCGTCTTTCCCGATCCGGCATGGCCGGCCAGAACAACATTTCGTATTAAAGAAGAGTCATAGCGTTTCATGGCAGAATGGATTAGTTACAGATTCAGGAAGGCATCTCCGATCTTTTTACCTTCTCTGGTATCTTCTCTTTACTGTTTACTCGATCTATTTACTGGATCTATTTACTGGATCTTTGCTGAACCGGATCTGCTGAACCGGACTGTTTCCCTGAGTCAGGTTTAAACAGAATGGCCGATACAACCAATTTATCAGGCTTGAGGATTAATTCAAGATGAAAAATTATTTTGTTACACCGAAAAACAAACTGCGCCTGGTGCCACCCGGTTTTCCCCGATGGAATCCGGGGAAAGCCCCTTCAGATGCTGTTCTCAGGTAATGGCCCTGCAGACGGATTCCGGGGTACGATCAGTGCCCTTAGGAATAGGAGTTGCAGGTGAAGATTTTAAAGCTCAATTTGAATAAGATTTTGCCGGAGAACCAACTCACTTGACTATGTATTTTATTTTCGATGTGGAAACCATACCGGATTTCGAATTTATCCGGACTATACTGAAAAATACGGACTGCAGTGACGATGACCTGCTGATCCTTGCCGGTGAAGAGCTCTCGAGCAGCCGTTCGGGATTCCTGCCTCCAATATACCACCGGATGGTTTCCTGGGTTGGGTTGTGGATCGAAAATAACGGGAAACCAAGACAAAAGACGAGCTGGAATGGGGAGGATGAAAAAGAAGGACTCAGAAATATTTTTGACACTCTCCTGACCTACAAGGATTACGGTCTGATTCATCATAACGGCCGGGGATTTGATCTCCCGCTGTTAACCTACCGCGCCATGAAACACAGGCTGTCCATGCCGTTGAGGTTGAATAACCGCGAAATCCGCTACCGTTTCAGCGATGCCAATATCGACCTGGTTGATGAATTCAGCAATTACGGCGCAAGCTCATTTCCAAAGCTGAAACACCTGGGTCACCTGATCGGCATCCCTTTCAAACAGACGGGAGAAGGCAATGAAGTATTGAAAATGTACCGAAACGGTGAGCTGGACCGGATAGAACATTATTGCTATGAGGATGTAATGGCCACCTATATCGTCTGGCTTCATATGAAGTATACTGTCGGTGATATTTCTGCAGAACTGTTTCAGAATCTGAACGAACGTGCAATGAGCAAGCTGAAAGAAATCCAGGGAGAGAAGGTTTAAAAACATTTACCATAACTTTTCGAATCAGCTGGTCCCACGGCTGCCGGCGGTATATGAATTCTGCTTGTACGAATACAACCGGCGATATTCTCCGGGTCTTTTCGTATTTTTGATCCGGCTGAATTCAATCACAGTATTGTATCCCATTATTGTATCCCAGTACTGTATCTCATTGTGCACTGGTGTATCTGACATTGAACGTCAACCACATCCTGTTTCAGCCTGCATATTACTCCCGCAGACACCGTTGTATGCAATACCCGGAACTGCGGTACTGCGTTATTTCAAATTAGAACGACACGTAATAATTATCTGTGACTGTACATGCACAACTTTGAACAGAAACACGATTTTCAATCCCCTGCCGGACAGCCCGGTTTTATCAGGGAACTTAATCCGCAACAACAAAAAGCTGTTACAACGACTGACGGCCCCCTGCTGATCGTTGCGGGAGCCGGCAGTGGAAAGACCAGGGTGCTGACGTACAGAATCGCTTATCTGCTTCATCAGCAGAAAGCCCTGCCGCAACACATCCTGGCGCTGACCTTCACAAACAAGGCAGCCAAAGAGATGCAGCAACGGATAACCACATTGATTGATGAACGGGCGAACAAGCTCTGGATGGGAACATTCCATTCTATTTTTTCCAAGATACTTCGATTTGAAGCGGAGAAATTAGGCTTCACCAGGAACTTCAGTATCTATGATACGGGAGATTCCGAACAGGCGATCAAGCTGATTTTGGGAGAGTTAAACTACGACTCCAAAGAGATTCGCCCGAAAACCATCCGTGCTAAAATCAGCGATGTCAAGAATGAGCTCATCACACCGGACACCTATCAGGAAAAATTTGTAACGAGCACCCTGGATGATATCACATCCAGAGTGTACAGGATCTATCAGGAGCGACTGAAACAGGCCAATGCAATGGATTTTGATGATCTGCTTGTTCGCCCGATCGAGCTTTTCAATAACCATCCCGAGCTTCTTGAGAAGTATCAGCATGGATTCCGGTATATACTCATTGACGAATACCAGGACACCAACCACGCTCAGTACAAGGTTACAAGCATGTTGGCTGAAGCTCACCAGAATATTTGTGTAGTCGGCGATGATGCCCAGAGCATTTACTCATTCCGGGGCGCGGACATCAGCAATATTCTCAATTTTAAAAATGATTATGAAGAGGCGGTCGAAGTTCCGCTTGAACAGAATTACAGATCCACAAAATATATCCTTCAGTGTGCTGATTCCGTCATCAGAAACAACGAAAAACAACTGAAAAAAACCCTGTGGACAGACAATACAGAAGGAGAAATCATCACCCTTCTGGAAAACTATGATGAGCGTGATGAAGCCAATCGTGTCGTTAATCATATTCACGAACTGAAAATGCGCAAGGGGTACAGCAACAATGATTTTGCCGTCCTCTACCGCACCAATTACCAGAGTCGTGTTTTCGAAGAGGCCATGAGGCGGTCCAACATCGCCTATCAACTGGTAGGAGGGCTTTCATTTTACCAGAGGAAAGAGGTGAAGGATGTTCTTGCCTATCTGACTCTGCTTATAAATCCGCACGATGAGCAGAATCTGTTGCGAATCATTAATGAGCCCTCCCGCGGTATTGGCCGAAAAACGTTAAACGATTTGCTCGGGAAGGCGCGGCGGGAGGGCCGGTCTGTCTGGAGTATTATTGAACAGGTAGAAACAGCCGATCTCTATAAGCCGGCGCGGGCAAAAATCGGCAGGTTTGTCGACATGATCAATACTCTTCGGCAGGATCTTGAGGGGGGAGCCTCCATTCTCAGTGTTGCAAAGAAAATGCTTGAACAAAGCGGTTACATCAAAGCCCTGATTGAAGAAAATTCCCCACGGTCCCTGAGCCGCAGGGACAATGTGGTAGAACTCCAGAATGCCATTTCCTATTACGAAAAAAGCAACAGGAATCCTGCCCTGGGCTCTTTTCTTCAGGAGATCAGCCTGATAACGGACAGTGACAAGTACGACGAAGACAAACCTGCTGTGACCCTGATGACCATTCATGGGTCCAAGGGGCTCGAGTTTCCCGTCATATTCATCGTTGGCATGGAAGAAAATCTGTTCCCGATGGGTGGAAGAGATGGAGAAGAAGCCAATATTGAAGAAGAGAGAAGACTCTTTTATGTAGCCATAACCCGGGCAGAGAAGCAACTCTTTTTCAGTCACTGCAAACTGAGATTCAAGTTCGGTGAGGAGACCCGCCAGATGAGATCCCGGTTTCTTAATGAAGTGGATGCCGGAATCGTACGCACGGAAGCAGGCGCAACCATTCATCAAAAAAATTCGTCAGAACCCTCCGATACAGAATACAGCCGGACAACACACATTGAATATGACTGGAAAACACCTGCATACGAGAAGGGGAAAAAAACCTCCGGAAACAGTTCAGTGACTATAGAGTATGATTACGACCAGGAAGGAGATCCCTTTCAGGTTGGTGTACAGGTAGAGCACCCCGCTTTTGGACCTGGAAAAATCGTCAGTCGGAATGGTATGGGCAAAGACAGCCGTGTAGTCGTGTTTTTTAAGGGAAGGGGACAAAAAACATTGATGCTGAGAGCTGCAAAGTTACGGGTTAACCATTGACAGGGCATTTTACTGTGAAACAGATACGGGCCTTTTTCACACTCCTCCTGGCGACCATCATGTATGGACTTTCTACAGGTGAAGTGGCCTGTGCCCAGATCATGCATACACCGGTTAATACGGCCCTGGGAGGTGGTGGTACTGCATACACCACCGGTTACGAGTCCCTTTTTATAAATCCTGCAAATCTTTATATCCGGGAGAAAGAGTACAAACTGCAGATAGCCGCCGGCAGTGCCGGGGGCTTTATGTCTTCCCCGGAAAAGAGCAGGGGAATCCATGATTTTTTAGACGGTTACCGGTTGCAGTTTCAGCAGTATCAGCCTGTTCCGGAGGAAACGGGTGAAGGCATGAATTATGAAAGAGTCCTCGACCGGAATTTTGAAACGGACGGCCTGTTTTCCGAGCACCAGTCTGTCGGTGAACTACACTGGATCGGGATGCACTGGACCCATCTTGATAAAAGCTATGCCATAGCAGTCAGAACCCGCTTTGCAAACCGTTATCTCACTGGAAGAGGCTTTTATGATCCGGATCCCGTTGAGGCCGGAGGATATTATCAGGCCGACCGTTCGCTGACCCACCAGTTCCAGTCCCTGCACGAATTTTCTTTTGGCTATTCGGAGTCCTTTACATTTATAAACAGGCTGATTCCTCAGTTAAGTCAGCTCATTATTGGCATTGCACCAAAGTTCGTACTAAGCGGGGCTTACCTTAACGCTCAGTATAAAGATCGCTTCAGAAGCGATGCCGGTGAGGCGGACTATATGCGAAGCCGTTCCTACAGCCGTTATTCCGCAGGAGCTTTTTCAAGTGCGAACCAGCGTTTTCCGGAGGGGCAGTCTCTGCCTGGAGCGGAGTCCGGCCGACTGGATTTGTTCCGGCCGGCGGGGGCCGGGGCCGGTCTGGACCTGGGGTTAACCTATCTGATAACACTGGGGGACGATATTTCAGTTGTGAGAACGGAAAGCTCAAGAACCCGCAAGTCCCTGCGCCTCAGTTTCTCAATTACGGACATCGGATTTGTTAACTATTTTGATAATCCGGCTGAATACACCTCTCCGCAAAGGCAGTCGCGGGAAGACGCGCTGCCGGACAGATCGGACAGAGTGTTCCGTGGCAAACCCGGGGAAGATCTTTTTTTCCTTGACCGGAACGGCCATTTTCCCCTGTCCGAATCAGCTTCCCGGAAAGATGATTCATTTGCAGTGCTTCTGCCGACGGCTCTGCACGGCGGAGTACTTTTCCAGATCAGCAGATTTAAACTGATGGGTGACATGAGTCTGGGCCTGACGCACAATGCCTTTAATTCCACCCGCCTGACTACGTATATGGGAACTGAAATCAGGCCGCTGTCTTTTCTCCCCCTTCGGGCGGGAATCCGCATCAGCTCTGATCTTCCGGACTATTACAGTATAGGTGCAGGTATCGAAACAGGATATTTTGAAGTGAATGCTTCCCTTCAGATCAGAAACCGCTCCATAGGGCCTGCCAATGAAATCGCCGGTTTTTCCGTGGGTGCAGTCAAAATTTATATTCCCTGATTCTGTAGTCTTCAGAAATCGTTAATCTTCCTGTTGTGGATTGCATATCATCGGAACAACAAAGAGGCATACAAAGTTAAAATCCAAAAGACGACAGGAGATGCGCCACAGTGATGTCAACCGAGAGACTGACTGATTTGAGGATACAGAAGCGGCCCGGATGTGCAGAACCGCCGCTTGCACAGCACTGCAGGAATTGCCGGAATACCAACTGCGGTTCTATGACCAACTGGCAGTCCCTTCGGCCACAAGTGTTAATTTGCCAGAAACCACAGATATATTATGACGTTATGGTAGGGTTACGGAAAATGGCGCTTAATTTGCATCAAGATTAAAAAAAAGAACAACAACAGATTATATGTTTGAATCCAGATTAAAGATCAGCACGGCATTTGACGAACAGAATGAAGGTTTTGATGATTTTGAGCAGGCTATTCCACTGATGTCCGAAGAAGAGGAAAGGCAGCTTTCCGAATCAGAAATCCCGGAGAATCTGCCCATATTGCCCCTGAAAAATACAGTTTTATTCCCGGGTGTGGTCGTTCCCATTACGGTCGGACGGGATCGCTCTCTGGCACTGGTTAAGGAAGCCTATGAAACCGATAAGACGATCGGGGTCGTATCTCAGACTGATGAGACAATTGAAGACCCGGATGAAAAGGAAATTTATAAAATCGGCACAGTAGCACAGATACTGAAGCTGATCAAAATGCCCGACGGCAGTAAAAGTGTGGTGATTCAGGGTAAAACCATTTTTTCAATCAGCCAGTTTACACAAACTGAACCCTTTTTCCGCGCTGATGTCGAAAATTATTCCCAGGAAATGGATATTTCCGGCGTTGAACTTGATGCGTCCATGCGCTCTGTAAAAGAGACCGCAAGTAAAATTGTCAACTTGTCACCCAATATTCCTTCCGAAGCATCCATTGCCATCAATAATATTTCCAGTCCCACTTTCCTGTTAAACTTTATCTCGTCCAATCTTCAGATCAGTATTGCGGATAAGCAGGAAGTACTGGAAATTCGCTCTTTTTCCAAGCGCCTGGAAAAGGTAATGGAGTATCTGAACAAAGAGCTGCAGGTCCTCAACCTGAGTGAGGAAATCCGGTCGAAAGTTAAAACGGATATTGATGAACAGCAGCGGGATTTCTATCTGCGACAACAGATGAAGGCCATACAGGAAGCGCTTGGTGAGGATAGCGAGCAACAGGATGTGGAAGAGTTGCGGGTACGCCTGAAGAATAAAAAGGAATTGACGGATGAAGCCCGGGAAACGGCGGAAAAAGAACTGCAGCGCCTTGAGATGACCCCGAGTTCTTCACCCAACTACGGTATTATACACAGCTATATAGAATGGATCCTTGACCTTCCGTGGGGAGACTATTCGAAGGACAAACTGGACCTCAAGCGGGCCCGGAAAGTATTGGATGAAGATCATTACGGCCTTGAAAAGGTAAAAAAGCGAATCGTTGAATATCTGGCCGTACTGAAACTTAAAGAAGATATGAAAGCCCCGATACTCTGTTTCTATGGCCCTCCGGGAGTGGGAAAAACATCCCTTGGCAAATCCATCGCCCGGGCTTTGAACCGGGAATTTGAAAGGTTCAGCCTCGGGGGAATACATGATGAGGCAGAGATTCGCGGACACCGGAGGACTTACATAGGCGCACTGCCCGGGAGGATTCTTAAAGCAATGAAAAAGGCCGGGAAAGGAAATCCTGTCATGATGCTTGACGAGATAGACAAAGTGAGATCTGATTTTCGCGGAGATCCGACATCAGCCTTACTGGAGGTTCTTGACCCCGAACAAAATGACAGCTTTTCCGATAATTATCTTGAACTGGAGTATGATCTTTCAAGTGTTCTGTTTATAGCTACGGCCAATTCACTTGAAACCATTCCGCCCCCCCTTCGGGACAGGATGGAAATTATTAATATCAGCGGCTATACACTGCAGGAGAAAACAGAAATTGCAAAGAAATACCTGATACCGAAGCAGATTAAGGAGAACGGGCTTACCAATGAAAATATCAAAATTTCAAAAGCGGCCATCGAAAGGGTGATCGAAGAGTACACCCGTGAGTCGGGTGTCAGAAATCTGGAGAGAGAAATTGGGGCCCTCTGCAGGCACGTAGCTTCCAGGATCGCTTCGGAAGAGCTTGATACATTCAATGTGGGAAAGAACGACGTGCCTGATATACTTGGCAAGCGCAAGTACTTCTCTGAAGTTGCTGAAAGGACAACGGTTCCCGGAGTGGCTACAGGACTGGCGTGGACTCCATACGGCGGCGATATTCTGTTTATTGAAGCAAGTGTGTCAAAAGGGTCCGGCAAGCTGCATATTACCGGCCAGCTCGGAGATGTCATGAAAGAATCTGCCATGCTTGCCCTCTCCTATCTGAGGGCGAATTCTGATCAGCTGGGCATTCCTGAAGATGCGTTCAAATACTGGGATCTGCATATCCACGTTCCGCAGGGCGCCGTACCCAAAGACGGTCCGTCCGCCGGTATCGCTCTGTTTT
>JBBDRV010000014.1:0-2077 GCA_040905285.1 Balneolaceae bacterium | reverse complement strand
AATTGCCGCTATCGATAATCTGGTAAAAGGTGCAGCGGGCCAGGCAATACAGAATATGAATCTTATGTTCAGGTTGATTGAAAAATCCGGGCTGGACTATCCGCCGCTGAATCCATAAGTACCTGATTAACTGAAATACTACTAAAGAAAGCTTTTAACAGAACGTTTATGCAGAATAATATTTGCAGTGTCCGGGGGATCAAAGCCTGGGGAGCCCATATGGGGATCAAGTCCAAACGGCGGGATCTCGCTTTGATCTACTCGGAACGACCTGCCAGTGCAGCAGCCGTTTTTACGAAAAATATTGTATGTGCAGAACCGGTTAAGCTAAGCCGGGAACACATTAAAGACGGCATTATACAGGCGATTGTGATTAACTCCGGCAACGCCAATGCCTGCACCGGAAAAAAAGGGTGGGAAGGAGCCGTGGCAATGGCTGAAGCAGCGGCCGAACACCTGGATATACCCAAAGAATCCGTTATGGTGGCATCTACAGGTTTAATAGGCGAACCGTTCCCGACAGAAAAGGTTGTGAACGGTATCATTGAAAGTGCTCAAAAACTTTCTTCGCGCCAGATGGCGGGATCACTTGCAGCCAACGCCATACTGACGACGGATACCTTTCCAAAGGAAGGATACACCTCTTTTAATATAGACGGAATCCAGATCAATCTTGCCGGCATGGCAAAAGGGTCGGGTATGATCCATCCTGATATGGCGACCATGCTCGGGTTTATCGTCTGTGATATCGCCATCACACCGGCACTGCTCGACAAAGCCCTGCGTACGGTTGTCGATAAAACCTTCAACATGATTACCGTCGACGGGGATACATCCACGAATGACATGGTGGGTATCCTCTGCAACGGCATGGCCGAAAACAAGGTGATCGACAAGGAAGACCAACGGTACGCCCTGTTCCTGGAACATCTGGAAAAGCTTTGCATTCATCTCTCCATGCTGATTGTTTCCGACGGTGAAGGATCTACCCGGCTTGTGGAGTACCGGGTTGAGGGAGCTAAAAATGAAGCCGATGCAAGGAAAATCGTACGTACGATTTCTACATCGAGCCTGGTTAAGACGGCTGTTTTCGGCACGGATCCCAACTGGGGCCGTATCTTTGCTGCTGCGGGTCGTTCCGGAGTATCATTTGACCCGGGCAAGGTGGATCTCTACTTCGGGAAAAACCGGAGCATGCAGATCCTGAAGGACGGGCAGCCTACGGATCACAGCCGGTCTGAATTGAAAAAGGAGATGACGTCATCCACCGTAATTATCACTCTTGTTTTAAATGAGGGAACAGCGGATGCCACCGGCTGGGGTTCAGACCTGTCCTATGAGTATGTGCGAATCAATGCCGAGTACACAACCTGACCGCCGGTTCTTTCTCTTGCCACAGCCCCCGTGCCAGTGTCTGTCGCAATAAGTCATACCAGTGCCTGCCACAATAAACAATATAAAAAACTGAATAAAACTGTATCTTATCCGGATTGAAACAGGCATACTTCGTCATTAATACATAAAATAAAAAACCTTATTTTCTTTGAATTATTCGCCGAATACCCAGTTTTCGATATTTCCACCTGCGGTTAAACATCTTGTTATCGTTAATTTATTATTTTTCCTGGCACTCTCGACGCCGGATATCGGTGACTATCTTTTCCGGTATGGTGCATTGTGGCCTGTCGACAGTCCCTGGTTTGAGCCCTGGCAGCTGGTCAGTTACATGTTTTTGCACGGAGGCCTCGGGCACATCTTTTTTAATCTGTTTGCGCTCTGGATTTTTGGACAGGCCCTTGAAAATTTCTGGGGGACGAAGCGTTTTGCCACCTATTATTTTTTGACCGGTATCGGGGCCGCACTCATCCATATGTGGATAAGCGGGGGGGGCGCCCCGACGATCGGGGCTTCCGGCGCTGTATACGGAATACTTCTTGCTTTCGGAATGATGTTTCCGGATCGTTATATCATGCTCCTTATTCCTCCAATACCGATAAAGGCAAAATATTTCGTTGCCATATTTGGTGCAGTTGAACTTTTTTACGGTGTTACGGGAACCAGGACGGGTATAGCTCAT
>JBBDRV010000013.1:0-2079 GCA_040905285.1 Balneolaceae bacterium | reverse complement strand
TGCCTGACTCACTGCCAGATTCACTACCTGATTCACTTACTGAGCCTTTTTCCAGCCGGGCAGCCACAAGTACATGCAGCGCCCGCCGCCGCGCCTCTGAGATTGACGCATAGATGGCTTCACGGACAAGGGCGTGTCGGAAGGAATAATCAAGACCGTATTCCTCGAGCAATCGTGCGTGCATCACCTCTTCCAGGGCATTGAAAAGCTCTTCTTCTTCGGTATATTTTCCTCCTTTCCATACCGAGACCAACAGTTCATAGGGAACGCGGCGGCCGATCACCGTGGCGATATAAAGAAGGTGGTGAGCAACTGGTGAAAGACCTTCAAGTTTCTGATCAACCATAAAACGCAGGGAAGGCGGTATCTTTACAGTCGAACTGGAAGACAGATCCGGCGACCGGCTTTCCCCATCCTGCGGCGAAACCGGAAGATCTTCTTCCGTATAAAAGCGAAACAGTTCAAGTGCAAACAGCGGATTTCCCTCGGACAGACGGTAAATGCGCCTGACCGTATCTGTTGATATACCGGATACGGCATGCTGGTGGAGCAGGTTTACATGATCGTCATAGGAAAGGGGGCCAAGCTCAAGAACCTCAATGGCCTGACCATGCAGGCCCGAGGCAACTTTTGACAGGGGTTCGTCTGCCTCTTTGCGAACAGAGACAACAAACAGGGCCGGCAGCTTCTCCCGGTTCCCGATTAAATAGGAAAACAGTTCCCTGCTGCCTTTGTCGGCATTCTGAAGGTTCTCCAAAATGACAATAGCGGGCATATCTGCTGTCAATTTTGAAAAAAAACGGTGGACCGCGGCAAATAAATATCCTCTTGCAGCCAGCTTGTCTGCATGGGGCACCGGGGACATGTCTCCGGTGAAGCCGGGAACCATCCGTCCGAGTTCTCCCGGAAGAGCATTTTGCAGCTCCGGCTGTTTGTGTATAATATCGCCGAACAATTCTATAAATGGGCCATAGGTTATGTTCCCTGTGTTTTCCCCGGTCCGGCCCAGAAAAAATGCCAGTCCTTTTCGGCGGGCCCGGTGGGTCAGCTCACGGATCAGCCGGGTTTTCCCTATTCCCGGTTCGCCACTGACAACAAGAACCCCGCCCTCTCCATCCGAGAGTCTGTCCAGAGACCGGTCTACCATATGACACTCCCTGCTGCGGCCCACAATAGGAGGGACGGGCGAGGGTATGGTTGACCGGCGGGTAGCCTGGTTTTTCTCCTGCAGGAGATTCCCCTCCCTTATGTCATCCAGAATTTTTTTTGTTTCAGTGGACGGGCTTACACCCAGTTCCTCACGCAGAACCTCCCGACAAACGTCGTACTGCCTGAACGCACGGGTGGATTGTCCTTTCCGGGCAAAGATTCTCATCAGTCCCTGGTGGACCGTTTCAAGTGCAGGATCTTTTTCCAGGCCAAGGCGCAGCATTTTGGCGGCTTCAGAGAGATTCCCCTGCTGCTCATATTTATTCGCCAGGGTGGTCAAAACATCAAGATACAGCTGTCGATAATGTTCTCGCGGAAGCGAGGCCCACTCTTCATAGCGGTCCATGGGAAGGAAATCACCCGCATAAATCGAGACCGCCTTTTCCAGTTCAGCAATGTCCTGTTCCCGCAATCCGGACCGGGCTGCCTGCTCGAATTGCTGCACATCCGTAACAACTCCTTCGGCCAGGGAAAGACGGATAAGATTATCCGTGATTTGAATCCAGCTTTCTGCATCATCCGCATGGCATTCGAACGCTTTCCGTATCCGGTGAAGAGCCTTGTACAGTTGAGAAGAGGCTGAGGTGACATCCAGTTCGGGCCACAGAACGTCGGTGACAAGCTCCCGTACCATCTGATGGTGCCTCTGATGTGCGATCAGTTTAAGAAGATATCGTGCCTTCCTCCCCTTGATCTGTGTCTCCTGCAGCATTTTCCCGTCAACATACACCTCGAACCGGCCGAGCAGGTGTATTTCAAGGCGCGATGGTATGGAACTCTCTGACAAATCCATTTGTGGGGATTAATTGGTCTCAGCTTGAAATCAGAATACTACACCAATAACACAGACACCGGTAATTCAGACATCGG
>JBBDRV010000012.1:0-2083 GCA_040905285.1 Balneolaceae bacterium | reverse complement strand
AGCTGGGAGCCGTCGTCATAGACGTGCCGGCAGGAGAAGGTGAGATAATTATTCAGTAGGATTATTCAGGCACACATTCACTGAAGATTAATAATAAAGGCCCGGTAGTCGGGCCTTTATTGTTTCTGTGGAAAGCAGCCTGTTCCGCCAAAGCAAATGTTGCATTTGTAGCTTTAAATCAGTTTTTTTCTGCTGGGAAAAAATAGTAGCAATCCCACTGGTTGCCGGGGAAACGGGACAGTATCCGCAAATCGGCAAATAACCTCTAATAAACCTGCATATGTTGGGAATAACGGATAATAAATACTACAAGAAAATTGCCCTGGGTCTGAGTGCTGTAGGGCCGGGCCTGTTTCTGATTGGCTATAATATCGGGACCGGAAGTATCACAACGATGGGCATGGCGGGCGCACAGTACAGCATGACTCTGTTCTGGGCCCTAATCCTTTCGGGCATTTTCACATACATATTGATGGTGGCTTATGGTCATCTGGCCCTGGTTACGAGCGATACGGCACTCTATAATTTTAAAACCAAAATTCCGAAGATTGGAAATGTATTGGCTATTTATGTTTTGATAGCCATGATATTTACCGAGCTGTTTGCTCTGACCTCCATTATGGGAATTGTTGCGGAATTGCTTCAGGAAGGGGCCAGACTTGCTGTGGCTCCGGAGGCTGGCGGACAGGTGATCAGTACGATATGGATTATTTCGGTCCTGACAGCCCTGATGTTTTGTGCATTGTGGTTTGGGAAATACAAAGTTTTTGAAAAGATCCTGACGGGTTTTGTGATCCTTCTTGTAATCTGTTTCATTGCGGTCTTTTTCATGGTAAGCCCCTCCTATACCGAAATTCTGGCGGGTATGGTTCCCGGAATTCCGGATGAACCGGGCGCCTTCCGGCTTGTAGCGGCAATGGCCGGTACGACGTGTTCTGCCGTTGTATTTATCATGCGGAGTATCGTTGTTTCAGAAAAGGGATGGGATGTCACCAAGCTCAAGCATGAAAAGCGGGATGCATTTGTTTCCGTGTTTACAATGGTGTTTTTGAGTGCAGTAGTGATGGCTGTCGGTGCAGGTACGCTGCATGTGATGGGTCTGACAATGGAGACGACGATCGAAATGATCCACCTTCTTGAGCCGATCGGGGGACAATTCGCTGCTTTCATCCTGATTATCGGTATAGCGGGGGCGGGTTTGTCGACCATGTTTCCCATTGTGCTGATTGCTCCGTGGCTGCTTGCTGATTATCTGGGCTGGGACCGGGATATAAAATCACCGATGTTCAGAACCTGTATTGCGATAGGACTGGTCTTTGCTTTCGGTTCCGTTTTCATCGATCAGCATCCACCGGTGATCATGGTTGTAGCGATGGCTTTGATGGCTTTCATCCTGCCGGCTGTGGCAATTCCCATTTATTATTTGTTAAATAGCGAGAAAGTGATGGGTAAAGAAGAATACATGCCCTCCAGACTGTGGAATTTCGGTCTGATATCAGTCATACTTTTTTCTCTGTTGACCTCATATTTTGCAGTCAGAGGATTTTTGTGATAATTATCAGCGAATCTGTTTCGTTGGGGGAAGAGAAACCTCTGGGGATTAACCAGGGGTTTTTTAGATTCATCCTTGATTTTTCCTTTCCTGTTGATCACAGTTCATCGTCAGGTTCAGATTCTTGATTTAATTTATTTTATATTAATCCGGTTTTCGGGGGTTCCCGATGTATACGGGATTCCCGATATACGGTTTAATGCGATTCAGCTCCCGATTATAATTTATCGTTGCACATAATGAAAAGAACAGGCTTTATGAAAAAAATGTTACCGTTGTTACTCACTTTCGCATATCTGACAGGTTGTTCTACCGCAGGTACTGTTTCTGCCGATCAGGAATCATATACAAATTCCTCATCTGCCGACCGCGTTCCCTATACTCTTTTTCATGATTTTGAAACCGGGGAACTCTTCGGCTGGGGTACTTATCCATTCCAGCAGGATGTTGGTTATGACGCACTTTACTTTACGCGACAGTCGCCCACCTACAACGACAGCAACTATGCCCTGGCGCGGCCGGTCCGTGCCA
>JBBDRV010000011.1:0-12863 GCA_040905285.1 Balneolaceae bacterium | reverse complement strand
AGCTGCTGCAAGCGCTGTTCCGATGGTCAGCGGGGGACGTCCCTACAGCCGTGTTCTGTTCCAGTTTTCCTGTCATACTCTCCAGCGGGACGGCAGGCTGATCCACAGCCAATGGCTGGACAGTGAACAAAGGGGCAAGCCTCATGTGGGGTTTGTGAGGGAGCTGGCCCGGATTCCGGCGATTGGTGAAGGGACTGTCGTTCAGTATTCCCCTTTTGAAAAACAGGCACTGATCATGCTGTACCGCGAATTTTCCGGAGGCAGTGATTCTTCCGGAGACAGTGATAATGAGGAGCTTGCGGGAAAACTGCGGAATATAATAAAAGGAAACGATCCTGAAGGAAAGGACAGGTTTCTGGATTTGAACAGAATGACAAGGGATTTTTACTATAACCGGGAAATGAACAGCGGACTTGGTCTGAAACAGGTTCTTATGAGCACACTTAAAATCAGCCGTCATCTGCAGAATCTGTACGGAGAAGCTGTTGATTTCGACGGGGACAGTTTGCGCCTGGTTCAGAAAAGGGACGGGAACCTTGTGGACCCCTATTCGCTTATTCAGGATGAACACATGATCATTGATGAAGGATCATCAGCCATGCATGCATGGCTCTATACCAAAACACCTTACTGCGGAGAGCAGACAAGAAAGCAGATACAGAAGGCTTTGAGGAGATACTGTATGCTCGATTCACTGGCACTGGTAATGATCTATCAGCACTGGGCGCACCTGGTGCAGCATGTACCGGCAGAAGAAGATCTGATTGTCCGGGAGTAGAGGCTGACAGACACCGCCCGAACATACTGCCGCGCATGGGTGCTACGCACCGGGTGCCGGTCAATTATCTGTTGCCAACTGTCCTGAAGCCTTGTAAATTAACGGATTCGGAAAGTACTATGAAATCACTGATAAAATACTGCCTTTTAATTTTTTCAATTGTTTTCCTGGCAGGCTGTGCCATCCAGAAAAACCCGGTATCCGGATCAACACGCGCTTTTGGATATTCCTGGGAACAGGAACTCCGGATGGGCGAAGAAGCCGACCCTGAAATTGTTGCCCAGTTCGGCTTGTACGATGACAGTGATATGGCTGATTATGTTGTTGAAATCGGTGAGACGGTTCTTTCCGAAAGCCACATGAGGCGTTCTGATACAGAGAGCAAGTTCAGGGAGACGGAGTTCACTTTCCGGATCCTGGACAGTCCCGTCATCAATGCATTCGCCCTGCCCGGCGGGTATGTCTACTTTACACGGGGAATGATGGCTCATTTAAGCAATGAAGCCCAGCTGGCCGTTGTCATGGGTCATGAAATAGGGCATGTGGCTGCCCGCCACGCCTCCCAGAGAGCCCTGAGGCAAACAGTCGGACAGATAGCCTCCGTCGGCGGAGCTGTTCTGGGACAGGAAATTCTGGGGCTTCCGGGTCAAACGCTTCTCAATCTCAGCAGTACTGCAGCGGAACTGCTCTTTTTAAGTTACAGCCGGGATAATGAACGGGAGTCGGACAGGCTTGGTGTGGAATATGCTTCAATGGCAGGCTACGAGGCGGCGGAGGGGTCGGCCCTGTTTACCAGTTTGAAACGGATCTCTGAAATGCACGGCCAGTCGGTGCCGAATTTTGTATCTACACATCCGGATCCGGGAGAACGCGAGGAGACGATACCGCAGCTGGCTGAAGAATGGAGCGAGCGGGGCTATGAACAGACGGTCCTGAATGAAGATCGTTATATGGAGCTGATTGACGGACTGGTGTTCGGTGAAAACCCGCGTCACGGTTTTGAAGAGGATGGTATGTTTTACCATCCGGAACTGGCATTCCGGTTTCCCGTACCCGGAGGGTGGCAGCTGATCAACCAGCCTTCCCAGGTGGTTTTGCTCAGTCCTGAAGAAGATGCTGTCTCCATTTTCAGGATCGATTCAGAATCTGCGACGCCCCGGCAGGCGGTAGAGGCAATTATCTCTGAATCGGGGATAGAATCGGTCAGAGAGGAGCAGGCACTCAGCAGCGGCGAATGGGAAGCCTGGATGGCTGAAGCACATGCCGCCATGGAAGACGGTACCCCGCTTACCCTGCTCGTCTATGCTGTTGAATACGAAAATAACATCTACAGGTTTCTCAGTTATACCGGGCGTGACCAATACAGTACGTACGAAGCTGACTTTATTGCCATATCCGAATCCTTCGATTCGCTTACGGATCCCGGTATACTGGATACCCGGCCGGTGAGGATCAATCTGACCAGGGCGGACCGCAGTGATTCTTTTGAGTCATTTCTGCCGGATGAATTGCCCATGGATATAAATCCGCAGGAAGTGGCGATTATCAACCAGGTAGAGATGGACGATCAGATAGAAGCCGGCCAGTGGCTCAAAATTCCGGTCCAGGAATAAACATCCAATCTTTAACGCGCTTTTTCTATGATTGAAAGGTATTCAAGAAAACCAATGACCGGAATCTGGTCGGAAGAAAACCAGTTTCAATCGTGGCTCGAGGTTGAACTGGCTGCCTGTGCGGCCTGGAGCCGGCTCGGGCGGATACCTGTCGAGGATGTGGATCTGCTTTATAAAAACGCATCTTTTGATGTGGACCGCATTGCAGAGATCGAAGAAGAGACTCGTCACGATGTGGTTGCCTTTACCCGGGCGGTTTCAGAAAATCTCGGTCCCGAGAAAAAATGGGTTCATTACGGACTGACGTCGACAGATGTGGTTGATACAGCCATGGGGCTGAGATTAAAACAGGCAAACCTGATTCTTCGGAAAGGGATCGACAGGTTGATTCTGGCCCTGGCTTCAAAGGCGCAGGAACACAAGCATACCCTGATGATGGGACGTACCCATGGCGTACATGCAGAGCCCACCACTTTCGGTTTAAAGTGTGCCCTGTGGTATGCCGAAATGAATAGAAATCTTGAACGATTCAAGGCTGCATCAAACGATGTGGAATTCGGCAAACTCTCCGGAGCCGTCGGCACATTTGCCAACATCCCGCCGGAAGTTGAGATATACACCTGTGAAAAGCTCGGTTTGTCATACGCTCCTGTTTCCACTCAAACCCTTCAGCGTGACCGGCACGCACATTACATGTCCGTTATAGCCCTGATCGGATCCACCCTGGAAAAAATGGCTGTCGAAATACGGCACCTGCAGCGAACCGAGCTGCGTGAAGCCGAAGAATTCTTTCGCAAGGGGCAAAAAGGCTCTTCAGCCATGCCGCACAAAAGAAATCCGATCAGCTCCGAGAACATTACCGGATGCGCACGCGTACTGAGGGGATATCTGATTTCTTCGTATGAGAATATTCCACTGTGGCATGAAAGGGATATTTCCCATTCGTCCGTTGAGAGGATTATTATACCGGATGCCACAATCCTGCTCGACTATATGCTGGACCGCTTTTCAAATGTGATAGACAACCTGGTGGTTTATCCCGAAAATATGAAGGAAAATATGCAAAAAACACACGGACTTGTTTTTTCACAGCGTCTGCTTCTGTTGCTGATTGACAAGGGTCTGTCCAGGGAGGAGGCATACGATACCGTTCAGCCGCTTGCCATGAAGGCATGGGAAGAAAAACGGCCATTCCGGGAACTTGTCGAGGAGAACCCGACGGTCCGGTCAAGTCTCGGGCCTGAAGAGATAGACTCTGCATTTGACTGGCAGCACCATACTAAAAATGTAGATCGTATTTTTAAAAGGGCGGGGTTGAAATAATTGCAAAACAGGGGTGACAATATGCTGTCACTCCCGGGTCTTATCCTGTGAATGAACCACAAATAAAACCCGATATCATGATGAATGCAATCGTAAAAAAAACCGGTCTCCATAAATTCGAACCTGTCCTTCAAAAAGTATTGCGCGAGGCCCGGACGGAACATCGTGAACTTGAGGAGGTTTTTGATCTTCTGGGCTGGGGAGCACTGCCTGAAGAGATAAAAATTGAAATTAAAGAAGATGTGAAGGGGTTTAAAAATGAATTGAACGGATCTTATTCGACATGTGATCCGTTTGTGATTCAAAGGCGGCGGCGTGTGAACTACTGGATTCGCTCCTTCCTGTCCGGCGACTGCACCCTGCAAACCGCTCTTCAGGCAGTCCGCCTCAGAGTTGCCTGAAGAAAAAGTTTAAAATCAGGAGAAGTTCGGGGGCAAGTTTATTATCTTTATCGAAATGTGAACAAAATGATAAAGACCATGCAAAACTCATCTCCCCGCAATCGAATAAGCCGGCAGGGGCTGACCTATGATGATGTCTTGCTGGTGCCTGATTATTCCCGCGTGCTTCCCAGGAATGTGGATACCTCGATCGAGCTGACCCCCACACTGACCCTGAATGTGCCGATTATCAGTGCTGCCATGGATACGGTTTCCGAATATCGCCTTGCCATAGCACTGGCAAGAGAGGGGGGTATAGCGATGCTTCATAAAAATATGTCTGTGCAGGACCAGGCGGAGCACGTGCGGCTGGTGAAAAGAAGTGAAAGCGGAATGATCGTTGATCCCGTCACACTTCCTCCGGAGGCCACGGTACGGGACGCCCGAACGCTGATGAAAAAACACAAGATCGGTGGAATTCCCATTGTGGAAAACGGTAACAAGCTGGTAGGGATTGTCACCAACCGGGACTTGCGCTTTGAGCACTACGTCGATAAAAAACTGGGCACGATCATGACCCATGAAAACCTCGTGACGGCCAAAGAAGGGACGGTACTTGAGGAAGCCGAAGAAATACTGCAGAATTACAAAGTTGAAAAGCTGCCTATCGTTAATAATACCGGACATCTGGTAGGCCTGATTACATTCAAGGATATAGAGAAAAAGATGAATTTCCCCAACGCGTGCAAGGATGATCTGGGAAGGCTCCGGGTGGGAGCTGCCGTGGGTGTCACTCCCGATACGATGGACCGTGTGGAAGCGCTGGTGGATTCCGGGGTGGATGCCATAACAGTGGATACAGCTCACGGTCATTCAGAAGGTGTCCTGAACATGGTGAAGACAATCCGGGAAAAGTACAGGGACCTGAATTTGATCGGAGGCAATATCGCTACCCGTGCGGCCGCAGAGGCGTTGGTCGAGTCGGGTGTGGATGTTGTAAAAGTGGGGGTAGGCCCCGGTTCCATCTGTACAACCCGCATTGTGACGGGTGTCGGGGTTCCCCAGCTCTCTGCCGTGATGGAAGTAGCAGAATTTACAAAAGAGAGGCGGATAGGACTGATCGCTGACGGAGGTATCAAGCAGACCGGTGATATACCCAAAGCGATAGCCGGTGGGGCGGATGCCGTCATGATGGGATCCATGTTTGCCGGAGTGGATGAAAGTCCGGGCGAGACGATTATTTACGAATCCAGAAAGTACAAGTCTTATCGCGGCATGGGAAGCCTGGGCGCTATGAGCAAAGGATCCAGAGACCGTTATTTCCAGGATGTGGAGGATGACCTGGGCAAGCTCGTCCCCGAAGGTATAGAAGGCAGGGTCCCGTACAAGGGATACCTCCATGAAGTGGTACACCAGATGAGCGGCGGACTGAGAGCCGCCATGGGTTATGCCGGCGCTTCCGGCATACGGGAGCTCCAGAATGCGGAATTTGTTCAGATATCACCTGCAAGCTATAAGGAGAGCCATCCCCATTCTGTTCAGATCACCAAAGAAGCCCCGAACTATTCCGTCTGATACAGGACCGGGTTCAAATACGTATCGATTGACCTCTTTATTTATATAGCAATTAGTGTTATTTATACAGCAGCTAACAACCGGCTGTAAATAATGTAACATTTGTAGCTTTCGATCATCTTCTCTTTCTTGAGGGGTAGATAACTGACTGGCAGCCTGTCGGACTCAGGAACAGAAAGATAAGTCCGACAGACTGCATAAATGGGATAGAACCGATTAAAACTAACAGCTTGCTTTACAGTCACTATGTGGGATTTTTTTAAAAAAATATTCTCCAGGCGTGATGGTGACGTTACAGTGATGGTTCTGGATGACGACGAACCGGAACAGTCCAGTTCCTTCAGCTTCCGTTCATCGGATATTCTCCGGCTGGCCCTGGTGGTGGTGGCTGTTTCGGTCTTCCTGACAACACTTATTTTTTTTATAACACCGATTGGCTCCATGTACCAGTATCAGCAGGATGAAAGCCTGAGGCAGGAAATACTTTCCGTTACGGAGAAAGTATTTGCCCTGAGCGACTCCCTGGATGCCCGGGATAAACAGCTGCTGGATTTAAAACAGATATTGGTGGAAACTCCGGATACCCTGTTTTCGACCGATTTTGTAAACCAGGGGCTGGAAAGACCGGTCGCTTCATCAGGATTTTCCGGCCCGGGGAGTGAAAAACCGGCTTATAAAATGCTGTCGCGTGATGAAATTATTTTTTCCGACATTCTTAAAGATGCTCCGGTATTCCCGGCATCATACCCGATTGAAGGGACCCTGAGCCAGCGTTTTTCTGCTGATGACACACATTTTGGAATAGATATTGCTGCACGGGAACATTCGGAGTTCAGAGCGATTGCAGATGGTACAGTTGTCAATGCCGGCTGGACTGTCAAATACGGTTATGTGATCTATCTTCAGCACGGGGATGGATATATGAGTGTCTATAAACACGGGGCACAACTTTTCAAGCAGGACGGGGACATTGTATTACGGGGTGACATACTGGGCACGGCCGGCGATAAGGGTGCCCTGAGTTTCGGATCCCACCTGCATCTTGAAATATGGAAAAACGGGGTTGCACAAGATCCTCAAATGTATCTAATCAGGTAAAGATCATGTTTAGCAAAGAAGCTGCCAAGACCAAGACCAACAATTCAAAATCGAACAGTTCAGGCGGACCTCCCACCCTCAATATGATAAGTGAGGGTACACGTCTGACCGGTGATATTCATTCAGACAACGATATTCGTATTTCGGGCAATGTTGAGGGGGAGGCCAGGTCAAAAGGCAAAGTCATTCTGACCTCATCCGGCCGGGTCAAGGGTAATATCAGGGCAGGGGATGCGGATATTGCCGGTAAACTTGACGGCGAGCTCTTTATCGAGGGCAAACTGGTATTACGGGAATCTGCTGTGATTGACGGGGATATTCATACGAAAACCCTCCTGGTTGAAGAAGGTGCGCAGATCAGTGGAAACTGCAATATGGGTGTGGATAACATATCCGCTTCTGCAAAAGGTCCGTCCGAATTGAACAGCCCGAATACATCCTTTAAGGAAGGCGCCGCCTGATTTGGTAAAGGATCCGAATAACCGGGAATACCTGAGGCATCTTTCTCTGGGACTGGAAATAGCCGGTGGGTTAAGCATCCCGATATTAATCGGGTACTGGGTGGACATCCGGCTGGATACGTCCCCGTGGTTTTTACTGCTGGGTGCTTTCACAGGTATTCTGATACTGTCCGGCATTATCGCCAGGCTTATTCGAAACTCTGAACAGGATCAGTGACAGAATGGTCGACTGGAGCCGGGATAAAAAAGAACTGACGGCCATGACTGCAGGAGCTTCTGTTTTTACAGCGGCCGGCCTGATAACCGTGCCGGAACTGGCGTTTTCCTGGGGGGTCGGCTATTTCACTGGATGGTTTGCAGTGTTGAGCCATTTTGTTGTCATCCGGCTGATCAGGGATCTGGATCAGCAGGCTTTTCTTCTCTGGTTTTATCTGAGTGTCTTTGTCCGCTTTTTTCTGATACTGACCCTTTTTACCACGTTACTTCTCTCGGGAAATTTTGAGCAAATTTCCTTTACTCTAAGTTTTATAATTTCGTATATTTTCCATTCTGTAATCGATGTCATATTGATCAACAAAACGTTTGCATCCAGACATTCCTGAACGTGATCTCTTTAAACAGCTAAATTTACAGATGCCGACAGCTCTGCGACGCCTCTTTCTAACCGTACTGTTTTTTTTACTTCTTTTTCCGGGTTTGATGGCTTCAGATTCCATGGCTTCAGATTTGTTGGTTTCAGATTCGATGGCTTCAGATTTGGTTTTACAGGAATCTGATCCGCCGGATACGCCGGGCACGGGTTATTCCGAAGTTTCTGATGAGGCAGGGTCAGACAGCCCCATAGATGTCATGGGAACCGTGCTTGATCATGACTATCTTGAAATAGCCGGTTTTTATCTGTATTTGCCCCGAATATATTATGTCGCCGGCCGGTTTTATGTCTATGCCAGTACTCAGCAGGCTCTTGATTCCGGAGAATTTGTTATGGAGCAGGACGGGATAGTACGGGCCGACGGCACGCCGGTTGCCATAAATTTTTCGATTACCTCTCATCTGATGTTTGTCTGGTTCGGCATTATACTGACATTCCTGATTACGTGGGGAGCGGCCCGGCGCTATAAAAGCGGGGTGGGTTCTGCAACGGAACCGAGAGGGATTCTCCATAACATATTCGAGGTTTTGTACGTCTTCATCCGTGATGACATTGCCAGGGAATACATACCCGGCGAGAAGTACAGGAAGTACGTGACCTATCTCTTTTCCATCTTCATGTCGATCACATTCATGAATCTGTTCGGCCTGCTGCCCTGGGGGGCGTCAGCTACGGCGGATTTGACAGTGACAGCTACACTGGCGGGCATTACCTTCTTTATTACCCAGTTCAGTGGCACCAGGGATTACTGGCAGCATATTTTCATGTTTCCGGGTGTCCATCCGCTGGTGCGCCTGATTCTCACACCGGTTGAAATTATCGGGCTGTTCACCAAGCCGCTTGCCCTGGCCATTCGTCTTTTTGCAAATATGCTGTCCGGCAAGATTATGATTATCTGCATCCTCGGATTGATTTTTATCTTTACAGAGAAGTTCGGGGCAGCCTTCGGCATGGGTTCAGGAATTATATGGGTTTCGCTGACCGTATTGCTTTATGCATTAAAAACATTTATCGCGCTCTTGCAGGCGTATATTTTCACGCTTCTCTCTGCCGTATTTATCGGCATGGCGGCTGAAGAACATCAGCATGAAGAAACGCACGATACGTCTGTTGTGCATTCTACTGATGTGAATGGTTAAACCTTAAATGAACAATAAAACAGGATTAGAACTATGGGACTATTAGGAGCTGGTATAGGTGCCGGGCTTATTGCAATTGGCGCCGGAATCGGAATCGGAATGATAGGCAAAGGTGCTACAGAGAGTATCGCCCGCCAGCCGGCAGCTGCTGGAGATATTCGTGGTGCCATGATCTTGACCGCAGCCTTTATTGAAGGTGTGGCACTGATCGGCGCGATTGTCTGTATTCTGCTGGCCCTACAAATCGGGTAGTAATCATAATAAACAGGAGCAAACATGGTTTTCCTAGCAGCAGGCGGCGGCGGACTTCTTTCGTTTAACACCGGATTTGCAATATGGGTCTTGATATCCATGGTGATATTCATATGGGCAATGGGAAAGTATGCCATGCCTCATATTGCAAAGGCTCTTGATGAGCGTGAAAAACGGATAAAGGATTCCCTGGAGTCTGCGGAAGAGGCGATTGCCAGGGCTGAAAAGATCTCCGACGAGAACAAAAAAGCGCTGCGCGAGGCTGAAATGGAAGCGCAGAAGATTCGTAAAAAGGCAGTTGAAGAGGCAGAACTGCTGCGGTCGGAGCGCATAGAGAATTCCAAACAGGAAGCTTCCAGAATGCTCAAGGATGCAAAAAATTCTATTGAGCAGGAAAAGCAGCGTGCCCTGATCGAATTGCGGAGTGAAGTAGCGGACCTTGCCATAAAAGCGGCCTCAATCATTATTGATTCGGAATTGGACAAAGAAAAAAACAAGAAGATTGTGAATCGGTATATCGATAATCTGTCAAAGAACTGAGTAGCGGCACATGATATCAAAACCTGCGAGGCGTTATGCAAATGCGCTGTTACAAATCGCGATAGAGCAGGACCAGCTTGACAAGATACTGGAGGACGTCCGGTTGATTGATCAAACGCTTTCTTCCTCAAGGGAACTCAGGCTTTTTCTCAAAAGTCCGGTTATCAATACGGATGATAAGAAAGAAGCTCTGGAATCCATATTCGAAGGTTCTGTAACAGAAGACCTCATGTTTAATTTCCTGGATCTGATTTCCAGAAAAGGCCGTGAGACGCTGCTTGATCAAATAATGCGTGGATTTATAGATCTCTATAAAGAACATGCCGGTATTATTGATGTAAGTGTCTATACTGCGATGGATGTTTCGGAAGATATCCGGAGCAAACTCAGAGAGGTCCTTGAATCCGTTACCGGAAAGAAGGTGGACGCCAGCTATACTGAAAAACCTGATTTAATCGGCGGAATGGCTGTTCAAATAGATGATACAGTCATAGACGGGACAGTTAAACACAAAATAAACCGTCTTAAAACGCTCTTTAATGAAGCAGATATATAAATTGAAATTCGAGGTAAACAGATCATGAGTCAAGTCAGGCCAGACGAAGTATCCGCAATATTGCGAAAACAACTTTCAGGTTTTGACAACGAAACCGAAGTCTATGACATCGGTACCGTGCTGGAAGTGGGGGATGGTATCGCCCGTGTATACGGACTTTCAAAGGTTCAGGCAGGGGAGCTTGTCGAGCTTCCGGATTCGCTTGAGGAAGACGGCAAACCGATCAGGGGAATGGTTCTGAACCTGGAAGAAGACAATGTGGGTGTCGTGCTTTTCGGATCGTCCAGTTCTGTTAAGGAGGGGCATACCGTAAAGCGTACAAAAAACATTGCTGCCCTTGATGTTGGTGACGGCCTGCTGGGGCGCGTTATCGATCCACTGGGAAGGCCGATTGACGGAAAAGGTGCTGTTACCGGGTCGACCCTGTCGATGCCGCTGGAAAGAAAGGCGGCGGGAGTTATCTACCGGCAGCCTGTAACTGAACCTGTCCAGACCGGAATCAAGGCCATCGATACCCTTATACCGATCGGACGGGGTCAGCGTGAACTTATTATAGGCGACCGGCAGACCGGAAAAACGGCTGTGGCGATTGATGCCATTATCAATCAGAAGCAAACTCAGGACACTGACAAGCCTGTTTTCTGTATCTATGTGGCTGTGGGCCAGAAGGGATCTACCATTGCAGGTATTGTGAATAAGCTTGAGGAGCACGGTGCGATGGGGTATACCACTGTCGTTGCCGCCCCGGCCAGTACAACAGCACCACAACGGTATATAGCCCCTTTTGCCGGTGCAGCTATAGGTGAATATTTCCGTGATACGGGCAGGCATGCTCTTGTGATCTACGATGATCTTTCAAAACAGGCCGTGGCTTATCGTGAGCTGTCCCTGTTGCTGAGGAGGCCGCCGGGGCGGGAAGCGTATCCCGGTGATGTATTTTATCTCCACAGCCGCCTTCTGGAAAGAGCGGCAAAAATTATTGACAATGAAGGCGTTGTCAAACAAATGAACAACGTACCTGACTCGCTCAGGCCGAAACTGAAACCGGGGGGATCTCTCACAGCCCTCCCTATCATCGAAACCCAGGCGGGGGATGTTTCAGCTTATATTCCCACCAATGTAATATCTATAACCGACGGTCAGATATTCCTGGATACGGAACTTTTTAATTCAGGCATCCGGCCGGCCATTGATGTGGGTATATCCGTATCGCGTGTAGGCGGGTCGGCCCAGGTCAAATCAATGAAGAAGCTCTCGGGCACGCTGAAACTTGATCTTGCCCAATACAGGGAACTGGAGGCCTTTGCAAAATTCGGCTCGGATCTGGACCCGGCCACCCAAAGACAGCTTAAACGTGGTGAGCGCACGGTTGAGTTAATGAAGCAGGGCGAATACCAGCCGCTGCCGGTCGAAAATCAGATTGCTCTTCTGAAGATCAATAATGAAGGACTTCTGGACAGGCTGCCGGTTGATAAAATCAGGGAATTTGAACAGGAATTCCTTCAAACGGTATCGGCTAAATACAGCAAGGAGATGAAGGCCCTGGGGACATCGGGAGTGCTCGACGAGGGGCTTGGCGAAAATCTGGTTAAAATAGCATCTACAATTATCGATCAGCTGACAGTACAGGCGGAGGCATAACCGATGGCTAACCTTCGGGATATACGCAACCGGATTTCATCGGTTAACAATACGAAACAGATTACCAAGGCAATGAAGATGGTGGCTGCAGCCAGGCTGCGTAAAGCCCAGCAGCGGATGGTCGAAACCCGGCCTTATGCCACAAAAATGCGTGAGGTTGTCGCCCGCCTTGTCTCCGGTGTGGAGATGAGCAGTGAATTGCTCAGGGTACCGGAAGAGAGGGATCGCATACTCTTTATCGTGATCGGGTCGGACCGGGGACTCTGCGGCGGATTTAACAATAACCTGTTTAAGGTTGTCGAGTCTGCACTGAGGAGTGATTTCGGCAGTTTTTTAGACAGTGACACCCTGGATCTTGTTTGCATTGGCAAAAAAGCCGATGCATATTTCAAAAAGCGTAATTATAATGTCGTCCGTTCTTATCCCGGGTTTTTCGATGATTTGCATTATTCAAATGCCGTAGGCATTATGGAAAATGCAATGGACGAGTTCACCGAAGAAACCTATGACGAGGTGCATGTTGCCTATAACGAATTTAAATCGATTATTACACAGCGGCGGATGGTAAAACAGCTGCTTCCGGTGGATTCCGACCTGTTGACCGGGGAACTTAAACCGGAAGAGGATGATTCTGTAGGTGTGATTGATTACATTTATGAACCGGATGCCGAAGGTATTCTGGAGCAATTGCTGCCTCTTCATTTGAATGTACAGCTTTGGAGCGCCCTGCTGGAATCCAATGCTTCCGAACAGGGCGCCAGAATGGCTGCGATGGATAACGCAACCGAGAATGCCAAAGAGCTCGAAGACGAGTTCCGGATTGAGAAAAACCAGACACCCCAAAGTGCCATTACA
>JBBDRV010000010.1:58882-61930 GCA_040905285.1 Balneolaceae bacterium | reverse complement strand
GAGACTCGTTCCGCCGAATTTGGCTACTTTAATTAAATCTGGCATAGTGGATTGCAATTCATATTCGGTTTGGAAGATACGAAAATGATGCTCTGATGTAGAAGCAAAAAACAGGTTTATTCTCCGGACCGGGAGCGGACTGAAACGTAAAGAGCACAATTAAAGCTTTGACGGGATTCACAGGCAATCCATACTTCGAAGCTGCATAATTCGTTAGCAACTTGAACAGTTTTTTTCTTAAATTAAAAAGATTGAAAACATAACGATGGTTTTTTGCGGACCAGTCGGAACCAATATTTATTCGATTCAAATATTCATTCGATTCAATAGACTAATTCAAAGTCAACAGACTAATTCAAAAAACAGATAGGATAAACGCCTATGCCAAGCGGAAAAAAAAGAAAACGCTCCAAGATCGCCAAGCATAAACGGAAAAAAAGATTGCGTAAAAACAGGCACAAGAAGAAGAAGTAAAGAAATTCAGCCCCGGGTCTTCCGGGGCTTTTTTAATGCATGGCTGAACTCAAATTCCGGTAAATTCAGGTTCCGGGACAATTCAGGATCAGAAAAGAGCGGAAATCAGGCGGCGGTGATTTCGACAGAACTGTCGGCAATGCGGATCACCCGGTTGATCTTGTAAAGCAGGTGATGAATCTTTCTTTCCACATAGGCATGAACATTATTCAGGCTGTCCAGGTCGGACAACGTGTACTGAAAGTAGGATATCAGGTTGATGGCCGTTAAATATTTGCCGTTCTCGTCCCCTTCCATTTCTATGTGCCAGCGGGTGATGATTTCGTCGGACAACAGCAGCTCGTTTACCTGTTTGCTGGCTGACGACATCCACTGGCTGGCAACATTAATCCGGTAGTTGCTGTTGTCGGCATTCGAGCCGGTATAGGACGGCTGGCACTTCCGCTCATTGAAATACCAGACCACCTCGATATCAATGACCGGCTCTACATTCGATTCCACAAGGTGCGGGGCTTTCAGAAGCGGATGTTTTTCCGTGCCTTCCAGCTGTTTGGCGATCCTGGTTTCTCGAAAACGATCCCAGTCGAAATTGATAGACACAGCCTTCAGATAATCGGTTGAATCCACCAGGTCGATCCATATCTCCAGCCCGGTGGCGTTAATCTGTGTCTCCTCCCAGGTTTTGAATTTACTTACATTGATTTTACTCTTATTTAAAGATGCTTTTATCTTATTCACTACCGAGTGAAAAATTGGATATTGCATAAATCAATGAGATCTATAATTGGTTTTGTGACTGTTAGTTTACTCTTGGTTTACACTTAAGTTTACTCTTGGTTTACTCTCTCACACTACCCGACAGGCATCATGAACAACTATTACGCTCTAATATATCTAACAGACCATGTAAATAACAAGTTGGAAAATGCCCGCTTCATCACCGGCATCTCCCCCCATAAAAATGTTTGGGAGGGGTATTTTGAACAGCCCGGCGGATTAAAACAGCGTGTTGTTTTCAGTACCGGGCCGGGGGAAACCGCACTTTTTACAGATGATTACAGACCTCCGAAAAAAAGCAATGTACTCCGTTTTTTTGAAACTTTGTCCGGAGATACAGTGGAAAAGGTAACACTTGCCGACGGAGACCGGCTTCTGTCCATTCATTTCACCTCATCATCTGTCCTCACGTTTCAACTGTTTGGAAACAAAGCCAATCTGTTCCTTGTAGAAAACGGCAGAATTACCGACGCCTTCAAAAACAAAAGGAAAGTGGCCGGCCGTTCAGCACCTGAACCGAGAACTCCGGAAAAACCGGGCAAGCCTCCGAACGGTGCGGATGCGAAACAGCTCCTGCTGCATTATGACCAGAAACTGCCGAGACACCTGATTACTCCGGTTATCGATCAATTCGACCTGGAAGGTGCAAACCCGGAGCGTGTCCGTAAGATAGCTGAACGGCTGGTGGATGCCATGATAAACCGGCCGGAATTCCGGGTTCTCGAAAATGGCGGTCTCTGCCTGATACCCGAAGATATTCTGCCCCTGAAAACCCAAAGAATTTATGACAATATCAATGACGCTGTAAAATACAGCTACTATAAAGCCTCCCACCTGCGACGGTTCGAAAACCGGCTAAGCCGGGTCAGGCCTGAACTGGCCAAAGCGTTAAAGAAATCGGCAAAAGCCCTGAGCCAGCTGGAAGATGCAGACAAGGCACTGGAAAGGGCGGATAAATACGAAGAGTACGGTCATCTTCTGATGGCCCATGCACATGAAGAGCGTGATCAATCAAAAGACATCCTCGAAGTCTCCGATTTTTA
Organism: Balneolaceae bacterium; assembly: GCA_040905285.1. Taxonomy (GTDB): domain Bacteria; phylum Bacteroidota; class Rhodothermia; order Balneolales; family Balneolaceae; genus JBBDRV01. Next base: position 59,636 of record JBBDRV010000010.1, on the reverse strand, counting down.
TCGCAACAACAGGATCACCGGGATAGAACTTAAAAAAAACATGTCCATAGCGGATAATGCGGAATACTATTATGAACGCGCAGCCAGGGCCAAACGACGGGTGCAGGAAGCAAAACGCCGGCGCAAAGAGCTTGAAAAAGAAACAGGTCGGCTGGAATCCCTTCTTGACTCTATCGAAAACGTTGAAAACCTGAATGAGCTGCAAGACTGGGAAAAGGCACACGGCGGAGAGCTGAAAGACCTGGAGATCCTTCCGGGAAGCAGTCAGAAAGTGTCTCTCCCCTGGCGAAAGACAACGGTGGGGGGCTATGAAATATGGATAGGAAAAAATGCAAAAAGCAATGACCGCCTGACCAGCCGGGCCCACAAGGAGGATATGTGGCTGCATGCCCGCGGAGCCGGCGGCTCCCATGTGGTTATACGCATGGAAAACCGGTCGGGCCGCCCGCCTGCCGGGGTTATCCGGCGTGCTGCCTCTTATGCTGCATGGCACTCAAAGATCAGGGGCTCCAGCCTTGCACCGGTCATTTGCACCAAACGGAAGTATGTGACAAAACCAAAAGGCGCCCCGGCAGGTACAGTCCGGGTACAGCGGGAGGAGGTTATTATGGCAGCCCCCGCAAAACCCTGAAGCCGCTGGTAAAACACACCGGAAACCAGCCGGAATGACTATGGGTATAACGGGTAACGGGTATAACAGGTATAACAGGTATAACAGGTATAACAGGTATAACAGGTATAACAGGTATAACAG
>JBBDRV010000010.1:0-58782 GCA_040905285.1 Balneolaceae bacterium | reverse complement strand
GTAACGGGTATAACGAATTTAATGGGTATAAAATGATGAATTCAACCATTCGCACCCCCCCGGTATTTTTGTGTGGAATGATGGGCTCGGGCAAATCCACTGTCGGCAGGATACTGGCTTCCCGTATGGACATGCCCTTTGTGGATATGGACGACCTCATTGAACAACAGGAAGGGATGACCATTTCTGAAATTTTCAGCAGAAAGGGTGAAAAGACGTTCAGGAAAATTGAAAAGGAACTGGTTATGAAGACCGTGGATAACTCCGGTTGCGTCATAGCACTGGGGGGCGGAGCCCTGCAGGATCAGCAGATCACGGACCATCTGAAAAATAAAGGATGGCTCATTTTTTTAGATGCTCCACTATCCGTACTTTCACGACGTTTGGCAAATGATACGAAACGTCCTCTTTTACAGCAGGCAGGCAAAGAAAAAATCCGGATCAGGATAGACAGACTTCTGAAAGAGCGCAAAAAATATTATCTCCAGTCTCATATAACCATCGATACGGGCCGGCTATCTCCTGAAACGGCATCTCATACAATAATCAACAAAATAAAGATGAATGAAAGCTGATTTCTCCGTGCAGATCCCGGGAAAACACTATCCGGTATTTGTACGAAATACAAACCCCGGCAGTGAACTGGAAGAACTCGTGAATTCATTCAATCCGGAAAAACTGTTTCTCATTATCGATGAACAGGTTGAGAAGCTGCATGGGGAACGGTTAAAACAGGCTGCGGGAAACAGGCTCACTGATTCCCGTATCTATACCGTCCCCCCCGGGGAAAGCAGCAAATGTTATGATCAGTGGAAAAAAATCACCGATTTCCTGCTGATCAATGAAGCTCGCCGCAACAGTCTGGTTCTGACGGCGGGCGGCGGAGTGACCGGCGATCTCGGCGGATTTGCAGTCTCCACGGCATTGCGGGGCCTGCCGCTCATCCACGTCCCTACAACACTGCTGGCCATGGTCGACAGTTCCATCGGAGGAAAAACAGGCATCAACCATAAAATCGGCAAAAACCTGATCGGAAGTTTCTATCAGCCGAAAGCCGTCGTCATGTACACAGGACTACTTTCGGACCTGCCCCGGAAAGAGTGGGTCAACGGGCTGAGTGAAATTCTGAAATACGGTGCCATCAGAGACAAAAGCATTTTTGACCAGTGTGAAAAACTTTTTTTAAACGATGAGCTTCACTGGGACAGCCCGAATCTGGTTGAGCTGATTCGCAAATGCGCAAAAATCAAAGCGGATGTTGTGTCCGCCGATGAGAAGGAAGGCGGCCTGAGAATGATTCTGAATTTCGGACACACCTTTGCTCACGCACTGGAGAGTCTGGGAGGGTTTCAAGCAGCCAGTCACGGAGAAGCCGTATTTGCAGGAATGATAGCGGCAACAAGAATGTCAGGTAAACAGGGCTCGCCGCTGGACGGGGAACCACTTGAAAAGTTCCGGAACCTGTATACAATCAATCCTGCCGTTTTTTCCTACTCTCCGGAGGATCTTGTAAAAGCCATGTATCATGACAAAAAACGATCGTCGGAGATGCTGAAGCTCGTGCTGTTACAAGATTGGAACCAGCCATACGTTACCGAGGTGCAGGAAACTGCTCCTGTGGTTGAAGCGTGGCATTATGCATTAGATCTCCTGCGCGGGTAGGCTCCTGTATGGGTACTCCTGCCGGCAGAAACTGATAACTCCTGTTCAATCCAAATCATTTGTTCCTAAACTGGTTACATAAAACCTGGAAATTTCTAATTTCCGCCTTTGTCATTCTGATTGTGTCCTTAACGGCGGGAGCAATTATTCTGCTCGGCCTTCTCCAGCTTCCCCAGAGTAAAAATGCCATCTCGTCACAGCTGACCGCTCTTTTCAATGACCGCTATGAAGGCACATTAAAAATGGACGGGATCGGGGGAATGCTGCCATTCAGTGCAAACCTGTACGGAATCGGCATCTATCCGCCCGGTAACACGGAAAATCCCGTCATCTCCGTTGACACAGCCACAATAGAAATCAGCCTGTGGGATCTGATCCGGCAAAATATAACAGTCCGCTCACTTGAACTGGATCAGCCGCTGGTCCATTTAGCACGGGATAAAAATGACGAGCTGACCCTGGGGCGTGCGTTCAGAAAAAAAGACAGACCGGAAGACCCGCCTCCCGAAAGGACCGGTTTCAACCGTTTTCGAATCTATGCTCCGAATATCCTTGTTCATAACGGTGAAATGACAGCTGAAAACCTGCCGGACAACATGGAACTGCCGGGTTTGCCGTCTTCCTTTACCCTGAAAAATATAGATGCTGATTTTTACCTCGAACTGGCTTCGGGCCAGAAATTTCTGGATATCGACCATTTGTCAGCTGATATCGGACACGGTACATTCAAAGATTTCCATGCAAGAGGGCAGATTTTCAGTGACCGCGAATATCTTGAGTTCAACGGTTTCCGGATCCGTTCTGCCGACTCACAAATCGAATTTACCGGCGAGGCAACACCTGTATACCTGTTCGGTGACGACCCGGCCGGTGATCTGGCGGATGCAACATTCCGTCTCGATATTAAAAATTCCCGTCTTCACGGCAAAAGCATATCAGCCTTCCTGCCGGATTATCCTTTCGGTGATACCACACTTGATATCGAGCTGATTGCCGCGGGGACATTGGAATCCCTGTACATAGACAGACTTACCGCCCGTGCAGACGATAGTTCCATTCAACTCACCGGGCTTCTCGAAAACATCGGCACCCCCCGCTTCAGATATCAGACATCCATAGGCAATGCTGTTTTTCAGCCTCCGGAACTGTCGCAGCTCTCCGACAGATACCTGCCGTACGATTTCAGCGAAGATGCACTCGGCTATCTCTCCGGGATACGGGTGGACGGCCGGCTGGATGGGGACAGAACCCGGATTGAGACGGATCTGTCCCTGGATACCCGGCGGGGACGCCTGACCTTCGATGCTGCTCTGGCGTTCGGACCGGAGCTGAAGATGGACGCCCACCTGAAACTCGACTCCCTGGACCTCTCTCCGATATTTGCCCGTCATCTTCAGCGGTCGCTTCTGGACGGGAGCATCGATCTCTCCGGCAGCGGCAATTCCATCAGCGAACTGCAGGGAACCCTCCAGGCGGAACTGGAGTCGGGTTATGTGAACCGGATCGCCTTCAACAGGGCTTCCCTGACGGGAAGCCTGCAGGATGGAACCCTGCAGCATACCGTGCGGGTGGAAGACGCCGGTTCTGAATTCGGGCATTCCGGCTGGATCCGGAACCGGGACAACGAATGGGCCCTGTCAGTCAGGGGCCGGCTGCAGGAGATCAATGTCACCCATCTTCTGCAGAGGGACGATCTACCGGAAACATCAATAAATATGAAGTACGATACCGACCTGGAATGGACCAATCCGGACGATCTGTACGGACGTGTCAATTTTGAAGTGGGGGAATCGGTCGCAGGGCCCGATACATTGCGGCCTCACCAGCTGTATGCCGATCTGAACGCCCCTGCAGAGCCGGGCGGTGAAAGAATTCTGAGGCTGACCAGCAGCTTTCTGGATGCTGAACTTTCCGGAGACATCTATCCCCGCAATCTGGTACGCCTCTACAGGCACTGGAAAGAATACATTACACGGCAGGTCGCTGAAGAAATTGTTATGGATTCCACGTTTGCGTCCGGTACAGAGGGACGTACGGAAAACGACATTCTGCCGGCTGACCTTTCCCTGACGATGGAGTTAAAGGATCTGGCACTGGTCCGGAACTATCTGGCCGCCGAAACGCCATTCGGGAGCCAGTCCCGCGTCAGCATGAACCTGAATGCAGGTCCGGACCGCATTCTCGTGACCGGCTCTGTAAATGATTCAGATTTGCACTATGGTCAATTCAGTTCCGGCAGGTTAAGTGCCAATCTTACAGCCAGCTTCCGCTATGCTGAAAAATTGAGAAACCACGGGACGATGGATTTACAGATCGATGCCGCGAATTACAGCTACCGGGATATAGATTTCAGTGAAGGGTATCTGAATGCCTCCTGGAGAAGTGACAGTCTTATGGTGACTCATTCCTCCGCGGGTAACGGAAACGGGGTGCAGCTGGACCTGACTCTGCTCTCCAGGCTGAATCCCGGTAATATCCATATGCAAATCCGGGATTTCCATCTGGGCGACGGGGTATACGAATGGACTGCCGAAGAACAGCCGGAATTAAGATATTTCAGTGACCGAAGCCTCAGGCTGGACAACGTAAGCCTGACCAGCAATGATGAGCAGGTGGAAATCAGCGGAACGTTCAGCGGCAGTCCGGTAGATGCCGTAGAGTATAAAATACGGAATCTGCAGCTGCAGAGGATTTCCGACCTGATCGGGGGACGTGTTTCATTTGCAGGAACAGTAAACGGGGATTTCATCACCCGGACCCTGAACAGGTCACCCGTATTCGAGGGGGATCTGTCTGTCGTACGTGCGATGCTGAATGACCGGCTGGTGGGTGATCTCTCTCTGAGCAGTACATTTTCCAGTGCGCGCAACCGGTTCGATACGAGCATTTCCGTGATTACCGACCCGGACAAATATCCCGGCTACTATTCGGAAAATGACAGCACGGGACAGAACCTGGTCCTCAACGGTTATTTTTCCGCTCCGGATTTTAATTCTCCCGACCGGGATTTCTATCATTTTGATGCAGATTTCAGGGAGATTGACATGTGGATTGCCACCGTTATCGTTCCCGGGATACTGAATGAAGCGGAAGGAAGCTCCTCCGGCAGCGGCTATATCAGAGGGTCGCTGACCGATTACGACTTTAATGCCGTATTTGACATCGATGACGTAGTGGCTGTCCCCTCATTTCTGAACACCACCTATACGGTCAATGGAAAACTGATCTTCAACCGTCACAACGGGCTGATCTTTGACAGTCTGGACCTTCAGGACAGCCGGAACGGCACCGGGATTCTATCGGGTTCCGTCGACCTGGACAATTTTTCTGACACCAACTATCTCGACCTGACTCTGGACATGAACAATTTTCATTTCATGAATAATCCGTATGATCCGGATGTGCCCTATTATGCCGAGGTGAGGGGCACGGGACAGGCACGCGTCACCGGCTCAAATTTTAACCCGTTTCTGCGGACAACCAGGCCCGTTGTCATATCTCCCGGGTCAAGGATTTCGGTACCCGTCCTCGATGATACGGAGCTGCAGCAGAATCAGAATTTCATACAGTTTGTCGACTCGTTCGACGGGTCGTACCTGCGGGAAAGGGAACAGAACAGCGGGGACAGTCAGGAATCCACCTTTCAGTATGATCAGGCAGCCCTGACGTTTGCCGAGCGATTTACACTGGACCTTCAGTTCATTGCAGAGGACCCCGTTAATTTCCAGCTGATCTTTGACCGTGTAACAAACGAGGTGTTGACGGCCAACGGAACAGGACAGATCAGGTTAAACCTTGAAGACCAGAATTTCAGCCTGTTCGGAAGAATGAATATTTCCGGCGGGGACTATCAGTTCGTTGCCGGCGATATTATCTCCCGTCGATTTCAGCTGATGGAGGGAGGGTCCATTATCTGGGAGGGGAATCCGGCCAATGCGAGGTTGAATGTAAATGCCAACTATCGCGCCCGGCCGGATATGAGTTCCCTTCTTACGTCCGGTGTGCCGGACAGGCTGGAAGGAGCGCAGCGCTTCCCCATCGACCTGATCCTGAATATCGGAGGGACCCTCAGCGAACTGGAAAACGATTTTTATTTCCAGATACCGTCAAGCATAGAAGGGACACTTGGTCCCACTTTGCTGACACAGGTTAACGCACTGAACCGCAATGAAGATGAAAAAATAATCCAGGCTACCAGCATTCTGCTGTCGGGCAATTTTATTCCCCTGGCTTCCGCATCCACCGAAGGAGGTACGGGGCTCGCGCTGAGAGAATCCCTTTCCGGGGGAGCCGTTGTCAATCCCCTGATCACCAGCCAGGTGATAAACCCGCTTCTGTCCGACCAGATAAACTCCCTTCTGAGAAGTGACATGGCACTGGACATCGACTTCAACCTGACCACCTATAACCAGGTGGATCTGGGTGTCGCTTTCAGACTTTATGATGACAGGCTGATCCTGCGAAGGGACGGGCAAATCACCGGCCCCTACAGTGATATCGGAGATCTGGGGGCCACCTACAGGATCAATCAGACATTTGCCGTCACTGCATTCCACAGACAGGATCCGACGCTGGCAAATTCCAGCACGGCGGAATCGCGGCAGGTTCAGGAAATGAACGGGGTCGGACTGGAGGCCCAAATGCAGTTCAATACATGGCGGGAGTTCCGTCAACGATTCACTAATGCGTTTAACTGGTTGTTTGGACGTAAAGATGACGACAACAATAACAGGGATGAGGCCGAGGCCGGTTCCGGTTCCGCTTTATCCGACTGAACATTGACACAAAAAAAGATATGGCTAAAAAACAGAGACTGACTTCACTGGAAGAAGAGATCATTAAAATTTTAAAATCCTATCCTGACGCATCCATACCGGCACCGGTATTGCGGGAAGCGCTTGGAATCAAAGGTAAAAATGCCGACAAAAAGCTAAAAAGGACACTGCACAGTCTGCGCAATAAAGATCAGATACGGATGACCAAGGGGAATCTTGTCAGCATCAACGAGGTCTATGCGGAGGATGAAAACCTGTACGAGGGGGTGTTGGATGTCAACAAGTACGGCGACGGATACGTGGTTACCGAAGGAAGGGACCAGGATATCAAGATTCCCTCCAGGTACCTGGGGACAGCGCTGGATGGCGATACTGTAAAAGCCAAAGTGACTCATTATCACAAGAAGAGCAATAAACCTGTCGGCAGGGTCGAAGAGGTCGTCAAGAGGGGGAAAATGCTTTTTGTCGGGACACTCGATTCTCCCGCTGACGACACCTGGCTGATCAGGGCGGACGAGCAGTCGTCCCGCACCGATTTTTTTGTGGAGCGGTCGGATATCAAAGATGCAGAGCCCGGGGATAAAGTTACGTTCAGGTTAATTCAGTGGGAGGATGTCCGGGGCCTGCCCCGGGCCCAGATTGTTGAAGTGCTGGGGGAACCGGGATCGAATGAAGCGAATATCCTCTCCATACTGGCGGAACATCAGTTCGATCTGAAATTCCCTGAAGAGGTCGAACATTTTGCCGCCTCTATCGATGATCGGATTCCGGAGGAAGAAATTACCCGGCGCAAAGACATGCGTGAAGAAATAATATTTACCATTGATCCTGCGGATGCCAAGGATTTTGACGATGCCCTGAGCATTAAAATCCTGGATAACGGAAATTATTACCTGGGTGTGCATATCGCGGATGTCACTCACTACATGCCGAGGGGGTCCGCCCTGGATGAAGAGGCTCTTGCCCGCGGCACAAGTGTATATCTGGTAGACAGGGTTATCCCCATGCTTCCCGAAAAGCTAAGCAACCATGTCTGCAGCCTGCGGCCGGACGAAGACAAGCTTACCTACAGCTGCTTCATGGAAATAACCCCTGCCGGGAAGCTGGTCGACTATTCGATCGAGGAAGTGGTTATCCACTCCAGGCAGCGTTTCGTCTATGATGAGGTTCAGGAAATCCTGGACGGTAAAAACCATCCTTTAAAAAGGTTGCTGAAATCCGCTGAAAAACTTGCCAAGACGCTGATGGACAACAGGTTTAATGCAGGGTCGATCAATTTTGAAACCCCCGAGCCAAAATTTGTACTGGACCAGGACGGAAAACCCGTTGATGTCATCATCAAAAAACGGCTGTTTGCACACAGGCTGATAGAAGAGTGCATGCTGATGGCCAATAAGACAGTGGCCTATCACATCGACAATTTGCGAAGCCATTCGGACAAGGGGAAGAACAGCAATAATCATCCATTCCTGTACCGCATCCACGACCAGCCCGACCTGGAAAAACTTTTCAATATCCGGGAAAACGTGAAGCCGCTCGGGATTGAGTTCGATGTCAAGAAACAGATAAGGCCAAAAGACATCAATGCGCTGCTGAAGAAGGTGGAGGGAACAAATATGGAGTCGATTATCAATGACCTGACACTCCGTGCAATGTCCAAAGCGGTTTACAGCCCTGAAAATGTCGGCCATTTCGGACTCGGATTTTCACATTATTCACATTTTACAAGTCCCATACGCCGTTACCCGGATGTAATCATTCACCGCCTTCTGAAGAGGTATGGTTCGGGAGGGCAGGAATATACTTTTACAGAATTGGAGGAAATTGGCGAACAGTGCAGTGAAAAAGAACGTTATGCAGTTGCAGCTGAACGGGATTCCGTCAAACTGAAACAGGTTGAATTTCTTTCCGGACGGCTGGGTGAAGTTTTTAAAGGCGTCATAAGCGGCGTCACCGAGAACGGGTTATATGTCAGCCTGAAAGAGGTCTACTGTGAAGGAATGATTCATGTTAGCGATCTTAAAGATGATTACTATATTTATAATTCTCAGCGCCACTGCCTGCTTGGCCGTTCCAAAGGCAAACAGTACAGACTCGGGGATGAAATCGATGTAAAGGTGGTAAAGACAGATATGGAACGAAGGCATATTGACCTGTTAATTTCAAAAGACTAACTATGGCTTGAAGGTATGAGGATCGTACAAAAGATATCCGTTCTTACTCTGTTGTTCATTGTTTCGGGGCTGGCTTTCGCCGAGCAGGCCGTTTCCCAATTCTTTGTATTTGGAAAAAACAGGGTACAGTATGAAGATTTCGACTGGCGTTATATCGAAACTGAACATTTTGATATATACTATTACAATGAAAAAAATTATCACCTGGCCCAGTTCACTGCTGAGTCTGTTGAATCCGGTCTCAAGCAGCTTATGGAAGATTTCGGCCATACGCTTACCGACCGTATCCCCGTCATTATATATGACTCCCACAGTGACTTTTCGCAGACCAATGTAGTGGATCTTCCTGTCGACGCCCAGGGCATCGGGGGTGTGACAGACAAGTTCCAGAACCGGATGACACAGCCTTTTATGGGTGATTATGCCGATTTCAGGCGGACCCTGCAGCATGAGCTTATGCACGCTTTTGTCAACGACATGTACTACGGCGGCGGAATTCAGTCAATTATGCGCAACAACATTCAACTGCAGATCCCGCTGTGGTTTGAAGAAGGGCTTGCCGAATACCTGGCCCTCGGATGGGATACCCAGTCCGACATGTATATCCGGGATGCCATCATCAACGACTACCTGCCGCCGTTACCCCAGCTGGGCGGTTTTTTTGCCTATCGCGGCGGACAGTCCTTCTGGAATTTTATAGAAGAGGAATACGGCCGGTCCAAGATCACCGAAATTCTACAGCGCCTCCGGCAGACCAGAAGTGTTGAGACAGCCCTCACCCGGTCCACCGGACTCACCATTGAAGAACTTGGAGAACGGTGGAACGACAGTCTGCAGCGCCGCTATTCACCCGAAGTGGCCGAAAGACAGGCTCTGGACCAGACGGCCGGAAGGATTTCCGAACGCAGGCGGACCGGCACGTACAACACCAGCCCGACCATTTCACCCCAGGGCGACAGAGTGGCTTTCATTTCGAACCGCCGGGGAGTATTCGACGTCATCGTATTAAGCACCTCCACCGGAGAACACCTCAGCACCATCGTGCGCGGTGAAGACAGCCCGATGTTCGAGTCGCTGAATATCCTGAACCCAAACCTGTCCTGGTCGCCGGACGGCAGGAGGATTGCCCTGTCAACCCAGTCGGAAGGTTCCTACCACCTGGGAATGGTCGAGTATGAAACGGGTGAGCTGCAGATCGTCCGGTTTCCGGACATTGACGCCATGGCCTCTGTGGCATGGTCGCCGGACGGGACCAAAATCGCCTTTGACGGAAACAGGGGCGGATATCAAAGCATCTTTGTCTATGATCTGGAAACGGAGGAGCTGACTGATCTCACCAGGGATGTTTTCACAAACAGGGAGCCTGCCTGGGGGCCCGATTCCGAAACAGTCTACTTTGTGTCGAACCGGGGGGACCGCCTGCGTCCGGGAGAGTATCTGGCAGGGTATTCGATCCTGCAACATGAGTCGTCCTACCAGTCGGATCTTTATTCCATCCGGCTGGGTTCCGACAGAATACAGAGGCTGACGGAAACGTCCTGGACTGAAAGCCAGCCGGACCTTACCCGCGAGGGCAGGCTGGTCTACATTTCAGACCAGAACGGAATACCGAATATCTACGAATACAATTTCGACAGCGGCACGGGAATACCGCTGACAAATGTACGCACAGGCATCAATCAGATTTCAATTTCCGATGACGGAAGCCGGCTAGCCTTCAATGGCCTGAATGAAGGTTATCTCGACCTGTTTCTGATGAGGAACCCCTTTGACAGCCGGCTGGATACGGAGCCGGCCCCCAATTACTGGGCTGAGCGTCGTGCAACCGAACCGGTCACTGAACGTGTTCCCGCTACAGGATATGCCATGCAGATGATTAACCGCAGGGAAAGCGGCAATGTCGTGGTGGTCAGGGATCCACTGGCTGTTCAACTGCCGGATATCGGAAATGCAATGGATGCCGCATCTGATGAGCCGGAATCCGATGACACCGATGACATTGACACCGATGACACTGAAGAGGAAACCGACGATATCGATTTCCGCAATTATGTATTCGGGGATGCTGTCGTAAGGGATACGACCCTGGACCTGAGGGATGACCCCGGGCAGTTCCAGCCCAGCAATAATCTGACAGAGGACGGGCGTTACCAGCCCAAGCGTTACCGCCTCTCCTTCTCACCGGACATCACCTACGCAGCCGGTCAGGTTGACACCTATTACGGAGGCTCGGCATTCGCCATGATCTCCCTCAGCGACCTTTTCGGAAATCACCGGATCTCCCTCGGCACCAATCTCGTTTTTGATCTCAGGGACAGTGACTATGTACTGCAGTACGGATTTTTCCGGGAGAGGACCAACTATATGGTCAACATTTTTCATCAGTCCAGAAATTACCAGACCTTTTTTGGAGAACTGCTCCGGTTCAGAACCTACGGCGCAGGGCTGGAATTTCAGTATCCGTTCAACCGCTTTGAAAGGCTGGATTACGGTGCATCCTGGATCGGGATCTCGAGGGATTTCAGCTCGGTAAGGGGGTCGGGGGAACGCGACCTGGTCAGCGAGACATCCACCTTTCTTTATCCACAGGTCACTTATACCGCAGATTACACAATTCCCGGATTTATCACCCCGAGGGGCGGCAACCGTTATTCGATCCGCCTGTCGGGAAGTCCCCCCGCCCTGCCGGACTCCCCGCAGTTTGTCTCCGTGCTCGGGGACTACAGGCGATACCTGGATCTGGGATCGGGTTATTCCATCGGTCTGCGCGGCAGCGGTGCGGCTTCCTACGGACCGGATTCCCAGACATTCTTTATGGGTGGAATGCTCGGCTGGATCAATCAGCGCTGGTCGGACAATGAGATACCGTTTGAAAGACTTGCGGACACGTTTTTCACGCAACCTGCCACGCCTCTCAGGGGACATGAATTCAACACGCTCTACGGAGATAAGTTCACCCTCCTGAATGCTGAATTCAGGTTTCCGCTTTTTGCTGCCGTACTGCCGGGACCTATCCCCATTTTGCCGCTATACAATATTACAGGCATTGCCTTTTTGGATGCCGGTTCGGCATGGGGATTCAATATCAACTATTCACGGTATGTGGACGGTGCCACCGGGGAACCCATTGTCTATCATCAAAAGCCGGCCGAACTTGAATTCCGGGTATCCCGGAGAGAAGAGGTCTATCTCAATCCGGATACCGGACTTCCCCGGGAAAACGGGCCACAGGAAGGAGATGATGTGGCGTACTATCTGGACGGGGATATTCTGATCGGTGCGGGTTTCGGACTCCGGACGATCTTTCTCGGCCTCCCTTTCAGATACGATGCCGGATGGGCTTATGACCGCGACGGTTTCAGGAGCAGGCCGATTCACTATATTTCAATCAATATTGATTTTTGAACCGGGTGATTGACCGGGCAGGTAGCTGTCCGGATTAATCTTTGTATTGGGAACCCTGGGCAGGGGTCATCTGCGGCACGCTCTCCCGTATCCGGAATCACTGCGGTTCCGGTCAGGAATCTGCGGCACAGGCACAGGCAGGTGTCAAAAAGTACAGGTATCAACAAGACAACAGGTGTCAACAGGACAGGTCAGATAAAAGCCTATTGCTTTTCCTGCATCGACTCATTGACCGCTTCCTTGAAATCCCTGGAAATTTTAAGCGTCGGCATATACTGCTCCGGCACAATAACTTCTTCGTTGGTTTTGGGGTTACGGGCGACCCGCTGGGCTCTCTTCACTACTTTAAAGCTGCCGAAGCCCCGCAATTCAATCGTTTCACCTTTTTTCATAGCATCTATAACAGTCTCCATAAACCCTTTGACAACAGCTTCTGTTTCAACTTTGGTTAAACCGGTAGTAGATGATATGATGTCAACTATATCAGCTTTGGTCATGGCTTTTGATATTGATTAAGATTAAAACTTCTAACACTGGTTACGGTTGAACGTATAAACAAACTATCTGATAATCTATTGCGCTTCAATAAACAAACTAAAAGGGAAATAGGTTTCGGAAATCCCGGCCTTTTTAAAAACCTGCTGTACTGACACTGCCCGCCCGCCTTTCTGCAGTCTCCGATCCCCGGCAGGGATAAACCCTGTAATTCTCCTGAAACTTTTAGTACATTCGGTCTGGAAAGAAAATCGCCTTAACCTGAGCGCATGAACCTGTTCGATCAACTTATTTCCCGGCTGGAAAATCTGATATGGAATACACCGGAAGCCATGCCGGCCATGGTTGTAATTCTGCTGGCCTACGGCATATTCATCACGTTCAGACTGGGTTTTATTCAGGTAACGCAATTCAGGCATGGATTGAAAGTGGTTACAGGCCACTATGACGATCCTGATGATGAAGGGGATATCAATCACTTTCAGGCTTTGAGCACGGCCCTTTCGGCTACTGTCGGTATCGGCAACATAGCGGGCGTGGCCCTGGCCATCCACTATGGCGGTCCCGGCGCCCTTTTCTGGATGTGGGTTACGGCCATTCTCGGCATGGCCATCAAATATACGGAAGTGACACTGGCGCAAAATTTCCGCAGGACAAATCCGGACGGGTCCGTGTCGGGGGGACCCATGTATTATATCGAACAGGGACTCGGGCCCAACTGGAAGTGGCTTGCCGTCGCTTTCTCCCTGGCAGCTGCAATCTGTGCTTTCCTTACAGGAAATGCCGTACAGGCCAATACCGTCGCAGATGTGATGAACAGTGATTTTCAGATCCCGGTGGCCATCACCGGCTTTATAACTGCCGGTCTGGTTGCAGCGGTCATCCTTGGCGGGATCAGGCGGATCGGGTATGTAACGGCAAGACTGGTGCCATTTATGGCAACACTCTATGTGCTTACCGGCCTGATGATCCTTCTGATGCACTACGGACAGATCCTGCCATCCCTCGGGGTGATTATCAGCCAGGCTTTCAGTCCGCAGGCCGGCGTTCTCGGCGTGGGCTCGGGAGCGTTCATTTTCACCCTCAGTTACGGAGTCCAGCGGGGACTGTTTTCAAATGAAGCGGGACAGGGGTCGGCTCCGATCGCCCATTCTGCTGCAAAAACAGACCAGCCCGTCCGGGAAGGGGTTGTCGCCCTGCTCGAGCCGTTCATCGACACGCTGATCGTCTGCTCCATCACCGGCCTTGTCATTGTTACCACGGGCGCCTGGGACATGTATCATCCGGCGGCTGTCAATCCTGCTGACGGAACGATCACCTATACTGTCGAACAGGCCGGAGACCCGTCCATACTCCGGTTTGAAGAGGGAGTTCCCCTGAATGGCCGGATGCTGCGCTATGATGTGGACGTGGACACGATGTTCACAGATGTCCGCCGGACCGTTCCCTTCAATGGCCACATCGAAGGCGTCGGTGAAAGCCCTCTGGTCATCTCCGGCGATGGGACGGAAATCAACAGGCTCTATGGCGGTGTGGTTGAAAACGGAGCCCCCCTGACGTCCAGGGCATTTGAAATAGGCCTCTCCCCTCTCTTTCCCGGGGGTGGATTCCTGGTCACTTTTGCGGTTCTGCTGTTCGCCATTTCCACATCCATCAGCTGGAGCTACTATGGGGACAGGTCTGCCCAGTATCTTTTCGGCTTTAGGTCGATCTTCTGGTATCGTATTGCATTTGTAATCATGCACTTTGTGGGATCGGTCGTTACCCTTACCACAATCTGGGCTTTTGGCGATGTAATGCTTGGGTTAATGGCATTTTTTAACATCGTTGCCCTTTTCGCCCTGTCCGGGGTCGCATATAACCTGACGAAAAAGTACTTCGAGAATACCGAAGTATAAGAAACGGACACGATCCATGGCTCAGACTGCGACAGAAAATGCTTTCAGCTGCGTGCCCGGATCGACAACTCATGCTTCGGGATCGACAACTCATGCTTCGGGATCGACAACTCACACTTGCAGAGACGAAAATGCCCGTCTGCCCGTTGGCAATGCCCGTCTGGCCGTTGGCAATAATTGTGGTCAGCCTCCGGTAAATGCCGGGCGCCGGGATGTAAAGAATTTTTCCCCATCAATAGACGAATTAGAATGAACATATTTTGCCCGTTCCGGAACACGGAGACGCAGAATGCCGCTATTCCGTCAAGCGGCAGGATACCGGCCGCGGGAAGGTGGCTGCCGGCTGTACTTTGGCTCCTGCTTTCAGCATGCGGGGAACTGACGGAATATGACGCCGAGCAGGTCCGTGCCGCCATGCACGATTCACTTCTGACCACGACAGAAAGCTGGGATGTGCGGATGACTCTCCTGGAGGAAGGACACCGGCGGGTGTTGATCGAAGGCAGTTATGCCCTTAATCACCGCCAGGAAGAAGGCGAGGAAACCCGCATAAAAGGCCCCGTCTATGTTCAGATTTACGATTCCACCGGGACCCTGGAGTCAGAGGCGTGGAGTGACAGGGCCGTCTACTATGCAGAAAGCGGCGAGTTTGAACTTTACGACTCCGTACGTGTGGAAACCGCTAACGACCGCCGGCTGCAGAGCGACTATCTAAAATGGGCAGAAGAGACCGACAACATCACATCCGACCGGCTGGTCACGATCATCACTCCTGCCGACAGCATTTCCGGAACCGGCTTCACCGGCAAAACGGATCTGTCCAGATACGTCATCACCAATCCCCGCGGGAGGCTTATTGTCAATTGAATAAAGTCAATCCGGCAAAAATCAATCTGCTTTTCACACTCCTTCTCGTTACTGCCGCCTGGGGGGCACCGGCCGGTTATGCCCAGGAACAGATCACCATACTTAACGCGGACAGGGCAGAAGGCGGTACCATAGACGGTGAACCTGTGCGAAAGCTAATCGGAAATATACAGCTGTCGACAGACGGGATGACTATGAACGCGGACAGTGTCTACCAGTTTGAAACCCGTGATATGATCCGCGCCTTCAATATCCAGATAGAATCGGAACAGGATATCGTATGGGCTGACACCCTGTTTCACAATACACAAACAGGTTTCAGCGAATTCCGCGGGCGGGTTATCATCCTTTCAGAACAAAACATACTCTTCAGTGAATCAGTCGATTACGACAGGGTGCTGGATTCGGCTCTCTTCAACTCCCGCGTGCGTTTTGAAGATGACCGGGGGGTGCTGCTGGCGGATGACGGCTATTATTTCCAGAATACGGACATCGCCTTTTTCCGCGGCAATGTCCAGCTCTCCGACTCGACACAATACCTGGAAGCCGACTCCCTGTATATGAATCGTGAAACAGATTTTTACAGGCTTTACGACAGGGTCTACGCAGAGGATTTTGAAGAGGATATCACGTTGGCGGGGGACTACCTTGAAGCAGACTCCGCAGGATACAGACTGCTTTCGGGCAACGCATGGATGATGCAGGTCAATGAATCGGGAACAGACACCTCCCATATCACTTCACAGATCATAGAAGCGACAGAAACAGACACAGCTGACTATATCAATGCCTACCGGGATGTCAGCATCTGGTCCGGCGCCTTCTCCGCCGTCGCTGATACGGCACTGTACAGAAGTGACCTGGAACAGTTCAGGCTGATCTCCAGTCCGGTGGCCTGGCAGGAGAGGATACAGCTGACGGGCCCTTACATAGAAGCGCTGCTTGAAGATGATGAAATTCGCTTTCTCACATCCTATGTTCTTCCCGTTGCCGTACAGGAAGACAGTCTGACAGGACGGCTGAACCAGATGAAGGGGGATACCCTGCACGCGTACTTCGAAAATGGAGAAATAGACTCCATCGTTGTCTTTGACAACAGTGAACTGATATTTCACCTGAAGGATGAAGAAGAGGAACCGGACGGGCTGATTGACCTTATAGCGGCCGGTCCCAGCACGATCCGGTTTTTAAACGGGGAGCTGGCTCAATTCAAGGCGTCCAGAAATATCGAAGGATCTCATTTACCTGAAGATCCCGAAAATATCGACCGCCGGTTGTCCGGATTCAGGTGGGATCCGGAACTCAGGCCGGTGCAACCTGAAATTCAGCAGGCGCGGCTGCCCGATATTCCCGGCGAAAGGTTCTTTGAATTACCGGAGCGGTATATCCGCTATCAGAACGAAAATGAAGAGTCCCCTTTTCCGTAGCCGGCCCCGCCACTTCCGCCCTGTCTATTCTACATGTTGCGGCGGTACTTATGCCCTTGGTCGGTGTCAGTCTTGCGCTAGCATTCCTGTCTATTCTACATGTTGCGGCGGTACTGGCCGCCGACGTCATAGAGCGCATTGGAAATCTGTCCCAGCGACGCGCTTTTCACCGTCTCCATCAGAGTTTCAAATATATTGCCGTTCCCGCGGGCCACGGCTTTGAGCTCGTCAAGTGCCCTGCCGCAATCCCCGCGATTCCGGCTGTGAAATTCTTCCAGATTCCGGATCTGCTGCTCTTTTTCACGTTTGTCAGAACGGATCAGCTCCACTTTCCGGCCGGTTTCCTCACCCCGGCCTTCAGAAAGAAAGGTATTGACGCCTATGATCGGAAGCTCACCCGAATGTTTCATCGACTCGTAATGCAGACTTTCATCCTGTATTTTCCCCCTCTGGTACATGTTCTCCATTGCACCCGGTACTCCGCCCCGTTCCGTGAGCCGGTCGAATTCTTTCAGGATTGCATCCTCGACAAGATCAGTCAGCTCTTCGATAAAATAGGATCCCTGGTTGATATTCTCATTTTTTGCGGTTCCAAGCTCCCGGTTGATAATCATCTGGATGGCCAGTGCGCGACGTACTGACCCTTCTGTGGGCGTGGTGATCGCCTCGTCGTAGGCATTGGTATGCAGCGAATTGCAATTGTCGTAAATGGCAAGCAACGCCTGAAGCGTGGTCCGGATATCATTGAACTGTATTTCCCGTGCATGAAGCGATCTCCCGCTGGTTTGAATATGATATTTCAACTTGCGGGACCGCTCATTTGCTCCATATCTGTTTTTTAAGGCGATCGCCCAGATCCGCCGGGCCACCCGCCCGATAACCGCATATTCCGGATCAAGTCCGTTACTGAAGAAAAAAGAGAGGTTATGGGCAAAATCGTTGATATCCAGTCCGCGGGAAAGATAATACTCCACATAGGTAAAACCGTTTGCAAGGGTAAACGCGGCCTGCGTAACCGGATTTGCCCCCGCCTCGGCAATATGATACCCGGAAATGGAGACCGAATAATAGTTCCGCACGTTCTTCCTGGTGAAGTAGACCTGGATATCCCCCATCATCTTCAAAGCAAATTCGGTGGAAAAAATACAAGTGTTCTGGGCCTGGTCCTCCTTGAGTATATCCGCCTGAACGGTTCCCCGAACCATGCTTAACGTCTCTGATTTGATTTTTTCATAGATCTCCCGGTTCACCAGCCTGTCACCCGGAACACCCAGAAGGCCCAGACCGAACCTGTCATGAGCCGGCGGCAGGTCACTGCTGTATTCAGGCACAGGCAACCCCCGGTCCGCAAACATGCTGCCGATCTTGCGGCCGGCTTCCTCCCACCGGCCGTTCTCTTTCAGATACTTCTCCACTTGCTGGTCTACCGCCGTATTCATAAACATGGCCAGAATGATCGATGCCGGACCGTTGATGGTCATGGAAACGGAGGTGGAAGGGGCTGTCAGCTCGAAACCCGAGTAAAGCTTCTTCATGTCGTCGAGCGTACAGATGCTTACACCAGAATTGCCGATTTTTCCGTAAATATCGGGACGGTGCCCGGGATCCTCGCCGTAAAGCGTCACCGAGTCAAACGCCGTAGACAACCGGGCCGCCGGCAGTCCCTCGCTTACATAGTGAAAACGTCTGTTCGTTCGCTCGGGAGTTCCCTCTCCTGCAAACATGCGGGCAGGATCCTCGCCTTCTCTTTTGAACGGGTAAACCCCGGCTGTATAGGGAAAATATCCCGGCAGGTTTTCCTTCAGGGCGAATCTGAGCCTTTCTCCCCTGTGGGTGGTCTTGGGCAGGGAAACACGTGGAATCCGCGTACCGCTGAGCGACGTGGAATACAGTCTGTTCTCTGTGGTGCGGTTGCGGATTTTTCCTGCGAGGACATCCCGGCTATATTTTTCGGTCAGTGTCTCCCAGTTATCCAGAATATTCCTGGAAATGCCGTCAAGCCTGCCTGACCAGTGATCCTTCAGGTCAAGAAGCTGCTGATTCAGTTCCCGTCCCGCGTCCGCATCCGTATTTTCCAGCTGACGTATCGTTCCCTCGACCTGTTCCAGTTTGGAAGCGGCTGATGCCTGCTCCTCTGCCCAGGCGTGATAGTCCCTGACGGCATCTGCAATTTCAGACAGGTAACGCTGTCTTTTACCGGGGATGATTGCCCGAAACTGAATATCCGGGGCCGGCTCCGCATTTGTGAAAACCCGCGGACGCAGTTGCAGGCCATAGAGGTCATTGATCCGGTCCGTCACAGCCTTGAACAACCGGTTCACCCCTTCGTCATTAAAGCGGGAGGCAATCGTGGGATACACCGGCATCGATTCAGGCTTGTCATGCCAGGCCCCGCGATTTCGCCGGACCTGTTTGCGGATATCGCGCAGTGCATCCAGAGATTCCTTCTTGTCAAACTTGTTCAGGACGACAAAATCGGCCAGCTCCAGCATATTGATCTTTTCAAGCTGTGTGGCGGCCCCGTATTCATGAGTCATGACGTAAATGGGTATATCAACAAGTCCGGCAATGCTGGTGTCACTCTGGCCGATACCACTTGTCTCCACAATAACCAGATCAAAACCGGCCGATTGATACACCGCCACAGCCCCTCTCACCGCATCACTGACCGAGCTGTCCGCAGACCTGGTTGCCATGCTGCGCATAAACACCCGGTCCGTGTCGATGCTGTTCATCCGGATCCGGTCGCCGAGCAATGCCCCGCCCCTTCTTACATTCGACGGATCGATGGAAATGATCCCGATCCTCATAGTCTCGAACTCTGTTAAAAAACGCCGCACCAATTCATCCGTCAGTGAACTTTTACCTGCTCCGCCCGTGCCGGTCAACCCTACAAGCGGCATCTTCCCGCTTTTCGTCCTGCGGAGGTCAATGAGCTCTTTGCCATCCCCGGCCGACAGCGTCCCTCCTGAAAACCGGAGCAGTTCATCATGACCGTTTTCCAGTGTGGTAATCGCCCGGGCAACCGCCCCCCGGTCAGAGGTTTCCATCCCCCTGAAACCGATCTGCGTCCCCTCCGCCGGATCAAAATCGCATTCCCTGATCATATAATTAATCATTCCCTGCAGTCCCATTTCGCTGCCGTCATCAACCGAAAAAATACGTGTGACTCCGTATTCGTGAAGATCAGAGATTTCATGATCGGCAATCACTCCGCCGCCGCCGCCGAAAACCCTGATGCCCGGCGCCCCTCTTTTCTTCAGAAGGTCTATCATATAGGTAAAATACTCAATATGCCCCCCCTGATATGAACTGACGGCGATACCCTGCACATCTTCCTCGATAGCACAGTTGACGATTTCGTGAACAGACCGGTTGTGCCCCAGATGGATCACTTCAGCCCCGGATCGCTGAAGGAGCCGGCGAATGATGTTTATGCTGGCATCATGGCCGTCAAACAGGCTTGCCGCAGTAACGAACCGTACATTGTTTTCAGGGACACCTGGTTCCCGGACACGTCCGGTCCCCGCTGTCCGGGCGGTTTTACCGCGGGAGGTATCGGTTTCAACTGAACGTTCTGACATAGGCTGGTAATTTCCGGATTATTCCATAACCGCATTCAGCCTTTCCAGGTTATCCTCGACCCGTATGGCTTTGATGACATCTTCAATACTTCCTTTCATAATTTCGTCAAGATTATAGAGCGTCAGGTTGATGCGGTGGTCTGTCAGCCGTCCCTGGGGAAAGTTATAGGTACGGATCTTGGCACTGCGGTCACCGGTCGACACCTGGCTTTTTCTCTCGGCCGCCCGGGTGGCACGCTGCTGTTCCATTTCGCGGTCATACAACTTCGTCCTCAGCATCATCAATGCCTTGTCCTTGTTCTTGTGCTGCGAACGCTCTTCCTGGCACTCCACCACAATTCCGCTGGGCTCGTGAGTCAGCCGGATGGCCGAGTCGGTCTTGTTGACATGCTGGCCTCCGGCCCCGCTCGATCGGAACGTATCTATGCGGATGTCCCCCATATCGAGCGTTACATCCACCTCTTCTGCCTCCGGAAGCACCGCCACTGTAGCTGCCGACGTATGGACTCTTCCCTGGGATTCGGTCTCCGGTACACGCTGTACCCTGTGGACCCCGCTTTCATACTTCATCTCCCCGAATACATCCTCTCCCTTTAAACTGAAAACGATATCCCTGTATCCTCCCATATCCCCCGCGTGCAGGTTAAGCAGCTCCATCCTCCATTTGCGGGTAACCGCGTACCTGCGGTACATGTCAAACAGGTCCCCCGCAAAAATAGCGGCTTCATCACCTCCCGTTCCGGCACGTATCTCCACAATGCAGTTCTTGGAATCATCCGGATCTTTCGGGATCAGTTTGAATTTGATCTCCTCCTCCAGCTCACGGAGAGACTCTTCCAGCTCCCGGTTTTCCGCCAGGGCCATTTCTGTGATTTCAGGATCATCCCCGGACCGGATAAGCTCTCTATTCCCCTCGAGATTCCTGCTTAACTCCTGCCAGCGGTCAAAATCGTCTACCAGGTCCCTGAGCTGCGTATGCTCCATGGCCAGGTCCCTGTATTCATCGGGACGGTCAAAGACAGCGGGGTCGGCCATTGCCTGGTTGAGTTCTTCATAGCGCTCTTTAACCTGCTGAAGTTTTGATTCTATATCCATGTGTAAATTTTTTTTACGGTCCTCGGGAACAGCCTCTGCAGACAGGTCCGGCAGATTCAACAGCCGGCTTCAACATTCTGCTCCGGCAGCCTACACCGGCAAAATAACAATTTTTAAGAGATTAGAGGGATCCGATTGACAGAAAGAATATCAAAATGCTTACCTTCCACCCGTACAAGCGACCATCATGCAAACAAAATCTGATGACTGTGTCCAATTCACTTCAGGCAACCTTTACCCTCGGGTTTCTCGGAGCAGGCCAGCTTGCACGAATGTCTGCCCTTCAGGCTTTCAGGTTCGGCATCCAGACAGCTGTCTATTCCGATCGTGCAGAAAATGAACCTGTACAGTTTATCACTCCCCACTCATTTACGGGGTCTTTCAGTGATACCGAAGCGATGATCCGGTTTGCCCGGACATGTGACCTGGTCACCCTTGAAAACGAATTTATAGATTCCGGCATTCTCAGGCAGGTGGAACAGCAAAGCGGTACGCCCGTTTACCCGTCTCCCGACAGTTTTGCCCTTATTGAAAACAAGCTGATAGAAAAACAGACGTTCGAAAAAGCCGGGATTCCGGTAACCCCGTACCTTCCGGTGGATTCCAGGGAGTCCATGGAAGCCTTCGGCCACAGGCACGGCTGGCCCTACCTGCTCAAATCCTCGAAAGGCGGTTATGACGGGTACGGGAACAAAACAGTGGACAATATCGGCCAGGCTGCAGCGGCCTACCACGAGCTCGGGGGCGAAGAGGGACACACCATACTGGCAGAGGCTTTTGTCAGCTTCAGCCACGAACTTGCCGTGCAGGTAGCAAGAAACCAGACAGGCACTGTCGTCTACCCCTGTTGTGAAACCATCCAGAAAAACCATATCTGTGCCGCTGTCAAAACCCCGGCCCCGATTGATCCTGAACTGCGCAGGCAAGCCGGGGAAATGGCCGTGTCTGCTACGGAGGCCATCGGCGGCAGAGGCATTTTTGCCTACGAATTTTTCCTGACAACCGACGGCAGGCTTCTCCTCAACGAATCGGCGCCGCGACCCCACAACTCCGGACATTACACCATCGAGGGATGTGTCACCTCCCAGTTTGAAAATCATGTGCGGGCTGTCCTCGGCCTGCCGCTCGGAGACACATCCCTGCGCAAGCCGGCGATAGCGATGGTCAACCTCACAGGTAGTTACAACCGCCCTGCAGAAACGGAGGGAATCAAATCCGTCCTGGCCCTTCCGGATGCCCATCTCCATGTATACGGCAAACTTGCCAGCAGGAAAGGTCGGAAAATGGGCCACCTGACCCTGCTGGGCGAGAACCTGGAACAGGTCTACGGAAAAGCTGTTGAACTGGCAGGCCACGTTCGCATCTGATGCGCCTGCAGGAAAAATTCTGAAGTTCCTATCTATTTCATAGATTCCGGTATCCTGAAAAGAAACATCTGACAGTTATGACAAACCAACCCGTGATCGGTCTTGTGATGGGCAGCGACAGCGACTGGCCCACCCTGAAGCAGGCAGCAGACATTCTGGACGAATTTGGCCTCACCTGTGAAAAACAGGTGATCTCAGCCCATCGTACGCCGGAACTTATGGCTGAATACGGAAGCACCGCCCGGGAACGGGGACTAAAAGTCATCATAGCCGGTGCCGGCGGTGCCGCTCACCTGCCCGGCATGCTTGCCAGTTATACGACGCTTCCCGTCATCGGCGTTCCTGTCCGGACATCCGCCCTGGGGGGAGTCGACAGCCTCTATTCCATCGTTCAGATGCCCGACGGTGTCCCTGTAGCCACAGTGGCCATCGGAAAAGCGAAAAATGCGGGGCTGCTCGCACTGAGAATGCTGGGAATGGCCGATCCGGAAACAGCGGAAAAACTGGCTGAATACCGAACCCGGATGGCGGAGGAGTCGAAATCGAAGACAAAAAATTTAAAATAGAGAGAGGCTGCAGACAGGCATGACCGCCGGATACCGTCACCGCCACTTCCACCACTCACTCTTGCCACTCATCCTCACCCGCCGCGTTTTCACCTGTATTCTCCTGAAACAAAATGCAGGGGAACAAGTTTGTATATAGCCGACTTCAATCGTTTACCGGAATCATCTAACGTTTACCGGAACCATCTTACCGGCCTGCAACTGCATGAAATTTTACGGCAAAAAAAATAAACCGCTCTTCAAACGACCGGTTGCCATCGGTTTGCTCCTGCTCACAGCCCTGGCGGCGGGACTGACGGTTATGCTGCTTCTGAATCTGAAAAGCAGTCTGCCGGACATGTCCGAGTTACGGGAAATAAGACATCATCAGAGTTCCAGGGTGATCTCTTCGGATGGCAGGCTGCTGGGTTCCTATTTTGTCCAGAACCGTACACAAATCAATCTTGGGGACGTCTCCCCTTTCTTTACCGAAGCTCTGATATCTATAGAAGACGCACGTTTCTATGAACACAGCGGCATCGACGGACGGGCTCTCATGAGGGTGCTGGTCAAATCACTCCTTCTCGGTCAGGATTCAGGCGGGGGCAGCACCCTCACACAGCAGCTGGCAAAAAACCTTTTTCCCCGGGAAAAAGGCGGACTGTTCAGTCTGGCAGAGGACAAACTCCGGGAAATGATCACTGCGCACAGACTGGAGAAGCTTTACAGCAAGGATGAACTGCTGGAGCTGTACATGAATACAGTGTCATTCGGTGAAGAAACGTTTGGCATCGAAACCGCTTCACGCCGCTTCTTCAGTAAACCCGCGTCAGATCTGGAGCCACACGAAGCAGCGTTGCTGGCTGGGGTACTGAAGGCGCCCGGATTCTACAATCCGCACAGACATCCCGAAAGAGCGCTCCGGCGGAGAAACGTGGTCCTCCGGCAGATGGAGGCGTACGGCAAAATCACTCCGGAAGAAGCTGAGCTCTATACAGAAAAAAATCCGGACATCCGGTACAGGCGTATCACGGTTAACGACGGACTGGCTCCGCATTTCCGGGAACACCTCAGGATGAAACTTCAGCAGCTGCTGCGACGTCAGCCGGCAATTGACGGCCGGTATTACAATCTCTATACCGACGGACTGACCATCCGCACCACAATCGACTCCCGCATTCAGTCAGCAGCAGAAAATGCGATGACTGAACAGATGAAACGGATCCAGGCCTCATTCGAAGAACAGCGAAGGGATTCGGTACTCCTGCCGGAAAATGATCCGGCTATTCTTAGGGCCTGGAGAGGCTCGGGACACTATCGCAAGCTTGCCGGCCGGAACGTTTCTGAAGAGGAAATCACAGAGATTTTCCACGAGCCGGTGCCTATGAAGCTGTTTACACCGGACGGGGAGATCGAGAGGGAAATTTCCCCGCACGATTCCCTGCGGCACTACCTGTCTTTTCTGAATGCGGGGTTCCTGGTCATGTCTCCCGGGACCGGAGAAGTGCAGGCATGGGCGGGAGGCATAAACCACAAATATTTTCAGTTCGATCATGTGAAATCCAGGCGACAGACGGGTTCCGCCTTCAAACCGTTCGTCTATGCAACAGCTGTTGAAAACGGCCTGCAGCCCTGCGACTACCACCGCAATCTCCTGAGCCGGTACGAAGAGTATGAAGAGTGGACTCCGCGGAATATCCGGGAGGAATACGGCGGGTATTATTCCACGCAGGCGGCACTGGCAAATTCCGTCAATACCATTTCTGTTGATATTCTGATGGAGAACGGTATCGAAAATGTGCGGGAACAGGCCGCCGGCCTGGGAATCACCTCCTACATACCGCGTCAGCCGTCCATCGCCCTCGGAACAGCCGAAGTTTCCCTGCTGGAAATGACCCAGGCATACGCCGCGTTTGCCAGTGGCGGAAAGCGGGTAAAGCCGTATTACATAAAGGCCATTTTTGACTCAGCCGGCAGGCTCCTTTACAATTTCGAAAATCCCAACCTGACGGAAACCGTTCAGGCGCTTTCCCCGGAAACTGCAGCGGCCATACTCTCCATGCTGTCAAAAGCTGTGGATGAAGGAACCGGTTCAGGACTTCGCTCCCGGTTCGGCATCACCCATGCGGTAGCCGGCAAAACCGGCACTACACAGGAATACACGGACGGATGGTTTATCGGCATGACCCCCGACCTGGTTTTCGGCAGCTGGGTCGGCGGACGGAGCCCGCGGATCCGATTCAGTCAAAACCTGGGATATGCTTCTCAAACGGCGCTGCCGGTTGCCGGGCAATTTCTGAAAAACCTGCAAAAGGATACGACCCTGACACCACAGCCGGATGAATTCCATGAAGACCAGCGGAACACGCATTTCAATACGCAGTGCATGGACTACAGAAAAGATTCTGCGCTGGACAAGTTCAGGGATTTTGTGACGGGAAGAGATGCGAACGAGCCGAGACGGGTTGAGACGGACGAAGAGGGAAA
Source organism: Balneolaceae bacterium (assembly GCA_040905285.1). Lineage (GTDB taxonomy): Bacteria > Bacteroidota > Rhodothermia > Balneolales > Balneolaceae > JBBDRV01. The sequence goes on along the minus strand of JBBDRV010000010.1, from coordinate 33,001 downwards.
AAACCTGATAGACCGGGTCCGGGATCTGTTCAGGGCTGATTGATGCTGTAATCAGGCAAAAATATCCTTTATTTTTGAAAAGAACCCTTTTTCCCGGTTCTTCGCATTGGTCACTGCAAAGTGCTTTCCGTTCCTGAGCGCGTCAATATGTTCTTTCTCTTCGGATGAAAGTTCTTTCGGGATATAGACATTGATCCGGATGTACTGATCTCCGGTTCCCGAATTGTGCAGCCCGATTATGCCCCTCTCTTTCATCCGCAGGAGCTTTCCGGGCTGAGTACCCGGTTCAATCTTTATGGACGCTTTACCCTTGAGGGTCGGCACCTCTTTTTCCGAACCGAGAATCGCATCCGGCACACTCAGGAGAATATCATAGTAGATATCATTTCCGTCCCTTTGAAAATGCTCATGCTCCAGCTCCTCGATCAGAACGATGAGGTCCCCGGCATCACCGCCTCTCGCGCCGGCATTGCCCTGGCTTCGCAGCGTGATGTAATTGCCGTCCGTTACACCCGACGGCACATTGATCGTTACTTTTTCTTCTCCTTTCACACGGCCTTCTCCGTGGCATTCCTTACATTTTTTACGGATGATGCGGCCTTCGCCCCTGCAATTCGGGCACGGCTGTACATTGACAAACTGGCCAAACATGGTCCGGGATACCTGCCGGATCTCTCCCATGCCGTTACAGGTACTGCAGGTTTCAAAATCGGCATCCGTTTCAGCCCCCGTTCCGCCGCAGGCTTTACAGGAAATCTGTTTTTTCACTTTCAGTGTTTTCTCCGTACCGAAAGCAATCTCCTCAAGCGTCAGACCGACTTTCAGTTTCATATCGGAACCGGGCTGTCCGGTACCTCTTCTCCGGCGGCTCCGGCTTCCTCCGCCAAAAGATTCCCCCCCGAAAATGTCGCTCCCGAAAATATCACCGAAACGGCTGAAAATATCCTCAAAACTGACATTTTCGAAATCGGCACCACCACCGAATCCACCGCCGTTTATACCTGCATGGCCGAACTGGTCATAGCGCTGCCTCTTTTGAGGGTCCCGGAGTATTTCATAAGCTTCTGAAGCCTGTTTGAATTTTTTCGCTGCAGCTTCATCCCCCTTGTTGCGGTCCGGGTGAAACTTCATCGCTTTCCTGCGGTAAGCTTTTTTTATTTCACCATCACTGGCGCTTTTCTCTATACCCAGTATCTCGTAGTAATCACGTTTTGACATGTCTTCGCCTTTCTCTTATTCACTTACAATTACCTTGGCATGACGGATCGTACGGTCACCCATTCTGTACCCGATTTCCAATACCTGCAGCACGATATTACTGTCGATATTTTTGTCTTCAGGTTCCCTGCGCATCAGTGCGTCATGCAGATCCACATTGAAAGGAACCCCTGTCTGGTCGATCCGTTCAATATTGTAATGTTTCAGGGCGTCTTCAAACTTGCTTGCAACCATGCGGATTCCGTCCCGTATGCCTTCAACATTCTTTTCACCTGACTCATCCATTGCATTCAGCGTGCGAATCAGGTCATCATTTACAGGCAGGAAATGCTCGACAGCCTGGATTTTTGCAGTTTCATACAGCTGAATCCGCTCACGCTGCATTCTCTTTCGTACATTGTCGATCTCCGCAGTCTTTCTCAGATTGCTGTCCACAAGCTCGTCCACCTTCTGTTCAAGCTCGCTTATTCTCTTCTGCTGATCCAGAACAAGCTGGTCCGGCTCCACCGCTGAATTCTCCTCATTTATACTTTCACGCCGGTCATTTGCGGCTGCCTCTTCCTCCGCATTTGTCCGCCGGTTTTTTTCAGATTCGTTTTCTGCCATTTCAGCATTGTTGCCTTCACGATTGTTTGTCTTTTCTTTGCTCATACAGTCATTTACTTCCTGTTTATTTCATTGTGCCTGGCAGGCAAATAACATGCCACATCAGGATTACCGCTGAACACTGACAAACTTGCACAAGCAGCGTTTGTCAACTGTTTTCTCAATGTCATCCCTCTTGTCACAATTTCATCCTTCAAAAAAGAATTCAATCATATTTCCATCGGGATCAGAGACAAACAGAAACCGTCCCTTTTTCCTGTTTGCAGGACCACTGAGGATGGAAATCTCCTTTTCACGAAGATAATCGGCCATCTCGTCCACCTTTTCCGCACCGTCAAGATAAAAACCTATGTGGTCAACCCGAAAATCTCTTGAATTGGGGTCATAACTTGTTTCAGCTTCTACAATAACAATGGTATCCTCCTTTCCAATCCTGTAAACGGTCATGCTCTGCCCCATCTTGCGTATCTGTTCAAAGCCAAGCACCTGACCGTAGAATTCCTCCGACCTTTCGATATCATTCACCCGGATTGTAATGTGATTAATTCCTGAAGGTTTAAAATCTTTCATCGGTCACTTAATATAGTCGGTTTTATGATTTACTATTCCGGGGAGAAACTACGAGTTTTTGACCTTATCTTTGAATCGTGTTTCGAAATAAAATAAAATCATGTCTACTCTGTTTCTTGTTGCGACACCCATAGGCAATCTAAACGATTTCTCCCCCCGTGCTGCGGAAACGCTGCAAGCGGCAGACCGGATTGCATGCGAAGATACCAGAACCTCATCAGTATTGCTGAACCAGTATAAAATTAACAAACCGCTGTTTTCGTTTCATCAACACAATGAGCACCATAAAGTAAGACATCTGATCAACCTGCTGGATGGCGGGGAGAATATAGCCCTGATCAGTGATGCAGGCATGCCGGGCATTTCGGATCCGGGATTTCTGGCCGTCAGGGCTGCTCATGCCGGAGGCCATGTCGTAACGGTAATACCCGGGCCTGATGCCTGTACAACAGCCCTCGTGGCAAGCGGGCTTCCCTCCGACCGCTATTGTTTTGAAGGATTTCTTCCCCCGAAAAAAGGACGGCAGACCCGCCTGAAAGAAATCGCACAACGCGACGTTACCTCCGTGATTTACGAGAGTCCCCACCGGATTCTGAAAATTCTTCAGGAGCTGACTGACCATGCAGGAGAAGATCGCCTGGCCTGTGTGGCAAGGGAATTGACAAAAAAATACGAAGAGCTCAACCGGGGACGGTTAGCCGGCCTCAGCAGACTGTGGCAGGAGCGTGACCCGATCAAGGGGGAGTTCGTTATCGTTCTTGCTTCAAAATCATATACTGAATGAATCGACTTGCCACTTACTGGAGCCACGGCCCGGCCCTTTCCCTGTCGACGGGAGTTCTTCTGGGGCTTTCGTTTCCACCGTTCGGCCTGCCTGTTCTGCAGATCCCCGCATTTGTCTTTCTCTTCCGGGTTGCGGACCTGTCGTCCGGCTGGCGGGAACTGGCCGTCGGGGCATACGGGGCATTTCTCGTATGGAACCTCATTGCCACCTATTGGCTGATGATGGCCACGCTGGCCGGCGGAACCGCCGCAATACTGGCCAACAGCCTGCTGATGCTGATACCCCTGCTCATTATCCGGTACCTGCTCCGGTCCGGAATTCATCCTGCCGTAACCCCCCCGCTGATCGCGGCCATCTGGGTCAGCTATGAATTCCTGCATCACAACTGGGACCTGGCCTGGCCGTGGCTGGCCCTCGGCAACGGCTGGGCCGACAGTACCAGTCTCATACAGTATATCTCCGTCACAGGCCATCTCGGGATCAGTTTCTGGGTAGTCGTTACTGCAGCGGTATTCTACCGGGCTGCTGCATTCGCGAGTAAAAAACACCTCGCCTGTGCTGTTTTGCTTGCGCTCCTGTTTCCGGCCATCTCCCTTGTCATGAAAGCCGGCTACCAGGAAAAATCCGCCCAACGTCTGGATGTGGCCGTTGTACAGCCCAATATGAATTCATACCGGGAGTACGGCGGGCTTGCCACTGTGGATGACCTGCTCACGCTGCTTCTCGAACTATCCGATTCTGCAAGGACAGAGACAACGGACCTCATCGTCTGGCCGGAAAATGCCATCGACTCCCTGATCCCCCGAGGCAACCGGTTCAATGCCACAATCCGGGATTCACTGCGCAGCTGGGGTACCGAACTCATTACAGGGACGGGTTATATTGACTATTATGAATCGGGCAGCGAACCTTCATTGGTGCGCGGAAATATTAGCGGCAGGGCCTATAATATCTTCAACGCCGCCTTCCATTTCACCGGCGAGCGGCTGCCGGATATCTATAAGAAAGGAAAACTGGTTCCAATTGTCGAGCGGATACCGTTTGCGGAAAGCCTGAGTGCCCTTGATATGTCCGGACAGGTTAACTGGGGTGAAATCGCCGGATACGGCCGGGGTTTTCACGCCAATAATTTTTTGATCGGTGATCAGCACGCCACACCCGCCCTTATCTGTTATGATTCGGTCTTTTCCCACTGGGTCGGCAACTTCGTCCGGAATGGCGCCGGATTCCTCACCATTATCACCAATGACGGCTGGTGGGGTGATACCAGCGGACACAAACAGCATTTTTCCTATGCGCGGCTCAGGGCAATAGAATTCAGGAGATGGATCGTCAGAAGCGCCAACAACGGCATTTCCGGTATTATTTCGCCCGACGGGAGCATCCGGGTCGAAACCGGCTACGGGATCCGCACCGCATTCGCCCAACCCATTCATCCGTCCGATGTGATGACCTTTTACGCCAGGTACGGGAACTGGTTCAACTGGCTGATGCTGGCCGTGGCCGTGGCCGGTACGGCATTCACCGTCCGGCGCGGCCGTCTCAACCGGACCGGAAATTGATCCTCATGCTGAAGCGGATATCATGTGTCGTCCGTTCAAACGTTCTTGAGGATTTCGGCAGCGTACGGCTGAATGCATACTCAATATTTGCCTGGAGTGTGCTGGAAAACCGGTAACCGAAAATAGAAGAAACATGCATGCGCGTCTGCCCCGAAGGCGCCCTCGGGCTGATGTCATACATTCCCGGATTTTTGACGATCGTTTCATGCCCTTCTGAAAGGGCACGGTCTATATCCGAATCCAGCATGAATCTCTGTTCCGTATCATCAATCAGATTGCCGCTGAGAGTGACATCCAGATTGTTTGATAATTCCCTGAAAAACGGGATTTTAAAATTCCGGAAGGTATAGGTCATGGACATCGTGACGCCCCGGGAGGTTCTCTCGGTCACATTGATACTGGAAAGGGACATACTGGTCAGTTTGCTGTATTCGTAGCCGACTTGTGTCCGCAGATTTCGGTCCCAGGTCACATTCAGCTGAAGCAGCGGTGCAAACCGTTTTTCGATATTGACCGATGCCGGCTCAAACTCGGGACGTTCATCATCCACGGCATAGGCCCCTATCCGGCGGAACGGCACAGGCCCCGGATTGCTGTTGTACGTCCAGCCCAGCCGGTACATGCCGGAGTAGGCATGGGTCAGGGACGCCCGCTCCATGAACTGTCCGACAAACGGCAGAAACTCTTCTATTCCCATCCAGTTGATACGCCACGAAGGCAGTGGAAAAGGTGTAAAATTTCTTTCGCCCACAGTGCTGCCCCCGCCGGCCAGATAGGCCTTTCTGAAATCTTCCTGAAGGGTTTCCCTGTTTAACACGGTACGCCCGTCTACACTGCTTATGCTGTCGGACGAAGCGCTTATTCCGTCAAAAGCTGTTTCAAGCTGTCGCTCAAAAAGATCCCTGTAACCGGATCCGAATGACCAGACGCTGGAACCGGCATTGCCCGATGCATTGCGGACTGACGAAAGCCGGTCATCCGGATCAATCGAGAGCGACCGGCTGACCCGTTCATCCCACTGGACGGTCCAGGTAAGGTCTATGCTGAAATTATTGAAGGGAAGCATCCGGGTCTGCAGATTGACATTATCCGAAAAGCTGTTGTTGGCCGGCAGCTGGATCGGTGACAGCCCGTCAGGGTTGTCAATCAGCCGGCTTTCATTAATCCGTTCGGCATAACCGAGGCGGTACAGGAACGGTGGTGAAAAGCGTCCGGAGCCGCCGAACAGGTCAGTCAGCTGGGAACCGCCTGAGTAGCCGGCCTGTGAGCCGCTCTTTGCATCATTATACGAAATTTCGATACTTTGGAAACTCAGAATTCCCGCCAACAGACCACGTCCGGCAGGCAACAGAAAACCTTCCGCAGACGCGCCGTCTGCTTCCTGCTGACCATCAGCCTGCTGCAAAGATCCTGCCGGCCCCGCAGGCCGGCCGGCGTCTTTCAACCGGCTGAAAAATTCCCACCTGTCCAGAAGGTTTCCGACCTCTAACCGGAGATTATGGTCCAGCCTCAGTGTATTCGACACCCTGGCACCGAGATTTGAATCGAACGGCGTATTCTCCCATCTGTAGCCGCCCCCGTAGCGCAACGTGTAATTCACCCAGCTCACCGGCCGCAGCTGGTCGAACCTGGGCTGCCAGCTTGCCGTATAATCCTCCTGATACGTCGAACGCCTGGGCTGAACCTCCGGATCTGTAATCAGGCGTTCCAGCACCGTGAATGAAGGAATGATGTCAAAGGCCGTACTGTCGCTTCCCGTCAGCCCCGCATCCCTCTGGCCGGCCCTGCTGAGGTCAAATCCTCCCTGTGCCTGAAAATTTGTCGTAACCGAACGGGTCAGATTATACCCGAAACCGACTGTCGTATTATAGTTGAAATTATGTGTCTGCTGAAGAGGCTGGTCCGGCTGCGCCTGGTCAAAGATCCTTCGCCTGCGCTCCTCGTACATCCGGTTCATACGGAATGACGAAGTGAAGTTGTTGGGAATCATTCCGATGCCGAGCCCGGAAAAGACATGTACCAGCGGAAGATTCTCCATAAAGCCCAGCGGCCGCATATAGCGGACAGCGGGGAAATCAATGTTGTACCTTATTGAGGTATTGAAATTACGGTTATCCTGGAAACGGTACTGGGGATTCCTTGTATTTGACGTATTGTATACATAATTGAAGGTGGTGTTATCGAGGGTAAACCGGGTCAGCCGGCTCCGGGAATCATTTTTTGAAATGTTGGACAGGTTAACCGCATAAGACTCTGTTACAGACTGGACTTCCCGGATTCGCCGCTCGATAAGCAACTCCTGCTGAGAGACGGTGAGGTCTTCCCTCGAACGGACCGATTCCCTGAAGTCGGACAACCGGATATCCCCTTCATTCGGAAGAAATCTCGGGGTCAGTTCGGACCTTCGGGTGGTAAGGTTCACCGGAATGCTCCACCCGTACCTTTCGGGCAAAAACCGATGCATGTAAACGGTAGAACTTACATCATAGGCCAGCTGATCGGACACCCTGCGCTCCCCCAGCCGCGAGTTCAGCGCCCCGAAACCGGCCGTCTGACGGGTCAGGCTGGTCGACAGTGTGGCAACGTCAGCCAGCTTGAAGGACGACTTTGCATTGGCCGCCCATCCCGGCTCATTGTCAAATCCCGACACCCTCAGTTCATTCAGCCAGAACTGCGCATTCAACACCGGTGAGCCCGGTCCGGACGGATCGTCCGGATCATAGGGATTTCTGATTCCCATTCCGATTTCATTCACCCGGTCGAGAGAAGGATTTCCACGAATGGCGATCACAGCACCGGGCGCGGCCTCGTCCAGCAGATTGTTCCTTTCAAAGAGCCGGCTGACATCTTCGGGAGCTTCCTGGTCCCGCAGCTGTTTCAGCTGATTGAACGCCCTGAGAATAATATTCATGCTGTTTTCATCGTAGAGCCAGACCTGATCAGCCTCTTCCTCAAGTCTCGCCCCCTGCCCCGGATCATAATCCTGGAACGGAAAACCCACATCAGTGGGACTGACCGGCTGACGGTACTCGTAATAGCTGTTGTCAAGATCATTGCCAAAGCGCATGACCAGCTCAGCCTCATCGCGGGAATCATAGCCCTCCCCGTGAACAAACATTCTCATGTTCGAGTAATTCAACAGGTTCAGGCCGCCGGGGAAATTCCGCCTGACCAGCTGCACCCCCCCCGGCCCCAGGTTTTCAACATCCAGGACAATCGCCTGTTCATTCTGCAGGGACTGCATTTGCGTACCCCTTTCCCGGGCGCGGATAGCCCCGACCGGCTGACGGTAGGGAACCGGACGGCGGCTGGAATTTTCCTCGATGTTCACGGTCGACACCTTCATGTCGGCGGAGGGATCGCTCGCTTCATTGACGCTCTCCGCATGCTGCCACTGGCTGCCGACAAAATCCAGAGTGGCAAAACGCAGGGTGAATGGCTGTGAATAGCCCGACATCCAGATACGTACATAGCTTATATTCTGAAAATCCTCTATTTCCCCTGCCTGCCGTGCAAATTCATCCATCGGTATCCGTACCTGATACCATCTGTCTTCCTGTCTTGTCCCCGATACCCGGTCCACGATAAATGTACCCTCTTCACCCGCCGCAAGGGCTGCAAAATCTGCAGGATTAAATTCAAGCTCATACTGAAAATAGGCATTGTTCAACTCCACCCGCGACGGATTCACCAGCCCTTCGGTATTCGGCCGGTTGGTGACGGCCCTCCGGTCGCCCTGATCCACGGGGGTATTGCCCTCGTAATGGCTCATCATCCTGTAAAATCGTTCGTGAAGCGGCAGATCCTCTACCGATGACTCTCCGTAAAAGGCATAACTGTCATTGGAAGGATCGCTGAAGACGGACTGGAACTCAGGACTGTTCCGGCCATAATCTGCTTCCATGGCGTCAATAAAGCCTGAAAAGACAGATCGTTCATTCAATCCGTTATACCCGCCGGATGAGGGCAATCCGTCAAGACCGACATCTTCCAGATCCCTGTTCTCTGTCGAAAACTGTCCTTCGGGCGGCGCGGGATTGGACGGCAGGTATGACCGCGGGTCCCCCGGGCTGTCCGGTGCCAGTGAAGCGGGGTTGAGGGCCAGACCGTCTTCGGTATTCAGTTTGGCATTCGGTACCACATCTTCGGAAATAACACCGACATCGATATAGATCCTGCCATCGTAATTCTCCATATCGCCGGCCATGGGATCCCGTCCGCCGGGCAGAATGGGCTGGACCCAGAATTCAATAAATTCAACATTATTCTGACTGAAATCTTCCTGCCCGGAAGGCAGTACAGCCGTCATGCCGCCCCAGGTTCGTTCGGGCTCATTCTCCAGAAGTCTCCGGAGGTCCATGTTGTAGTTGTAGGGACCCCGGCTGGTGGGATCATAATGCACATCGAGGGTTGTCACTATCTCGTCCTGCGGATTCCTGGTTTCCCGGCCCGGAAATACATCCGTCACTCTTACAGGCTGTGATTCCGGCGTATACTCGACCCCCTCGAGGATGTTGCTGATATTCCGGGGTATGGAATACCAGGAAAACCCTGACCGCAGGTCCGACCGGTCTGCCTGAACGTCCCGGGGGGAACCGGAAGGGGCCGTGACATCCTCTTCAAAGTAGATTTCATCCGCACTGTATCCGGGTACGGCAGCCGGGGCAGAAGGCAGAAACCACCGGGCAGGATTCATCAGATTAATTTTGATACTTGAGCCTTCAAAATCATCCAGAAATGAAAGACCCTCCTGCTCATCGGCATGCAGTTCATTGTTTCTGATCGCCCGGTCTACCGCGCTGGTCTCCGAAATCCCCGGACGAAGCTGGGCAAATTCTCCGCTGAAAGACACCTCCGAGGGTTCACGGGTGGACAGAAAAGGCACCGCATCCAGAGCCTCCGTAATAAACGGTGTGTTGAAACGGGCATTGGCATCTAATCCGAAGACCATGTTGCTGATCGGTTCGTCACCTATGCGGATCTTGTCGTCCAGCGGCCGTTCGTTGTACCGGAAATACGTTCCCCCCAGCCGGATATCATTGCCCAGCTCGTATTCCGCCCGAAGCCCGGTAAAGGTTTTCTGTTCAATCGTGGTGAGGGCCTGGTTTTCGTACTCTATCCTGATCTCCTGACCGGGAGCTGTATACCGGTCGTTGAGTATGCTGATGCTTCCGAAACTGTAGTCAACCTGATAGTCAATTCCCTCCTGAAGTTCGCTGCCGTTGGCATAGACCCGCACGGATCCTTCAACCAGAGCCACATCCAGAGTAAAATTCTCCTGTACACCACCTTTCACCAGTCCGTCAAACCGGTAAAAATTATTTTCCGACAGACGCGAGGCATTTTGCCTTCGCTCTTCATACAGCTGGTCAAAAACAAGGCGGTCCACCTCCTCTGCCGGTGTGCCCGCTTCCAGCAGAAGATCCTCCAGCCTGGAACCGAACGGCTCCAGATAGGGAAAAATGAGACGGCCGTTCCGGGCATCAAGGGTTCCGGTACCGAAATCCACCTGGTTGTCCGGACCGGGCGCCCCCTGGCTGTCGACACGGTCCAGGCCCAGATCCTGAAGAAGGGTGGTAAACCGGCCCGGCAGCCGGTTCTGTTCCACGTTGCCTTCCGTAAACTGCAGCTCCAGATCGATGTTGTCCCTCGTCAGGTCCGCCGCCCCCAGAGAGTAGACATTGCGCATGGTCAGGGGAAACGCCGCATGATCCGTGGATACGGTGCCCGGCCGGAGCATTTTCAGGAAAATACGGTCTCCCCCGCCGGGGTTGACATCCCCTACGGAGACAGTACGGCCGTCAACCCCCAGATAGGTAAATGAAACAGCCAGAACTTCCCTGGAACTCAATGACCGGTTTAACGAAATATACCCCGTCACTGTATTAACCGTATAGTCAGCCCCTTCCGTCAGCAGTTCGAAATAGCCTTCTTCAAAATCTGCCGGATCGTCCAGGCCCAGGTCAATGGCTGAAATGCCCACGGAAGGATCCCGCAGGGAATCGATGACATTCCGGTCAAACCGGTCAGCCTCATTGTCGGGTGGCGAATAGGTGCCATCCGGGTTTTCCACAACCCCGTAATCAGTGAGTGCGACAGCCGGCCTCGACCCTTCCTCCGTCTGAACCTGTTCCCTCAGCACCCAGATGTTCACTTCAGAAATCTGCAGGGTCTGGAGCAACTGCTGGGGGTTGGACATGCTCTGTTCAAATTCCTGACGCGTATAGTAATCCAGAAAAAAATGCCGGTTGTTTTCATAGTCAGCAGGCCGGAGACTTACCCTCCGCTCCTGGGCGCCGCCGGTGATCGTTTCTGTATTGCTCTCCCCCTTCTGCTGGGACAATACCGACGTCAGCCTGAGCGAACCCAGCCGGGCAACCGACTTAATCCCGAACAGTGATCCCGAACCGCGGATCAGGGAGTTGCCTGTCTGCATGGAGACATTTCCCATTTCAACACGCTGGATGATTTCATCTTCATATCCTTCGTAGGCGATACTCAGCAGGTTCTGATAGTCAAACGTCCGTTCGGTGTCCCAGTCGGTCTGTACCGTCAGCTTATCCCCGATGGTACCCTGTATATTAAGCTGCAGGTTCTGGCCGAATGTCGGATCAACCCGTGTCTGCTGGTCGGGGGGAAGGGATGGGTCCGACGTCTTCTGGATGGTGGCACCCGCATTCATATTGGCCATCCCGTTGACACGCAGATTCACTTCAGGCCGGCCGAAAATGGTAGTAAAGGCAGATTCCCTCCCGCCGGGTACTGTAAACCGGAAATCGAGCAGTCCGCGGTTCTCACCTTCCGCCATCGCAGACTCCCCGATCAGCTCTCTTCGGATCGATCTCATATCCTCCCGGCGGGTCAGGTCGGCATATTCACTGAACGGGTACACCCCCGGCAGCCGCACCGGTATCTCTCCGATCGTCTGAACAGCCAGATACCTTCCGCCGGGAAGGCGCTCTATCGTAACCGCCTCTCCCGGCACCCCGATATGATACAGCCGGGGGTAAGGCTTCAAATAGGGGCGGGACACAAAACGTGCTGCTTGGGGCAAACCAAAGGCAGGGCCATACACGTTGTCTGTCGTGTCAGCCGCTGCTTTTTCCGGAGACCTGTTCAGGTCCGGAGCTCTTTCCCCGAGCTCCTGCGCCGTCAGATTCAGGTCCGGAGTCCCGTCCGGAAGCTCATGTGCCGACAGGGCACCCGAAGCAGAGCACAGAAGGCAGAAAAGCATTCCCGCAACCGATTCTATAATACGACGTCTTTTGAAATACACAGATTTACTTTCATCGTCCGGACAGGTTTATACACACACGGATTGGCGCCACCACGTGAACCATACTGTCCGCACTGTTAGCTGATGGTCAATTAGCTGATGGTCAATACACGACTTTTCGGTCTTGCGCCGTAGCAGTGTTCGATAGGCTCTGAAATTTAAAGCAGTATTTATCTAACGGGTAATGTCCGATGCAGATAATAAAATATTCTTACCTTTGTTGAAAGGTTGATGAAAGGTAACTTTCCCCGGGCCGGCAGCAAAAAGCATTTTCAACTACCAACAATATTTATGATAAACAATGTACAGCTGGACCTTCTGAAGAAACATGTAGGTCCATTTCTGTTCTGCTTCTTTACCGTGATGTTTATTCTTCTGATGCAGTTCCTGATTCTTCACGTGGACAAGCTGGTTGGGAAAGGACTGCCCTTTTTTATCGTCATCGAACTGATCCTGAACAACCTTGCCTATATGGTGGTGCTTGCCGTCCCCATGGCCGTGCTTGTTTCCACACTGATGGCCTTCGGCAGGTTTTCCGAATGGAATGAGCTGACAGCCCTGAAAGCCGCAGGCGTAAACCCTTTCAGCCTGATGAAGCCCGTCCTGGCTGTGGCGGTCGTCCTGTTTATCGGACTTTCCTATTTTTCAAACAATATCCTTCCGGAATCAAATCACAAGGCCCGGTCCTTGTTTATCGATATACGTATGCAGAAACCGGGATTTGATCTTCAGCCGGGTGTTTTTTATGACGGAATCGAAGGATATACGTTTCTTGTCCGGGAAATGTCGGCTGATTCAGACACCCTCCGTGATATCACCCTGTTTCAGGAACCCGGCCGGGACCGCCACAGATCCTATATAAAAGCGGACACGGGGTGGCTCGACAGCCCCGATCAGCTCACCCTGTCACTCCATCTGAGGGATGGCATGATCGTCCGGTACATCCCCGGCAGCCGGGTCGGTGAAGAAACCGTGGAACGGTCACAGTTCAGCCGGCACAGGATCAGTTTTGACCTTTCCGACCTGGCTTTCTCCCGTTCCAATCCGGAACAGAGAAACCGCAATGACCGGACAATGAGTGCACAGGCCATGTTGTCGGTCATCGACACACTCCGTACTGCGAAAGAAAATGAATTTCAGAATCACCTGGAAAAAACAGCACTTGTCAGGGACAGGGACCACTCGTCGTCATTTCGCCGGGTCGCCCTCCCTCCGGCTGACTCCGTGAACAGGTACCATTCCGGGTTTAAAATCCTCAACGAGATGGACAAGATGACCGACTGGAATCATCAGTCAAGGATTATCACGGAAAGCCTTTCCACCCTGAGTAATTACAGGTCTGATCTGGACAACCTGGAGACCAACCTCGAATGGCGGGACTTGCGGATTGCAGAATACATGGTCGAGGTATATAAAAAATTCTCGATCCCTTTTGCCTGCATAATTTTCGTCCTCGTGGGCGCACCCATCGGCATGATGACCAAAAGGGGCAACATTGGTTTTGCGGCCATCACGGCGGCAGTCCTTCTGACATTTTATTTTATAGCGATCATCCAGGGGGAAAAGTGGGCGGACAGAATATACATCACTCCGTTTATGGGCATGTGGGGCATTAACCTCCTGTTGGGAATAGCAGGTATTCTCCTCACGCTGAAAGTCAGTACGTCCTTTAAACTATGGCCGGGCGGGAAATGAGAAAACTGGACAGATACATTTTCTTCCGGCTTCTGACCATCACCCTTTTTGTCCTGGTCGTGCTGATCTGCGTTTTTATCCTGATCGACTTTTCTGAAAACAGTGATGATTTTTCGGACCAGGGAGCGACCATCGCTCAAATATGGAATGAGTACTATATCAATTACATACCGGAAATGGTCCGGCTGGTAAGCCCAGTAGCTATTTTTGTCGCCTGTCTCTTTCTTACCGGCCAGATGACGGAACGGCTTGAAATCACGGCAATCAAAGCGTCGGGAATCAGTCTCTACCGGCTGGCGGCTCCCTACATGCTGTTCGGACTAAGCCTGGCAGCGATCATCAGTTATCTCGATGCCTATGTGATACCCACATCCAATGCCGAGCGGATCCTGTTCGAACAGGAATACCTGGGAACCGGCAATGACAAAATAGACAACGGCGGACTTTACCGGCAGGAATCACCCAATACCATATTCAGCGTCAATCACTTTGATTCCAATTCCAACGTGGGATACAGCTTTACGCTGGTCGAATTCAGTGCAGACCGGGAAATACGGCGGATTGTCACGGCCAACAGGCTGGGCTGGGTAGATTCCCTGCAGACCTGGAAAGCAGAACGTTACAAGGAACGCACATTCACGGAAGAAGGATATGTCGATTCCACAAACCGGGAACAGCTTGTTGACGTGAACGTGCTGCCAAGGGATCTTGCCAGAAGAACGTCGGATATCTATCAGCTGACCTATCCCGAAGCAGTAAACTACATTGAATCGATACAGCGGGTCGGAGCCGGAGACATCAATCTGCCGCTGGTGCAATTATACAACCGGATTGCCTATCCCGTATCGATCCTGGTCGTTTCGCTCATCGGATTTGCCCTGGCTTCCGAGAGAAGAAAAGGCGGGAAAGGATTCTATATTACGGCGGGACTGGTCATCAGCTTTGTCTATCTCGTCCTTATGAAAGTGGCCGAGCCTTTTGGAGCGGCCGGAACGCTCGATCCCGTTTACGCGGCCGGCCTGCCTCATCTGCTTTTCCTCCTGATCGGAATCATTCTCCTTTTGAATACAAAGAAGTAAGCGTGGAATGCAAAGACGGACCAGCCACCAGCCTGTCAGCGAACGTCACCTGCGACCGGACAAGGCTTCCGGCCGGCCTCAGCAGACGGAGGATAACCGTTAAGAGATCGATACACATTTTGTTATATTCCACGGCAAAGAAACATGACCAAATTAATTCAGCATGTACTACAATTCGATCCTTGAGACTATCGGCAATACTCCACTGGTTAAACTGAACAAGGTGTCCGAAGGCCTTGAAGCAACCATTCTGACCAAGGTAGAGTATTTTAATCCCGGTCAAAGCATCAAGGACCGCATAGCCGTCAAAATGGTCGAAGATGCAGAGAACAGCGGCCGGCTCCGACCCGGCGGTACGATAATCGAGGGGACCTCCGGAAATACGGGAATGGGTCTCGCGCTGGCCGCTGCCGTAAAGGGATACAAGTGCATTTTCACAACGACAGACAAACAGAGCAAGGAAAAAATTGACTTGCTTAAAGCTCTTGGTGCCGAGGTAAGAATATGCCCGACAAATGTCGAACCGGACGACCCGCGGAGCTATTACTCAGTGGCCCGCCGACTGAGCAGGGAGCTTCCCAATTCCTACTATCCCAACCAGTATGAAAACCCAAGCAATACCAGGGCTCATTATGAGACGACAGGGCCTGAAATCTGGAAACAGACGGAAGGAAAAATCACGCACTATGCGGCAGGCATGGGAACCGGAGGCACGATTTCAGGCGTTGCGGGGTTCCTGAAAGAGCAGAATCCCGATGTTCAGGTGATTGGGGTCGACAGTGTCGGGTCCGTGTTTAAAAAATATTTTGAAACCGGCGAATTCGACAAAAATGAAATCAAACCCTACCTGACCGAAGGTATCGGTGAAGACCTGATACCCGGCAATATCAATATGGAGCTGATCGATACAGTCATCCAGGTTAATGACAGAAATGCCTTTTTAACTACAAGGGCTCTGGCCAAACAGGAAGGGCTGTTTCTCGGCGGTTCTTGCGGAGCAGCTGTTTACGGAGCGATTGAGTATGCCAAAGAGCAGAACCTCGGGAAAGAGGACCTGATGGTAGTGATACTTCCGGACAGCGGCACGCGTTATGCCTCCAAGATATTCAATGACGAATGGATGCGGGAAAACAGCTTTCTGGACACGGATTCTGCCGAACCCACAACATGAACTGATACAGACTTAGTTATGGCTGATAGACAGAAAGGATCTGCAGGGAAAAAACAGGTGGAGATAAATTTGCCGGAAAGCGAAGCACAGGGCACCTATTCAAACCTGGTGATGATCACTCACTCGGCTTCCGAATTCGTACTCGATTTTATTGCTGTTATGCCCGGCGTATCGAAGGCCAGGGTGGTCAAGCGTCTGGTACTGACTCCGGACCATGCCAAACGCCTGGCAACCGCACTCAACGAAAATGTGCAGAAGTATGAAGAAGAGCACGGGGCCATCACGTCAAAAGAGAAATTCGACGTTCCGTTTAATTACCGGGGGCCCACTCCTGAAGCCTGACGGAAGCGTCCCCGGATGACTTGCATGGTTGTACAGGTTGCCTGGTTGTATCTTGCATGATTGCCTGGTTGCCTGGTTGCCTGGTTGCCTGGTTGCCTGGTTGTATCTTGCATGATTGCCTGGTGGTATGAAAGTGATTTACATGCCGTGCCGACCTGAGACCTCTTACCATTTTGTCGGTGAAATTTGTACATTATTACAGGTATTACAGGTATTAGAATCCAATCAGGATAATTCAACCAGGACAAACAGACCCGTCGAATGTTTTTAGAACAAAAAAAACCAAAAGATTATGATTGCGGCTATAACCTGGATCTGATGATTGACGCACTTCCCCGTGTGGACGATCCCCGCGAGCGGCTGGAATACGCCAAACGTGTCGTCGGACTCATCAAACAGAGCCATCCGAACTGGGTGGATGACAATGGTCAGAGCCTGCTTGCCTGGAAATATTTCTTCGAACTGGCCGAATACAACCCGAATGATTACGGCATTGAAAATCCGTATGATTCGGGAAAACAGGATGACGCCAGATAGGAGCAGGCAGCAGATTGGAGCAGGCAGTTTCTTCTTTGGATTCCCTTATTTTCAATTTATATTGAAAATACTGAAAGCATGACATGGAAAGCATGCTGACGTTCAAACAATGACGTTCAAACAATCCAGATAAAGCATGTATAATCATCGGCGCCAAAAAGCCGGGACGTACATTGAAGAAATTGATACCCGCCTCCTGCGGGATCTTCTTGAGGCACATCATGATAAAGAATGGCTGTCCTATTCCCTGTCGGTACAGGAGATCGATCCCCTCTCCTATCTTGAAAAAACGGGGCCGGGAGAGCAGTACTACTGGGAGCAGCCGGCACGCCGGTTTGCCATTGCCTCAGGCGGGGCTGCCGTCATATTGAAGGCGACCGGTGCAAACCGGTTTAAGGAGATCAGTGAACAGAGCCGGCAACTCAAAAGAAAACATATTGCCGCTTCTTCCGCCAACCATGCGCTTGCGGAACCTGTACTGCTGGGCGGCTATTCCTTTTCCGACCACAATATCCAGAACAGGTGGAAGAATTTCGGGGCCGCCCGGTTTCTGCTACCCGACTGGTCCCTCATCCGGTCCGGCAGCACCTGTCTGCTCACCCTGACCGTCCGGATTTGCGGCAAAAAACAGGATTCACTCCTGAATGAGCTGGAAAGAATGATTTTCAGTTTTAAAAACCGATGCAGGCGGATTAAAACAGGAAATTGTTCCGACAGCAACCCCTCGTACGGCAATGGAGATGCGGGGTACCGGAACAGCACCGGTCCCGGCGGGAATGGCAGCAATGGAAACGGACCGGATTCCCGCTGCAGCAGAAATCCGGATGGCAGGCCGGACAACAGCAGACACAAATATCAGCTGGCCCGGCCGTCCAACTCGTTTGCCGACTGGCGAAAACAGGTAGACCGGTCCATGCAGATGATCGCCGACGGTACGTTTCAGAAAATTGTAATTGCACGGCATCTGGACTTTCAGGCGGAAAAGCCCATACGGGTACCCCGTGTAATGGATCATCTGAGACACCGTTTCCCCGAATGTTTTAACTTTATGATCTCTGCCAAAAACGGGCCGTCCTTTATAGGCGCTTCACCGGAACGGCTGATTTCGCTGAGGAGGAATAAAGTACTGACAGAAGGCCTGGCCGGAAGTACATCCCGCGGGAACAGCACCATGGAGGATGTCGCACTTGGCCAGGCCCTGATGGAAAGCAGCAAGGAACGTTCCGAACATAATTTTGTCGTCGAGGATATCCGCAACACCCTCAGGCCGTTTGCCCTCCGGCTGGATCACCGCCGTCAGCCCGTCATTAAAAAGCTGAATAACCTGCAGCACCTCTATACACCGATTTATGCAGAGATAAAAAAGGAAACCTCCATCCACGAACTTGCAGGGAACCTGCATCCGACCCCTGCTGTCGGTGGATTTCCCAAGCGCTCCTCTGTCCCCTATATCAATGAGATCGAGGACATGGACCGCGGCTGGTATGCCGGGCCCGTGGGCTGGTTTACATTCTCCGGTGCCGGTGAGTTTGCCGTTGCCATCCGTAGTGCATGGATAGACCGGCGGCAGGCCCGGCTGTATGCAGGATCCGGTATTGTACAGGACTCCAATCCGGAAAAAGAATGGAATGAGACGGAAATGAAACTCAATCCGGTTCTCAATGCCCTCAAGCAGGCCACCAACGACTAGCCAGACAATCATGTACGACCCTCTTTCCTGGACATCATTTCTGTTCAGGGCATTTTATACCGAAGGCATACGACACGTCTTTATCTCCCCCGGTTCCAGGTCAACCCCCCTGGTGCTCGGTGCGGCGCTCCATCCCGGCTTCAGTAAACACATTATCCTCGACGAACGATCTGCTTCCTTCCAGGCGCTTGGCGCGGGCAAAGCCACCGGCCGCCCTGCCATACTTGTCTGTACCTCGGGTACGGCAGCAGCCAACTATTATCCGGCCGTTATTGAAGCCAGGCATTCGGGTATCCCCCTAATCATTATTTCTGCGGACCGCCCCCCGCACCTGCGCGGCACCGGCAGCTCTCAAACGGTCGATCAGATAAAACTGTTTGGCGACAGCGTACTCATGTTTCACGAACTCGGGGAGCCCGCCGGGGGTGATGAAGATCTCGGCAGACTGGAACTGCTTGCCCGCCAGTCCGTCTTTACCTCTGTGGAGAATAGCGGACCCGTCCATATAAACGCCCCTTTCCGAAAACCCCTTGAACCCTCGCAGGAGACCCTGAAACTCGAAAAGGCCCGGAATATGAAACAGGTTGAAGCCCCCCGGGCAGGACAGCTTCCGGAGGTGAAAAAACCGGCTGTACAGCCCTTTCCTGAAGACGTAATCAGAAAGATCAACCAGTCGGAAAAACCCGTTCTCTTTGCAGGCCCCGACGAAGCATACCGTTCTGCCGGCAATACGGTAAACGCACTTGCAGAACGTCTGAACATGCCTGTTTTTGCTGAGCCCGGCTCTCACACCGGTTCCTCCGGAAAGATGATCAGCAGGTACGGCCTGTTGCTGAATTCGGGCCGTTCCGGCCCGGACCGGCAGCCGGACCTGATATTCAGGACCGGTGACGAACCGACCAATCCGTTATTCAGGGAAATAGAGAAGGAAAACCCGGGCAGCCCCGTCATCCAGCTGCTGAGCCGCGATACGTGGCAGGACAGCGCGGCAAGGGTGGACCACCGCATACTTTTAAACAGGAACCTTTTGGATCTGTCGGGGATTCAGGAAAAAAAGGATGCCTGGCTCAAATCCTGGATCCGCCTTGACAGCGGGGCGGAAGAGATACTGGAAGAGCGGCTGTCCGTGACAGAAAAACTGACGGACGGGCATGTGTATCATTTCTTCTCCGGTATTTTTAAAGATAGCTGGAACATCATGGTTTCCAACTCCTTCACCGTCCGTGACCTTGCCCTTTTCAGCCGCCGTTCCGGCCCTCTCAACCGGACCTATGTAAACCGTGGTGCTGCAGGCATAGACGGTGTACTTTCCACGGGCATCGGGATCAGCCGGGGGAAATCGGAAAGAACAGCTGTCTACATCGGCGATCTGGCTTTCCTCCACGACAGCAATGCCCTGGCCGGCATTCAAAAGCTGGACCATCCTGTGATTATTGTAGTTATTAACAACCGGGGCGGCAATATCTTCCGGATGCTGCCGGTTTACGGCCGGTCCGACTATTACAGCGACTACTTTGAAACACCGCAGGAGGTATCGATACCCCATCTTGCCAAAGCTCACAATCTTCCTCATCTTCTGATTGACACACGGGAAAAAATGGACAGCCTGACTCCCGGTGACCTGGATCTGAAAGGGAATCTTCTCATCGAGTGCAGAACCGATCCCGCGGAATCCATGAATCTGCGCCATTTGCTGTGGAACAGTGACAGAGAGCGTCAGTCCCTGCCATAAACTTCAGAAGGCTATGTTGTGAAACTTTATACCGGTCAGATTTCCTATTATGCCGACATTCTTCAGAACAGGAAGGACCTTCCGTATATCCTTTTTTTACACGGGTTCATGGGATCCGGCGGGGGGTTCAGCTGTCTCACGGACAGACTGGCGGAATTCTGCAACCCCGTCACACTGGACCTGGCCGGTCACGGACGGACCAGCGGCTCCGAAGATCCAAAACGGTATATAACGGGAAATCAGCTGAACGACCTGAAATCCATTCTGGACCGCCTCCGCCTTTCCCCTCTCATCCTTTACGGGTACAGCATGGGCGGCCGGCTGGCGCTGCAACTGACAGTAAGCGATCCCGGTTTAATGGACGGCATGATCCTGGAAAGCACGTCCCCCGGCATCCCCGACCGGCGGGAGCGCCGGAACCGGCGAAAACTCGATGAAGAGCGTGCGGCTGCAATAGAACAGGATTTCCCGGCATTCCTCAGGGACTGGCAGCAAAAGCCCCTGTTCAGAAGCGGTGGAGCGGGCACGGCGACTGAGTACGAAAACATCATGGAACTACAGAATCCGGCTTATATGGCGGCGTGCCTGCGCGGCTTCGGCAGCGGAGCCATGCAGCCGGTTTTTCAGCAACTGCCGTCCCTGCATGTCCCGTCCCTTCTTCTTGCGGGCCGCGGGGATGACAAGTTCATCTCCATTCATCAGCGGATGGAGGCTGAAATGCCGGCTGCCACCTCCAGGATTGTTGACGGAGCATCACACAGGGTACACCGGGATCAACCCGGGACAGTGCTAAAGGAAATAGAAAACTTCATTAACGGACTGAACATATGAACTGGAAAAAAGTAAAAGACTACGAAGACATTACGTATGGTAAGATGGACGGGATTGCCCGCATTGCATTCAACCGCCCTGAAGTTCGCAATGCATTCCGCCCGAAAACACTGTTTGAACTGCAGGAAGCCCTTACGGATGCCCGGGAAGACACCAGGACAGGCGTCATACTGCTGACCGGGGAAGGTCCGGCCGGAGACGGGGTCCATGCATTCTGCTCGGGAGGTGACCAGAAAGTACGCAGCAAAACCGGATACAGGGGAGATGACGGGATAGCCCGCCTGAACGTGTTGGATATCCAGAGACTGATCCGGTTTATGTCCAAAGTAGTGATCTGTGTCATACCCGGCTGGGCTGTGGGGGGTGGACACAGCCTTCATGTGGTATGCGACCTCAGCCTGGCCAGTCTGGAACATGCCGTTTTTAAACAGACAGACGCGGATGTAGCCAGCTTTGACGGCGGATTCGGCTCAGCACTGCTTGCCCGGCAGATCGGCCAGAAGAGAGCCCGGGAAATATTCTTTCTGGGCCGCAGCTATTCAGCACAGGAAGCCGTTGCCATGGGAATGGTCAATGAAGCCGTGCCACATGATGAGCTGGAAGAGACGGCTGTGAGGTGGGCAGGGGAAATACTGGAAAAAAGTCCGACAGCCATACGGATGATCAAGTTCGCCTTCAATATGGCGGATGACGGACTGGTCGGACAGCAGGTATTTGCAGGTGAAGCCACCCGGCTGGCCTACATGACTGATGAAGCCGAAGAAGGACGCAACGCTTTTCTCGAGAAGCGGAAACCGGATTACAGCCCCTTTCCCTGGATTTCATTATAAGGGGCAACGGTATCGGGGCACAACACAGCACAAAATTAAAGCCCCCGGCCTTGAGGCAGCGGGGGCTTTAATATCAGTAACTGTTGTTTGATTTCCTGTAGTCTGTGCGTTTACAGGCTGTGGGATCTGCAGGCTACAACCTGTCGACTCACGGATCATTTCACAAACAGCATCTCCCGATAAATCGGCAGCGGCCAGAAGTCATCGGCAACATACCGTTCAAGCAGGTCGACCGAGTCTCGTATCTCATTCATAACCGGAATGATTTTTTCACGATACTCCTTTCCCTTCTTCAGTAAATCGTCATTGCTGATTTTTCCCTGAACGGCCCTCAGTTTTTCAAGAGATGAACCGAGGGTGTTCAATGCTTCATTGACGATTTTCAGCATCGAATCGGAACCGCTGTTATTAATCTCCAGCTCTTTGGTCCTGACCACTGCGGCAGCCAGTTCATTGATATAACGGACAGCTGCAGGAAAGATCATGGTTCTGGCCATCGCTTCAGTCGTATCAACCTCGATATTAAGAGTTGTCACATACTGTTCCGCCCAGATCTCCTGGCGGGAACGGATCTCACGCTCGCTCAGAACATCGAATTTACCGAACAGATCGAGGTTCTTTTGATCTGTCAGCTTCGGCAGCGCGTCGGCGGTCGAGCGCAGATTCAGCAATCCGCGGTCGGCAGCTTCTTTTTCCCATTCCCCGGAATAGCCGTCTCCGTTAAAAATAATATTCCTTGAATCACTCAAGCTTTTTCTCAGCACCTCCCTGAGGGATTCTTCAAGACCTTTTTCCCCGACGGATTCTTCCAGTTCATTGCAGAGTTCATCAAGTGCATCAGCTACAATGGTATTGAGAACGACAATAGGAAACGAAATGGACTGGCTTGAGCCCACAGCCCTGAATTCAAACTTGTTGCCTGTAAAGGCAAACGGAGAAGTACGGTTCCGGTCTCCCGCATGAAGCGGAATCTTGGGTAAAACCGGTGATCCGAGTCCGAGCAAACCGCCCTGCTTCGATTCTTTCAAACCGCCATTCAGAAGCTGATTGACGACATCCTCGAGCTGCTCACCGACAAAGGCTGATATGATGGCCGGCGGGGCTTCATTGGCGCCCAGACGGTGATCGTTGGCGGCGCTGGCTATCGCAATCCTCAACAGGTCCTGATGCTTATGGACCCCTCTCAGCACAGCCCCGAAGAAAAACAGGAAGCGCATGTTCTTGTGGGGATTGTCGCCGGGATCCAGCAAGTTGATGCCGCTGCTTGTCGACAGGGACCAGTTCAGGTGTTTCCCGCTGCCGTTAAGGCCGTCAAACGGCTTTTCATGCAGGATGCATTCCATTCCATAATTTCTGGCCACCCGCTTCAGAGTCAGCATCATCAGCTGCTGATGATCGGCCGCAATGTTGCAGGTTTCAAAAATGGGGGCAATTTCGAACTGGCTCGGTGCCACTTCATTATGGCGGGTTTTTACCGGAATGCCGAGACGGTAAAGTTCCCGTTCAGCTTCCAGCATAAAGGACAGAACGCGTTCCGGGATGGAACCGAAATAATGGTCATCCATCTCCTGGCCCCGCGGAGGCTTGGCTCCGACCAGCGTCCGGCCGGACGTCATCAGATCGGGGCGCCGGTAGAAAAATTCCTGGTCTATCAGGAAATACTCCTGTTCACAGCCGATGGTGGAAACCACACGGCGTGCTTCCACATCGAAAAGATCCAGTGCCCTTTTGGACTGTTTGTCAAGTGCTTCTATGGATCTGAGAAGCGGGATTTTATGATCCAGCGCATCTCCCATCCACGATGCAAACACCGTTGGTATGGCCAGATAAGTGCCGTTGGGATTTTCAACCAGAAACACGGGAGATGTCGGATCCCATGCGGTATATCCGCGGGCTTCAAACGTCTGCCGCAACCCCCCGCTGGGAAAACTGGAGGCGTCCGGCTCGCCCTGGATCAGTTCCTTGCCGGTAAATTCAGCGATGGCTCCGCCCCCGACATTGGGAGTGATAAAGCTGTCGTGCTTTTCGGCTGTAAATCCTGTCAGTGGCTGAAACCAGTGTGAGAAATGAGTGGCCCCCTTTTCCGTTGCCCAGTCCTTCATTGCAATAGCCACTGCATCAGCCACAGAACTGTCCAGAGGTTCTCCTTCCTCTATGGTTTTCTTCAATCCTTTCCATGCATCTTTTAACAGGCGTTCTTTCAGTCCGTCAAGACTCAAGGTGTTTTCACCGAATATTTCAGTGATATTCATTTTTTCACCGGTTCCGTTGTCGGGTCCGAGCGGCTTCCAGCCTCTTGCGGCAGCCAGTGTATCATAGCGAGGTGTTGATTTCATAGAATCGGTACTTCGTATTTTTAACTTCGTTGAAGTTCTGATGACTGGAACAAATATAAGGTCATTTACGCTTTATGCAAAATTAATTAATACATATGTTATACCTTATTAAATTTAATAATACGTCAAAACGTTAAACTTTAATTTATAAGTTATGATAGCGCTTCCATTTTATGATTCGCTGTTATTTCCGGAACTGCAGCAGACATACCGAATATTTTTAGGCGATGTTTTTTTCATTATCTTTTCAGCCGCTTTTTTGAATAGGTTGGAAAAGACCGAGACCGGCTGACATTTGAATGAAAAAATAAAAATCTGGTTCTTAGCTGCGCGCCCCCAGACGCTTGCAGCTGCTTTCATTCCCGTTTTAGTCGGAGCCTCCCTGGCATGGAGGCATGATTCGCTTCAACCGGCAGCCACTGCTGTCGCCCTGTTTTGCGCTCTTGCCATCCAGATCGGGACCAACTTTGCAAATGACTATTTTGATTTCAGGAAAGGTTCCGATACCGACCGGAGAATCGGTTTCAAACGAGCCACCGCCTCGGGTCTGGTCCGCCCCCCGGCGATGTTGAGGGCCGCCATACTGGTTATGGCCATCGCTTTTCTTTCGGGCCTGTACCTGGTCTGGATCGGGGGATGGGTCATCTTCTGGATAGGGGTGCTGTCCCTTGTTTTCGGCATCCTGTATACCGGCGGCCCCTGGCCTCTCGGCTACAATGGACTCGGTGATATTTTTGTTTTCCTTTTTTTCGGATTTGCAGCCGTCACAGGCACTTTTTACGTAAACACACTTCAGTGGACGGCTGAAGCCTTCTGGGTATCCGTTCCGGCAGGAGCCTTGTGTGTCAACATATTGGTGGTCAACAACCTGAGGGATATCGACCAGGATCGCCTTGCCGGGAAACGAACCCTGGGGGTTCTTCTCGGTGAGCAGGCGTTGAAACTTGAATATCTGGCTATGCACATCCTGGCCTATGCCACACTGCCGTTCCTGTATACCGGCTTTCACTATTCAGGAGCTGTTTTTCTGCCGCTGTTGGCTTTTCCCCTGGGTCTTTTCATATTACGTGAAGTTTGGTTCCACCATGACAAAGCCGTACTGAATAAGACGCTTGAGCATACAGCCCGGTTTATGACTGTGTTCGGCATACTTTATTCCATAGGTATTCTGATGCAGAAAACGTGATCTCCCTATACAGATATCGACTCGGGTTTAAACAGCCTTTCCGCACATCCGGCCGGTCCTATCCCTTTCGCGAAGGTGTGATACTGCGCTATACCGGCCGGGGGAGTGACATCGTATCTGAAATTGCACCGCTTCCCGGCTTTTCAGAAGAGTCCCTGACTGAGGTAATTCCCCTGCTGGCTTCCCGCCGGCAGGAATTGTCTGCCTTTCTCTCTTCGGTAAACACTCCGGAACAGCTGCTTCAGACACTAAAGCGGACCCGTTATCCGCCCTCCGTCCAGTTTGGAATCAGCTGTCTGGCTCTTCATCTGGTTTCATCCGTAAAAACCGGTACAGCAGAGAGCCTGCCGCCGGCCGGACCGGCAAAAAAGCTCAGGGTGAATGGCGTGATCGGTCTCGGGCGGGATGAAGATATCCGGGCGGCCGTCCATTCACTCTACCGGAACGGCTACCGGACGATAAAATTCAAGTGCGGTCCGGACCCCGGTACCCTGCCTGCCATTCTTGGGGAAGCGGCTGAACAATATCCGGAGCTGACTTTCCGGCTGGACCCCAACCGCTGCTGGCCGCTTGAGAAGGCACCCGGCTTTCTGGAAAAATTCAGCAGGCTGCCCGTCGAGTATTGTGAAGAGCCCTGCTTTTTCGAACACCTTTCACAGTGCGCCGAACTGAAGAAGCGATCGGCCGTACCGATTGCCCTGGACGAGTCGGTCCGGACTGCAGATATGATCAGGCTGATTGCTTCCACCGGTGCCGCCGATACCGTTATCCTGAAACCGATGCTTCTCGGCAATATTCGGGAATTAATTGAAACAAGTTTCAAAAAAGAGACTCATAGTATAAACAGGGTCTGTACCACCAGCCTTGAATCGGGTATCGGCAGGTTTTCTGTAGCACAACTTGCCTCACGAATCGGTTCCGGGCATCTGGCCCACGGGCTGGATACCGGCCGGCTGTTCAGGCATGATCTGTATAACACGGAGATTACCGGCGGGTCGATAGATACCGGTGACGGGGGCACCTGGTGCCTCCCCTTTAATCATTGCTCTATGGAAAATCTGTCCAAAATCAAGGTTTTATGAATACCCTGTCCATTTTATGAATACCCTGTCCATTGAGCCGCCCCACTATCCGCTCCCCGACGGGGAACTGCAGTTTTTGGCATCAGAGGATGAGCTGTACGACTACAGAAATCTCTATGCATTTGCCTCCTGGCTGAATGAGGCACTGGAATCCTACGAAATTTCTGACGACCGGCCAGTCATCCTGTTTGCCTCGTCCTCCAATCAGCAGGTGTTCATACTTGCGGCCTGCTGGCTGCTTCAATACCCCTTTTTGCCACTTTCCCCGGAGATGACAGACTCTGAACTTGAAACCGTTCTCTCCGTAATCAGCCCGTCTGTGGTGATAACCGATAATGACCCGGATAACAGGCTGGATCCCCTGCCTTCCCTCTTTGTACCCTCTTTCAAGTTGGAGCTGCAGGGGAAAACCGACCGGTCACGGTTCAGCAGTTATGCCCCGGAAAAACTGATGGGTTATTTTCTCACCTCCGGGAGCACCGGGGTTCCGAAAATCGTACCACTCAAAAGGCGGCAGATCCTCTATGCCTCACATGCCTCCGGTACCAATTTCCAACCTGAAACAAACGAGTATTGGCTTCTTTGCCTGCCCCTGAACCACATAGGCGGCATCAGTATCATCATACGATGCATTCTCTATCAGGCTGCCATCTACAGAATGGATCGGTTTGATCATGAACAGGTAATAACTTTCCTGTCCGAAAACAAACTGTTCCAGATCGCCTCGCTCGTACCCACCATGCTCAACCGGCTCCTTAAATTACCCGCATTCCGGGTACACCTTGACTTCCAGGCGATCCTGCTCGGCGGAGGCCCGATCACACCCACACTCATCCGGCAGTCCATTGAACGGGGCATACCGATCGTATCAAGCTACGGCATGACGGAGACCTGCGGCCAGATTGCAGCCAATCCCTATCTGAAGCCAAGCGGTATCTATCATCCGAAAAAAAGTGTCGGCCGGATCTTCAAACCGAATTCCGTCCAGATCCGGGATGACAGCGGCCGGCCGCTTTCCCGGAACGAAGCCGGGATGGTCTGGGTGCGCGGTCCGCAGGTATTTGACGGCTATCTCGACAAACGGCAGAATGAGGGGAATTTTGACAGGGACGGATGGTTCAGGACGGGGGATTACGGGTATCTGAACCGATACGATCAGCTGTTTATCGAGACGAGACGTACAGACCTGATCCTTACCGGCGGAGAAAATGTCAATCCCTTTGAAGTGGAATCGGCACTTGAGGATCTCGAAAACATAGCTGAAGCTGCAGTGGTCGGTGTGGCGGATGCCGAATGGGGCCAGGCAGTCACGGCATTCGTCCTGCCTGCCAACGGCTGCGAACCTGAAGAGGAATCCCTCAAATCCTCCCTCAGGAAAACCCTGTCCCCCTATAAAATACCAAAGCGGATAGTCATCCTCGATGAATTTCCCTTCACGGCATCCGGCAAAATCGACAGGAAACGCCTGAGAGAGGGATTCGCCCACTGAGACCGGACAGGAACAGATGCCGGTCTCACCACAACCGTCCTGCAGGATAACCGCCCTGCAGGCATGGCCGGAGGACGCTGCCTGAATACTCTGCTCTATCTGTTTTCCGGATAGATCGACTTCTTTGCAGCAAGGAGCGTATTCTTCATCAGCATGGCCACCGTCATGGGCCCCACACCCCCGGGCACCGGTGTAATCCAGCCGGCTTTCTCTTTCACACTCTCGTATTCACAGTCGCCGACCAGCTTGTATCCCTTTTTGGTGGTTTCATCAGCGACACGGTTGATTCCCACATCAATCACAATCACCCCTTCCTTGACCATTTCCCCTTTTATCAAATTGGGCTGGCCCGCAGCCACCACCAGGATGTCGGCGCTGATCGTATGCTGTGTGAGATCCCGTGTGAATTTGTGGCAGATCGTGGTTGTTGCCTTGCCCGTACTGTTTTCCCGGGAAAGCATGATGGCCATGGGGGAGCCGACGATGTTGCTGGCGCCGATAACCACCGCATGTTTGCTTTTTACCGTAATGCTGTAGTATTTGAACAGTTCAAAAATACCTGCAGGCGTACATGAGCGGAATGTCGGCTGATCCACCGCCAGCCTGCCGACGTTCATCGGATGGAATCCGTCCACATCCTTGCGATAATCGATCGATTCAATGACATCGTGAGAGGAAAGGTGAGTCGGCAGCGGGAGCTGGACCAGGATGCCGTCTACATCATCATCCCGGTTATACTCCTGAATAACTCTTTTCAGCTCTTTGGCCGGAATCGTATCGGGCAGGCGGTTGGTACCCGTGTCGATTCCGACATCTTTGCAGGCCTTGGTCTTGGCCCTGATATAGGTGGTCGAGCCCGGGTCCGTACCTATTTGTATGACCTGCAGAAAAGGTTTGCGGTTGCCTGACGAAACCCACTCCCTTACATCTTCCCGAACAAGGCTTCTGATCGATTCCGCAACTTTTTTACCATCTATCTGTTTTGCACTCATGTCCTGGATGTTCATTCAGTGTTTGCCGGGCCTGCCAGACATCCTCGGGACCGGGGTCAGTTCTGTTTCTCGATGTCATATTTCTTCATTTTATTATACACATGACTTCTCTGGATGTTAATCGATT
The DNA here is from genome assembly GCA_040905285.1 of Balneolaceae bacterium. Classification (GTDB taxonomy): domain Bacteria; phylum Bacteroidota; class Rhodothermia; order Balneolales; family Balneolaceae; genus JBBDRV01. The sequence goes on along the minus strand of JBBDRV010000010.1, from coordinate 3,866 downwards.
CAGCCGTCTGGCTGACGTTCCAGTCATTTTCTTTCAGCTTCCGGATCAGGAAAAGCCGTTCCGCCTCTTCCTTGAAGGACTGGAACGTGCGGTTGTTTTCAATCAGTTCATCCAGTTCAGCTTCATTCTTCAGCCGCTCCTTCACATAGGTATCCACATCCCGGCCGGTAATTTCACTGTCCGGTGACAGCAGGACCAGCCTTTCAACCACATTCTGCAATTCCCGGACATTGCCGGACCATGTCAGGTTCTTCAGCTTTTCTATCGCTTCGGCACTGAAAGAATGCCCGCTGTAAATGATATCCTCACTGGCCAGACTTTGCAGAAAATACTGAACGATCAGCGGAATATCCTCCTTTCTCTCACGCAGGGGCGGTACATGAATCGGTATTACGTTGATCCTGTGATAAAGGTCTTCACGGAACCGTTTACCGGCGATCTCTTTAGACAAATCCTTATTTGTGGCAGCGAGAATCCGTACATTCACAGGTATATTTTCATTCCCGCCCACTCTCGTTATGCTTTTTTCCTGGAGTGTCCGAAGCATTTTCGCCTGGGCATCCGGACTCATGTCCCCTATTTCATCCAGAAACAGGGTTCCCCCGTCCGCCTGTTCAATCTTCCCGATTCTCTGCTGGTCAGCTCCGGTAAAGGATCCCTTTTCATGGCCGAACAGCTCACTCTCAAGCAGCTCAGATGGGATGGCGGCACAATTGACGTCAATAAAAGGCTGATCCTGCCGCGGACTGTTTTCGTGAATCCAGAGAGCCACCAGCTCTTTCCCCGTCCCGTTTTCTCCGGTAATCAGCACCCTGCTCTGGCTTGGCGCCACCTTGCGGATCGTCGTTTTTATACGCTCAATCTGGTGGCTTTTGCCGATAATCTCCTGGACCCCGTTCAGCTTGCTGCGCATCCGGCGGTTCTCCCGGAGCAGTTGCTTGTTCTCAAGTGCATTCCGGACAGTAACCAGGAAACGGTTCAGATCGGGTGGCTTTTCCAGGAAGTCATACGCCCCCTTCTTTGTCGCCTCCACGGCTATTTCGATTGTCCCGTGTCCGGAGACGAGAATGACGGGCACATCCCACCCGTTCTCCCTGATCTTCTCGAGTACTTCGATCCCATCCATTCCCCGCATTTTTATATCCAGGAGAACCAGGTCGACCGCGTTGCATCCCAGTGTTTCCAGCGCCTCTTCCCCGTTTTCAGCCTCCAGAACCCGGTAATTCTCATATTCCAGTATCTCCCTCAGGGTATTCCGGATACTTTTTTCATCATCTGTAATAAGGATGGTCGCCTTTTTCGAAGACATCTGTTGTCAGTCAATAACGGGTTAAAGCGGTAAAATACGGTGTATCCGGCTGTCCGACCCCGTTTCATGCTGCGGGCATGCACAGCCCCCCGCGGACGGGCCGCCAGTGGTGACGTTTACCCGATGACGGGCGCCGGAGCGTGAATCGAAAGTCAGCAAACAAAGTCAGCAACGCCGATTTATAAACAGTCTAATATAGTGTTTGTAAGAAAACTCTGTTTGTAAGAAAACTCATAGTGTCCTAAAAAAACGTCAAGGTCAAGGCGCGCGAAGCCCCAAAAAGCACAGTGTACCAAGCGTACATGAGCATTTTTGGGGCAAGTGGAACGCAGGATTGACGTTTTCTCAGAGACACTAATATAAGGAATAGATAACCTCCAGAATACGCTGATGCAACCGGTCGATCACACCGGTTTCCGCCGTATGATTATTGGTCACGATCGTAACAATCACTTCCTGGTCACTTCGTGCCTTCAAATAACCTGAAATTGTTCGGACACCCGATAAAAAACCGGTTTTACCCTGGAAATTGCCTCGTACGGGACTGTTCCGGAAACGGTACTGCAGGGTTCCCGAGTTACCGGCAACCGCCAGGCTGTTCCGGTAACGGTCAAAATGATCCATGGACTTCAACTCAAACAGCAAATGATTTAAATCGGACGCCCTGACCAGATTTGCCGGAGACATTCCGGAGGCATCACGCATACGTACGGCACTGGTATCCAGCCCGGCAGAGTGGAGAAACCGGCTGACGGCCTCGAGCCCCAGTTCTGTGCTGCCTTCAGTGGAATACCTCTCTGCGGCCACTGTTTTGAGTAGCATTTCAGAATAAAAATTATTGCTGTTCTGGTTATTTTCCCTCAACACCTCGTACAGAGGCACAGATTCATGGACATCCAGAACCCTGTACTCGCCGCTTCCCCAGCTGCGGGACCGCCGGTCAACCACCAGACTGCCCGTCACCCGGATGCCCCGCTGCTCCAGGTATTGCCTGAATGTATCTATAAAGTAGAGGGACGGGCGGGTTACCGACAGCGGCTCTGTCTCATAATACCCCTGGGGGAGACTGCTTCTCAGAATAATCGTATTGGTTCCCATAACCCGTCTGTAAGATTCGTCATATGACGCTTCAGGAGGGGTAATGACCTGCTCATTGACAAAACTGACAAAGGGTGTGTTAAACGGAAACCACCGGATTTCAGGAGCGGACCCCACTTCTCCGTCCGTCAGCACTTCCAGGTTTACGACATTTTTATTGAAAGACAACGCATTGGTTTCGACGCCGTAATAATAGGAAAGGTCATCCCACTCCCAGCCCCTGGGATAGGGGACATCATCGAAAAAGCTTTCATTTCCCACGATATTACCGTCAATACGGGTGATGCCGAGCGATTCGAACAGCCGGGCCCATTTTTCAAAGAGGAAGAGCGGGTCACTGTAAAAATCATCATTTATGGTGGGGTCGCCGGACCCGCGAATCAGCAGGTCTCCTCTCCAGACATTTCCTTGCTGGTCTCCCCTGCCGTAAAGCGTGGTCAGGTACCTGTAATCAGGTCCGAGCAGATGAAGAATGGCGGCGGATGTCATCAGCTTGTGAACGGAAGCCGGGCGGATCAGCTTGCTTTCATTATACTGCTCCACCATCACACCTGAACTGTCCGTAACGATTACGGACCAGAAAGCGTCCGCTCCCGCGCTCTCTTCGATAATGGAGGTGATCGGCTCCGACAGCTGGGCCTCAGCCCGCCCCGGAAGACAGACCAGTACGGCAGAAAGCAGGAACAGGTGCATGCAGGATGAAAGGCTTTGCCGCGAAACTCCTGTTAGTACAATGGGTACTGTTGATGCCTTCATCTGGCTGTGGATTTTGCTGTACGGCTGTGGGTTCGACTGTGGCTGTGGGTTCGACTGTGACTCTGGCTTCGACTGTGACTGTGGATTCGACGGTAACTGTGGGTTCGACGGTGACTGCCGGGAATCGTGCATCCGGGAAAATTATGTATTAAAAGACCGCTGCTCTTCCCTGCGAAACTGATCCAGAACCTCATCGGGTTTCCTGCAATCAAAAAGCCTTTTCCTGAAGGCACTGCTGTTCATCAATCTTGAAATCCTGCTCAACAACTTAATGTGAATACTGTTTTTGGATTCCGGGCCGACCAGCAGAAAAACTATCCGGACAGGTTTACCATCGATGGATTCGTAATCAACCGGTTCCGAAAGGATGGCAAAGCTGGCATGGCTCGAATCTATTCCGGCCGCTTTCCCGTGAGGGATTGCAAGCCCCTTGCCCACTCCGGTAGACATGATTGCTTCCCGTTCGAACACCGCTTTCCGAACAGATTCCAGCTGTTCTTCGCTAATCTGGTTTTCCAGCAGATCGACAAGCCGGTTCAGCAGATCATCCTTATCCTGCACTGTCAGATCCGGAATGATCGTGTTTTCAGAAAGAAGTGAGTAGATATTCATAAATTTCCCGCTGATGGTTACTCCTGTTAATTAGGATTTGTAAGAAAACTCATAGTGTCCTAAAAAAACGTCAAGGTCAAGGCGCGCGAAG
>JBBDRV010000009.1:0-12975 GCA_040905285.1 Balneolaceae bacterium | reverse complement strand
CTGCGATTTGCGATTCGTGAAGGCGGCCGGACGGTCGGTGCCGGTGTTGTAGCAAAAATTCTGGATTAATTAAAACGGTATAGGATATCACGTGGCGACACAACAGAAAATACGGATCAAGCTGAAATCATACGATCACAACCTGATTGACAAGTCAGCGGAAAAGATTATCCAGACTGTAAAGTCTACAGGCGCGGTTGTATCAGGTCCGATACCGCTGCCAACCAAAAAAAATATCATTACGGTGAACCGGTCGGTTCATGTGAATAAAAAATCACGGGAACAGTTTGAATACCGGTCCCACAAACGGCTGATAGACATTTTGTCTACCGGCTCACAGACCGTCGATGCCCTGATGAAGCTCGAACTTCCGTCAGGCGTCGATGTTGAAATAAAAGTGTAACAAGCAAGATAAACGAGATCGACCATGAGTGGTTTAATTGGAAAAAAAGTGGGCATGACAAGCATCTTTGATGATCTGGGCCGCAGTATACCTGTCACGGTCGTTGAAGTAGAGCCCTGTGTGATTACCCAGGTTAAAACGGAAGAGACTGACGGCTACAATGCTGTACAGATTGCCGCTTTTGACAAACGCGAAAAAAGCTTGACAAGTGCGCTGAAAGGTCATTTTGACAAGGCCGGCACGGAAGGCAAGAAAGTCGTCACTGAATTCCGTGACTATCTTCCCGAAGGTATTGTCCTGGGCGATGAACTAACTGCAGATGCTGTATTTGAAATTGGCGATCTGGTAGATGTTGTCGGGATTTCAAAGGGCCGCGGTTTTACAGGGTCGATGAAACGTCACAATTTTGGCGGCGTGGGTGATGCCACACATGGTCAGAAAGACCGGCAGCGGGCTACCGGTGCCATTGGTAACGCGTCTGATCCGTCCAGGGTCTTCAAAGGCAAGAAAATGCCCGGGAGATCCGGTAATTCAAAGGTCAAGATCAAGAATCTGAGTGTCGCCCGGATATTCCCCGACTCCAATACGATGTTGATTACCGGCGGCGTTCCGGGCCGGAACGGCGGCTATCTGAAAATTTTCAATAAATCCACAACCGATTAGCCTGATGGAATTAACGATTTATAAAACCGACGGAAAAAGCAGTGGCAAAAAGGCCGGTCTGAACGATGATATCTTCGGGATCGAACCCAATGAAACACTGATCTATGAAGATGTACGCCGTTATCTGAGCAACAAGCGCCAGGGTACGGCGAAGACGAAAGAACGCGGGGAAGTGCGGGGCGGCGGCAAGAAGGCATATCGGCAGAAAGGGACCGGAATGGCCCGCCGGGGATCCATCCGATCTCCGTTGTTAAGAGGTGGTGGCACCGTCTTTGGACCCCGACCGCGGACATATACAATAAAAATGACGAAAAAAATGCGTCAGAATGCCCGCAAGTCTGCACTTTCACTGAAAGCATCGAATGATGGAATTAAGTTGGTCCAGGATTTCAGTTATGATGCTCCAAGGACAAGGAATATCGCTGACCTGCTGGTTTCGCTGAAACTGGAGGGAAAGAAAGTGCTTATTCTGACCAGTGGTACTGATCTGAATATTTACAAGTCGGCCCGCAACATTCCGAATGTTGAGGTGCTTGAAGCATATAAGCCGACGACCTACCAGATACTGAATGCAGATATATTGCTGATTCAGGAAAATGGTATTGAAATTCTTGAGAACAGCTTTCAAAACAAGACCGAAGAGGAAGCAGCATGATTGTATTGGAAAAACCACTCATAACGGAAAAACTGACCCGGCTTCAGGAAGAGCATCAGCAATATGCATTCAAGGTCGCCAGAGATGCGACGAAGCCCCAGATTAAAAGAGCTATCGAAGAACGCTATCCCGGGGCGAAAGTCTCACGGGTAAACACCATGATTGTTCCATCCAAGCCAAAAGGGCGGTTTACCAAAGGCGGATATGTAGATGGAAGAAGCAGTGTCTGGAAAAAAGCAATTGTAACACTGAAGGAAGGAGAAATCGACTTCTTCAGCGAAATTTAGGATTTGAATAATGCCTACTAAGCAATTAAAACCAATAACTCCCGGTCAGCGGCATCGCATCGCGCCCGTTTTTGACGAGATTACGATAAGCAAACCCCTTAAATCAAAAACGAAGGGCATTGGCAAGTCCGGCGGCCGGAATAACCGTGGACGGATAACCTCCCGCAGAATTGGCGGAGGTCATAAGCGCAGGTTGCGCGAAATCGATTTTAAAAGAAACAAGCATGATATTCCGGCAAAAGTACAGACAATCGAATATGATCCGAACCGGACTGCCAGGATAGCGCTTCTTGCCTATGCAGATGGAGAAAAAAGATATATTCTGGCTCCCAATTCCCTCAAGGTGGGAGATGTTGTTGTAAGCGGTGAAAATGCAGCACCGGATACGGGAAATGCCATGCCGATGAGCAAGATGCCTCCCGGCACATTTATTCATAATATTGAAATGTCACCCGGAAAAGGAGCCCAGCTCTGCCGGAGTGCCGGTACGGTCGCCCAGATGGTTGCCAAAGCCGATAGGTACGTTACGGTCAAGCTGCCGTCGGGTGAAGTGAGAATGGTGCTGGGTACCTGCTTTGCCACTGTCGGCTCCATAAGCAATGCTGAGCATTTTAATACGACAAAAGGCAAGGCCGGGAGAAAAAGATGGCTGGGACGCCGGCCGATTACGCGTGGTGTTGCAAAGAATCCGGTGGATCACCCGATGGGTGGAGGTGAAGGCAAGGCGTCAGGCGGACATCCGCGTTCTCCCTGGGGGCAATCGGCAAAGGGCAAGAAAACCAGAAACCGGAATAAATTGTCCACCAAATTCATTGTCAGAAGAAGAAACGCTAAAAAAGCACAATAGATATGCCACGTTCGTTAAAAAAAGGACCTTACGTTCATTACAAGCTGCAGCGTAAAATCGACAGGATGAGCCAGACCGGCAAGAAGAGTGTGATCAAAACCTGGTCGAGGAGCTCGATGGTAACCCCTGATTTTGTCGGCCTGACACTGGCGGTGCATAACGGAAAACAATTCATACCTGTATACATTACTGAAAACATGGTAGGCCACAAGCTGGGTGAATTTGCACCTACGCGAACATTTCGTGGACATCCGTTGAAGAAAGCCAAATAAACTGAAAGACTGATTGATGATGGATACGCCGATATTTGAAGCAAAAGCTGTTCAGCGACATCTGCGCAAAGCGCCCCGGAAAGTTCGCCTTGTTGCGAATCTGGTTCGTGGTGAACGTGTGGACCGTGCTGTCAAGAAGCTCGAATTTACAAAGAAAGGTACGGCCGGCGATGTTGCCAAGGTGATAAAGTCAGCAGCTGCAAACCTGAGGGACAGGTTTGAAGACGAGCGGCTGGATGATGAATTGCTGTATATTAAAACGATTACCGTGGATGAAGGTGTGACCATGAAGCGGATGCAGCCCCGGGCGATGGGCCGTGCAAATCGTATTCAAAAACACAGCAGCCATATCACGGTGATTGTAGCCAAACAAGAAGAAATTCTAAACGAATAAACGGAAGAACATTGGGACAAAAAACAAATCCAACTGGACTTAGACTCGGTATCATCAGAGGGTGGGATTCCAACTGGTATTCCGACGAGAATGAGCCTGAAATGCTGCTGGAAGACAACAGTCTGCGCAAGTATTTGCATGCAAGACTGAAAAACGGCGGATTGTCGAACGTTATTATTGAGCGTACGCCGAAGCGGATTTTGCTTACCCTGAATACCTCCCGTCCCGGAGTGATTATCGGAAAAGGTGGCGAACAAATTGAGTTGCTTCGTGAAGAGCTTAAAAAAATCACAAGCAAGGAAGTCCAGATTAATGTAAGTGAAATAAAGCGTCCGGAACTCGATTCCAGTCTGGTTGCCCAGAACATTGCACAGCAGCTTGAGGCCAGAATTTCTTTCAGGAGGGCCATGAAAACGGCGATTTCTTCTGCCATCCGAATGGGGGCCAAAGGAATCAAGGTACGATGTGCCGGTCGACTGGGCGGAGCTGAAATGGCTCGTACAGAGCAGTATAAAGAGGGACGTGTACCTTTGCATACCCTTCGTGCCGATATTGATTATTCAAATACCACAGCCAATACCATTTATGGTTCTATCGGTGTTACGGTCTGGATATTCAAAGGCGAGATCATTGGAGATGTGGACTTGAGCCCGGGTGCAAAATCCGGACAGGACAATGAGCCGCAAAGAAAACGCCGTGGTGGTGATGATAATCGTAAATCCAGGCGGTCACGACGGAAAAGCCGAAGCAATTAAATGTTGAACAGAATTCATGCTTGAACCAAAAAGATTACATCGACGACGAGTTCATCGCGATAAGCTGAAAGGAAATGCGCAGCGGGGTTATACGCTGGCTTTCGGAAGTTTCGGTCTTAAAGCCCTTGAACCGAAATTTATAACGTCAAGGCAGATTGAAGCCTGCCGGATAGCGATTGCCCGGACACTGCAGCGGGACGGCCAGACGTTTATCAGGATATTTCCTGACCGGCCGATGACCAAGAAGCCTGCTGAAACCCGGATGGGAAAGGGAAAAGGTGCCCTGGATCACTTTATAGCGGTAGTCAAACCCGGCCGTATATTATTTGAAATATCCGGTGTCGGCGAAGAACAGGCCAGGGAAGCGATGAGAAGGGCTTCCCATAAATTACCGATCAAGACTAAATTTATAATGCGTCGTGATTTTCACAGCGATTGATAAGGAAAAGATATGAAATCACATGAAATGCGTGATCTTTCATTAACAGAGCTTGATGCTCGTTTGAAAGATGAGGTTGAATTGTTTGAAGATCTCAGGTTCAACAAGTCAGTAGCCGGACAGCTGGAGAATCCCAACCGTCTGAAAATGACCAGGCGAGAAATTGCCCGGATTAAAACGATTATTAATGAAAAACTAAGTGCTGAATAACAGTTATGGCACAAGCAGAAAGAGCACAACGAAGAACTCGAACGGGACGTGTGGTCAGTGACCGAATGGACAAAAGCATAACCGTTGCAGTGGATCGGCAGGTAAAACACTCGATCTATGATAAATTTATTACTAAAACGAGCAAATACATGGCACATGATGAAAACAATGAAGCCCATCCGGGCGACACTGTTCTGATCATGTCCACGCGTCCACTGTCCAAGCGCAAGTCATGGCGTTTGGTGGAAGTACTTGAACGTGCAAAATAACGACAGATTCAGGAATATCTCATGATACAAATGCAATCAAAGCTAAATGTGGCGGACAACAGCGGGGCTAAAAAGGTTCAGTGTATCAAAGTGCTGGGTGATTCACGGCGCCGCTATGCCCGTGTGGGGGATCTGATTTCCTGTTCGGTGAAGACTGCAATTCCCGGTGGCACAGTTAAAAAAGGGGAAGTTGTTATGGCAGTCGTGGTGCGGACCAAGAAAGAAACCCGCAGACGTGACGGAAGTTATATCAGGTTTGATGAAAATGCTGCTGTGATTATTAACAAGGAAAATGAGCCCGTGGGCACCCGTATTTTCGGTCCCGTAGCCAGAGAGCTTCGTGAGCGTAACTTTATGCGGATTGTATCCCTGGCTCCCGAAGTACTTTAAAAGAATTAAGCCATGCCAAGAAAGTATAACAAGCGTAAGAAATTACATGTAAAAAAAGGTGATGACGTACTGGTTATTGCCGGTAATGACAAAGGCAGCCGCGGCCGTGTACTTGCCGTATTTCCTGAACGGGAGCGTGTACTGGTTGAAGGAATCAACATGCGCACGCATCATGACAAGCCGACACAGGATAATCCCCAGGGAGGCAGGCTCAAAAGGGAAGCGTCCATTCATTCGTCCAATGTCATGATTATAGACCCCACGACGGATGGGCCGACCAGAGTCGGCCGGAAACGCCTGGACGAGGAAAGCGGTGGACGTTGGGCGAGGTATTCCAAGGTTAGCGGCGAAGTTATAGATAAATAGAAATAAACGAATAATGGCAGAAGCAAGACTATACAAGGCATATAAAGAGGAGATCCATCCGAAGTTGCAGGAGGAATTCAGCTTCAGGAATAGAATGGCTGTACCCAGACTTCAGAAGATTGTGATCAACGTTGGTGTTGGAGAGGCTATTGACAATGCCAAACTGCTTGATTCTGTTACTTCGAATGTCGCAGCGATCTCCGGGCAGCGGCCTGTTACCACCAGGGCTAAAAAGTCAATTTCAAATTTCAAGCTTCGTCAGGGTGTGCCTATCGGGTGCAAGGTGACTTTGCGCAGAAAGGTGATGTATGAGTTTATAGACAGGCTCGTTAACCTGGCACTGCCGCGGACCCGTGATTTTCAGGGTGTTCCCGATAAAAGCTTTGACGGCCGCGGTAACTATACACTGGGAATTAAAGAGCATACGATTTTTCCCGAAATAGATATAGACAAGGTGGACAAGGTTCACGGTATGGATATCACTTTCGTCACGACTGCCGAGACGGATGAACAGGCATATGCCCTTTTAAAGCATTTTGGCATGCCCTTCATTAAAAGAGATTAACAGAGGAAAATAATTATGGCAAAGAAATCCTGGATTGCACGAAATAGAAAGCGCAAGAAAACAGTAGACAAGTATGCTGAAAAGCGTCGGCAGCTTAAAGAGGCTGGTGACTATGAAGGCCTGCAGAAACTGCCGCGTGATGCGAGCCCGACAAGGGTCAGAAACCGGTGCAATATCACCGGCCGGTCCCGCGGATATATTAGTAAATACGGCGTTTCACGAATTATGTTTCGTGAATTGGCTTTGGCAGGAAAAATACCCGGCATAAGAAAAGCAAGCTGGTAAAACTGGAGAATATATTTATGCACACAGATCCTATTGCAGATTATTTGGCCCGCATTCGAAACGCACAACGTGCAGGTCATCGCAGGGTAGATATCCCTGCTTCAAAATTAAAACGGGCGATGACCAAAATACTGGTCGACAAGGGTTATATCAGCAGATATATCGATATTGAGGATTCAAAGCAGGGAGTACTGCGCCTCTTTCTGAAATATGACGCTTACGGACAGCCCGTGATTCGCACCATCAAGCGTATCTCCAAGCCGGGTTTACGAAAGTATTGTGACTCTACCGAGATACCCCGTTCACTGAACGGTCTCGGTATTGTGATGCTGTCTACATCACAGGGAGTGATGACAGACAAAGAGGCGAAAAAATTGAATGTTGGCGGGGAAGTACTCTGCAGCATTTACTAATACAAGATTCATAAGCAAATGTCTAGAATAGGAAATCAACCGGTACCGATCACCGACAAAGTTGAATTTAGCCTGGATGCTGATAATCTGATCACTCTGAAGGGTGAGAAGGGGTCTGATTCACTTCAGATTCATCCCGATATACAGATTGAAAAGACGGATGGTGAAATTGTTGTCAAACGACGTTCGGACAGCAAGAATAACCGATCGCTGCACGGATTGTATCGAGCATTGATCAGTAATATGGTTACGGGTGTAAGTGAAGGATATTTAAAGCAGCTGGAAATCATCGGGGTCGGCTACAGGGCCACCATAAGCGGAGATGTCCTTGAACTGAATATTGGATATTCACACCCGATCTATTTTGTACCCCCTGACGGAGTCACTCTGGAAGTGGATACCAAGTCCAGAAAGAATCCGATTATCAGGGTCAGCGGAATCAACAAAGAGATGGTGGGGCAGGTAGCCGCCAAAATACGGTCCCTTAGAAAACCTGAACCTTATAAGGGGAAAGGTATTCGATATCTTGATGAACAAATCAGAAGAAAAGCAGGTAAATCTGCCGCCAAATAACCGATAAAGAGCGATGGACAGGAATAAATTTAAGAAGGAAAGAAGAAATAAGATTCGCCGCAGAATTCGATCAACGATTCACGGGACTGCAAACCGTCCGCGGCTGGCGATTTATAAAAGCAACAAGCATGTTTATCTCCAGCTGATTGATGACCTGGAAGGTAAAACATTGATTGCGGCGTCTTCAGGAGCTCCTTCACTAAAGGAAGAGCTAAAGGGAAAAGCTGGTATTGAACAGGCGAAAGTCCTTGGAGAGCAACTTGCAAAAGCGGCACTTGAACAGGGAATTGACAAAGTCGTTTATGACCGCAGCGGATATAAATACCATGGAATTGTGAAAGCCGCAGCCGATGCAGCCCGAGAAGGTGGGCTGGACTTATAAAAACGAATAAAGATTATGCCAAAAATAAGAAGAAAACATAGTATTCCCGCAGCCAACCTTAACCTGGAAGAGAAACTGGTTCATATCAACCGTGTCTCGAAGGTGGTGAAAGGCGGACGCCGGTTTGGATTTAATGCTATTGTGGTGGTGGGAAATGGTGAAGGCGTGGTAGGACACGGTCTTGGAAAGGCGAATGAGGTAGCCGATGCCATCCAGAAAGGATTTGATAACGCAAAGAAAAATCTGATCCGTATTCCCATAACCAAATCGGGTAGTATTCATCACGATGTTCAGGGCAAGGAAGGGGCCGGTCAGGTGGTTCTCCGGCCCGCGTCCAAAGGTACGGGGGTTATTGCCGGCGGAGCAGTCAAGTCATTGCTTGACGTGTCCGGCATTGAAAACATCCTGTCAAAATCTGTCGGGTCATCCAATCCGCACAATATGGTGAAAGCGGCTTTCACGGCTTTGCAGCAGCTGACAGATCCTCTTGAGGTAGCACAGCGGCGGGGAATTAGTGTAAACAAGGTATTTGAAGGGTAAGAAAATTAAATAGGGTGAGTTATGAATCTTCATGAATTAAAAGCTCCGGCACCAAATAAGAAAAGCAGGAAACGGGTTGGCCGCGGACAGGGATCCGGACACGGCGAGCAGTCGGGAAGGGGGCATAACGGCCAGAACTCCAGAAGCGGTGCCCGGCGCAAAGCCTGGTTCGAAGGCGGTCAGATGCCATTGCAGCGCCGGATTCCAAAATTCGGTTTCAAGAACCGTTTCAGGACAGAATACCAGGCATTGAATGTGTCAAAGATCGGTGAGTATATCGAGGCAGGAAAACTTTCTGAAAAAATTACTTTCCAGGATCTTGTGGATCAGCGTCTTGTAGATTCAAATGACCTTGTAAAGTTACTGGGGAACGGCGTAATTGAACAAAAAATTGAAATCGAAGTTCATGCCTGCAGCAATTCCGCCAAAGAGAAAGTTGAAGCAGCCGGCGGTACGATCATCGAAATTGAATAAGTTTACCTATTCCGGATAAGCTCCATGAGTTTAATAGAAAATTTCAGAAACATATTTAAGATTCAGGACCTCAGGGATCGCATTCTTTACGTGGTCGGGGTTTTGATGGTTTACAGAATAGGCACGTTCATAACCATGCCGGGAGTGGATGCGTCAGAGCTTGCAGCCGGAACCGGGGATGCCTCAAATATTCTGGGTCTTCTTGACATGTTTGTGGGAGGGGCCTTCTCACGGGCAGGCGTTTTTGCGCTGGGTATTATGCCCTATATTACGGCAGCTATTATTATTCAGCTGATGGGGGCTGTTGTACCCTATTTTCAAAAGCTCCAGAGAGAAGGTGAGGAAGGCCGGCGGAAAATTAACAGGCTGACCCGGTACGGAACGGTGGGAATTACTGCTGTTCAGTCCATCGGATTTGCCATTAACCTGATATCCACAACTCCGCAGGCCATCGTTGTCAGCAATACGGCCTTTATTTTAACATCTATCATTGTGCTGACTGCCGGAACGACATTTGTCATGTGGCTCGGGGAACGCATTACGGACCGGGGCATTGGAAACGGTATCTCGATTCTGATTATGATCGGAATTATTGCAGCCCTTCCCACTAACCTGCTTAATGAGGTCAGCACCACACCAAATGCAATCATTCTTCTGATAGAATTAGGTGCTCTTGTCCTCGTGATCGCCTCTTGTGTGCTGCTTGTTCAGGGCACCCGGAAAATACCTGTGCAATATGCAAAAAGGGTGGTCGGGCGAAAGGTTTACGGGGGGACGACCCAGTACCTTCCGTTACGGATTAACGCTGCAGGTGTTATGCCGATTATCTTTGCACAGTCCATTATGTTTATTCCGAGTACCTTCGGTACGTTTTTCCCGGAAAGCCAGACGGTACAGGCCATGACAGCATGGTCGAATGATTTTACCGGTGTTGCCTATTCACTGGTGTTCTTTTTTGTCTGTATGTTTTTCACGTTTTTCTATACGGCTATAGCGGTAAACCCCAAAGAAATGGCCGATACGATGAAAAGGCAGGGCGGTTTTATTCCCGGTGTACGGCCCGGCAAACAGACTGTGGATTTTATTGACAATATTCTAACCAAAATCACACTTCCCGGCTCCATATTTTTATCGTTTGTAGCCATCCTTCCGGCAATTGTGGCAAGAATGGGAGTCACTCCCGGGTTTGCCATGTTTTACGGCGGAACCAGTCTGCTGATTATTGTCGGTGTTGCCATCGATACCCTGCAGCAAATTGAAAGTCACCTGATGATGAGGCACTATGACGGGTTTATGAAAACCGGAAAGATCAAGGGGCGTCGGCGGGCCTGATGGTTTATTTGAAAAGCGAGTCGGAGATTGAAAAAATGCGGAAGTCAGCACTGCTGGTTTCACGGACTCTGGCTGAAGTTGCCAAACATATTGAACCGGGTGTAACGACCGGCCGGCTCGACCGGATTGCTGAAGATTTTATCAGGGATAATGATGCGCGGGCAGCTTTTAGGGATTATGGACCGCCGGATAACCCGTTTCCCGCCACATTATGTATTTCTGTTAATGAAGAGGTTGTTCACGGCATACCCGGTGAGCGAAAACTGCAGGAAGGGGATATTGTATCGATTGACTGCGGGGTTGAGAAGGATGATTATTATGGAGATCATGCCTATACATTTATGGTCGGAACTTGTGATGATGAAACCAGACGATTGTTAAAAGTCACCCTTGAATCATTGTACAAGGGCATTCATCAGGCAATCCACGGAAACAAGGTTGGTGATATCTCCAGCGCGGTACAAACTCACTGCGAAAGGGAGGGATTCGGTGTCGTACGGGAGCTGGTGGGCCACGGGCTCGGAAAACAGCTTCATGAAGATCCGTCGGTCCCGAACTTTGGGAGGAAAGGCAGGGGGCAGCGGCTGAGATCCGGGTTGACTCTGGCGATCGAGCCGATGATCACGCTGGGTGAATGGAAAATTGAAACACTCAGTGACGGATGGACGATCGTTACTGCTGACAGAAGCCGGTCAGCCCATTTTGAACATGACATCGTGGTTCGCGAAGGAGAAGCTGAAATTCTCAGCACTTTTGATTATATTACTGAAATTACTAAATATGAATTTATAGATTCCAAGTATGGCTAAACAAGAGCCAATCAAGCAGGACGGAGAAATTATTGAAGCTTTACCCAACGCTCAATTTCGTGTTGAGCTGGATAATGGTCATGAAATACTGGCGCATGTTTCGGGAAAAATGAGAATGTATTACATAAAAATACTCCCGGGTGACAGGGTTCAGGTAGAAATGTCTCCGTATGACCTGACGAAGGGAAGAATCACTTATCGCTACAAATAATTTTAAAAGCAGAAGTTATGAAGACCAAATCATCCGTTAAGAAACGAAGCCCGGACGACAAAATAGTCAGACGTAAAGGCCGTCTGTACGTTATAAACAAAAAAAACCCCCGGAACAAACAACGGCAAGGGTAAACAGAACAATATTTATGGCACGAATCGCTGGAATTGATTTACCAAAACAAAAAAGGGGTGAGATAAGCCTCACTTATATTTTCGGAATCGGCAAAAAAACCGCCCAGAATATTCTGGATGATGCGGGCATCGACTATTCCGTGAAAGTAGAGGACTGGACGGAAGAACAGGTAAGTGCACTTCGAAATATCATTGATACGGAATTTAAGGTAGAAGGTGCGCTCCGGACTGAAATCAACGGCAATATCCGCAGATTGATTGAGACCGGTACTTACAGAGGAGTAAGGCATCGACGAGGATTACCTGTCCGGGGACAACAAACTCAAACAAACGCGCGGACACGTAAAGGCAGGCGCCGAACAGTCGCAGGCAAGAAACGGGCGCCGCAAAAATAATTTAACAGATCCTTTAAAATGGCTAAGAAACAGCGAAAACCCAAAGGAGCTGACAAGACAACAGCCCGGCGGAAAAAGAAAAAGCAGATATCCGATCCCAATGGAATGGTCTTTATCAAGGCCACTTTTAATAATGTCTTGGTGACAATTACCGATGCTGATGGAAATGTTCTTTCATGGTCATCTGCAGGAAAAGAAGGGTTTAAGGGATCCAGAAAAAACACCCCGTATGCTGCACAGATGAGTGCCGAGACTGCGGCCGGTACAGCTTATGAAATGGGTCTCAGGAAAGTGGATGTTTTTGTAAAGGGACCAGGAAGCGGACGGGAGGCAGCTGTCCGTGCCCTGGCAACAAGCGGACTGGAAGTGCATGTAATCAAAGACCGGACTCCGATTCCCCACAATGGATGCCGGCCGCCGAAAAGAAGAAGAGTTTAACAGATACACAGATAAGGAAATAATTCGATGGCAAGATATACAGGACCCAAGCAGAAAAAAGCCAGAAGATTCAAAGAGCCGATTTTCGGCCCCAGCAAGGCACTGGAAAGAAAACCGTACGGTCCGGGAGAACATGGTCGTTCAAGATTTTCCCGAAAGTCAGAGTATGCCATTCAGCTTGAGGAGAAACAAAAAGCGAAGTATACCTACGGTCTTCTGGAAAAACAGTTTCATAATCTCTATGACAAGGCCAATTCCAGGGAAGGCGTAACTGATGAAAACCTGCTCAAGTTTCTGGAGGCCCGTCTGGACAATACGGTGTTTCGTCTGGGTATAGCCAGAACCCGGCGGCAGGCCAGGCAACTGGTGTCACACAGACATATTGTTGTCAACGGTCAGGTAGTTAATATCCCTTCCTTTGAGCTGAAACCGGGAGATGTCATTACCGTCCGTCCACTGTCATCGAATCTGGAT
>JBBDRV010000008.1:0-13000 GCA_040905285.1 Balneolaceae bacterium | reverse complement strand
GGGGCCGAGATCCGGCTCATCCAGGTCTTCCGTAACGGCGTCGGCATCGACCACAAACAGCCGGATCAGCCTGCCGGTCTGCGGCGCAGCCAGGCCCACTCCGCCGGCATTGTACATGGTCTCGAACATGTCGTCGATGAGCTTCTGCAGCTCGTCACCGTCCTGTTCGACAGGGTCGGATTTCTGCCGCAGGACCGGGTCATTATACGTTACTATCGGGAGTGTTGCCATCAGTCAAAATCATGATTTGTTTCCAAAAAATATTGCAGCAGCAACGCTGCCGCCGCCTGGTCGACCCGGCCCTTTTCCCTGCGTTTCTTTCTGGGTGTGCCGGACTCGATCATTATTTCAACGGCGCGTTTGGAGGAATAGCCTTCATCTGTTCTGTACACGGGAATATCCGGAAATTTCTTCTCCAGTTTCTGAATAAACGATACCACCATATCTGTAGCGGATGTCTCCGTTCCGGCGGTTGATACCGGCCAGCCGACGACAAATGCCAGCACCGGATGGTTGTCATCTTTCATAAAACGGCCTATCCGGTCAAACACCTCTTGCGGAGAAAAGGTGCCGGCGGGATTGGCCGATGTTCGCAACAGGTCTGTCCGGGCAAGCCCCACCCGCCTGGTCCCCACATCTATGCCTATTAGCCGTCCGTACTTCTTCAATCAACTTTATGGTTTTGCAGCTCTTCCAGTGGCTGGCGCAAAAACTCTTTCAGCAGCTTGCTGGGCTTGAAATGGGTTTTCCTGTGCGCCGGCACATAAATCACTTCATTTGTTTTCGGATTTCGCGCTTTTGGCTTCGCCTTGGTTTCCTTGACTTCAAAAACGCCGAAATCCCTCAATTCAATGCGGCAGGTGGGGTCGGCTTCCATGATTGTCCCGCGGAGCGCCTCAATAATTGTATCCACCCAGGGTTCAGCCTGATTCAGGGGAACATCCATTGACTCGGCAACCCGTCGAACGATATCTCTTTTAGTGTAGGTAATCATAAAATTTCTTTTACTGGCTGTTTTTAAAGTAGTTAGCATTATTCACTCCGCCGGGAGCGGGATAAATATAAAACATCACCACTTAAAATTTTATAAAAAAGGAGTAAAAGTAAATATCCCTGTTTTTATTGGGTTTACATATCGTCCGGTACGGTTTTGGTCTTTTCGGGAGAAACCGGAGATCAGCCGTTGCGCCGTTCGTTGAGAACAGACAGCAGGTAAAACCTATTCATAGCGCATGACATTCTTGATGCCGGATATCTTTTTGATTCTTTTGATAATCTTCTCAAGATGATCAAGATCATGTACATAGACCGTCAGTATACCTTCAAACATGCCACTGTCACTGCTCACATTGATGCTTTTCATGTTGGTCTTCATGTTTTTGGCAAGGAGGTCCGTAAGATCATTCACCAAACCCACCCGGTCTTCGCCGATAACTTTAACGGCACCAAGGAAATGGGTGTCTATATTCCGTGCCCATTTGACATTGATGATTCTCTCGCTGTCGGTTTGAATCAGGTGATGGGCGTTTTTACAATTGGATCTGTGAATTTTAACATCCCCGTTCCTGCTGATAAAGCCGATGACCTCGTCGCCCGGTATCGGGCGGCAGCAATTCGCATAGGAGTATTTGACATTGGAGACCTCCCCGTTGATCAGCAGGTCCCGGTGGTCTCCGGCCGCCCGCGCACTTTCAATGAACTCCTCCTGCAGTTCCTCACGGGAGACCGTATCCTCCTCTTTACCGCTCCGGGAATCCCCTTCAAAGCGCCCTTTGCTTTTCAGCTGTTGCACAGCCTGGAAAAGTTCATTTACATCAAATCTTCCCAGCCCGATCTCATAAAACAGTTCCTGCGGAGAATCAAATTTCAGTTTGTGTGCAATGCGGGTCAGCCCCTGCTCGGAAATCTGCAGTTTGCCCCTGTTGGCACGCTTGTTCCAGATATCCCGCCCCTCCTCAGCAACCTTGCGTTCTTTTTGCTTGATAAACTGGCGAATCCGGGATTTCGCCTTATGGGTGACGACATCATGGATCCAGTCGGGATTAAGGTTGATCTTGTTTCCGGTGATGATCTCTACCTGATCTCCCACATCGAGTTTCTGGCGCAAGGGTACCATTTTTCCATTTACTTTGGCGGCCATGGCACGCTCACCGATTTCACTGTGGATCTCAAAGGCAAAATCAATACAGGAAGCTCCGCGGGGCAGGGTTTTCAGTTCCCCGTCCGGCGTAAATGCATAAATTTCATCCTGGTAAAGGTTGAGCTGAAAATCCTTGACAAATTCAGTTGCGGCATCCGGACGGGGGTTGTCAAGCACATCCCGTACCCAGTGGATAAACTTGTCGAGCGGCGAATTCTCACTGGAGCCTTCCTTGTACTTCCAGTGGGCCGCCAGACCCTTTTCAGCTATCCTGTCCATCATGCGGGTCCGGATCTGCACTTCCACTTTCCGGCCTTTCTGAGTGATAACTGTCGTATGCAGTGACTGATATCCGTTAGCCTTGGGAACAGAGATGAAATCCCGGAATCTCTGGGGAATGGGTGTATACCAGTCAGTGATAATGGAGTAAACCCTCCAGCAGTCCTCTTTTTTATGCGGCTCTTCCAGGATGATGCGAATCGCGAACAGGTCGTAAATTTCCTCGAACGGCTTTTGCTGCCGCTGCATTTTTTTAAAGATGGAATAGAGATGTTTCGGCCTGCCCTTGATCTCGAATTTGAATTTCTGTTCATTCAGCTCATTTTCGATGGGCTGCATGAACTCTTCAATAAACTCTTCGCGGGCCTCTTTTTTTTCCCTGAGCTTGCGGGAAATGAATTTATAGGAATTGAGATCCATCACCTTGAAACAAAGGTCTTCAAACTCGTTCTTCACCTTGAATAACCCGAAGCGGTGTGCCAGCGGGGCGTAAAGTTCCATGGTCTCTGTTGCAATCTTCATCTGCTTCTCTTTGGGCAGATGGTGGATGGTACGCATGTTGTGCAGGCGGTCTGCAAATTTAATCAGCACAACCCGGATGTCCTCGGCCATGGAGAGGAGCATTTTCATAAATGTCTCGGCCTGCTTGGTGTCCCGGTTTTCAAAAACACCGGCGATCTTCGTTACCCCGTCGATGATATGAGCGACTGTCTCCCCGAACAGGCTCCGTATGCCATCCAGCTCGACCGTTGTATCCTCTACAGTATCGTGCAGCAGCGCGGCAGCTACGGATTCATCATCTATGGTCAGATCGCTGGCAACAATTTTTGCCACTTCAAACGGATGCAGGTAAAACGGCTCACCGGAAGCACGGACCACCCCCTTGTGGGAAAGGTAGCAAAGCTTGAATGCCCTGGTAATCAGTTCGTCATTGGTCTCGTCAAGGTTTTCATGACATAATTCAAGAAGCTGACGCAGATCTTCCTCTTGCGAAGCCTTCAGCTCGTATTGTTCGCACCGGTCGATAATATGGTTTTCAACTTTTGTCATGATCCGCTGGCAGACATTCGTCCAGCTTTGCCTCTATAATTAGTGTCTGTGACCTATCTATCTGTACCCTATCTAATTATAACTTTATATAGGTACATTTAGTTTATAAGGTAAATATAATGATTAGAAAGATCAGCCTTCAACGCTATCAACGCTGTTTTGAACATTCCTAAAAAGCCATGATCTTTTGTGAAGAATTTTTATTCGTTAGTTTCCTGCTGCACGCCCGACATGTGCCGGCATGACTGATGATCCGGAGCGAAACATGATTATTCTCAAAATCATCATAAATTAACCAGCCGAACAGAAAACCGATTGAACACATTAGCAGATATCCATGAATGAAATTCAGCCAAACGTCAGTTACAGTTTTACCATGCGGTTGTACATCGAAAACACCCCCGGCAAGCTGGCCAATATCTTCAATGCCATTGCAGCTCAAAAAGGGGATCCGGGTGCGGTGGACGTGGTCAAGGTAGAAGGCCGGTTCAAAGTGCGTGATCTGACGGTAAGTGCCCGTGATGAAGAGCACTCCAGGGCTATTGTACAGGCGGTCAGAAAAATCGAGGGAGTGAAGGTGCGGAATGTCTCCGACAGGGTATTTCTTCTGCATCTGGGAGGAAAAATCCGGATTCAGAACAAGGTGCCCGTGGATACGCGCGATGCCCTGTCTATGGCTTACACTCCGGGGGTGGGGCGGGTCTGCCAGGCTATTGCGGAAGATAAGGAGAAAGCGCATACGCTGACCATAAAGCAGAACTCCGTCGCAGTGGTCAGTGACGGAACCGCCGTCCTGGGGCTGGGGGATATCGGCCCGGAGGCGGCCATGCCGGTCATGGAAGGGAAAGCGATGCTTTTTAAGGAATTTGCCGATGTGGATGCCTACCCGATCTGCCTGCAGACAAAAAATGTGGACGAGATTGTGTCGGCGGTATCGTGGATGTCGCCCGGTTTCGGGGCTGTCAATCTGGAGGATATCAGTGCACCCCGATGTTTTGAAATTGAGGAGAAACTGAAAGCGGCACTGGATATCCCCGTGTTTCACGACGACCAGCACGGGACGGCCGTGGTTGTGCTGGCCGCGACACTAAACGCTATGAAAGTGGTTGGAAAGAAGCTTGCGGATCTCCGCATCCTGATCGTCGGAGCCGGTGCTGCAGGGGTGGCCATCACACGAATACTGCTGTCTGCCGGAGCTGAAGATATCATCTGCTGCGACCGGAAAGGCATTATCAATCGCCGTCGTTCGGATTCCGGTGAGCTGGTGCCCAGCAAGGAATGGCTGGCGGAGCATACCAATCCCCGCAATTCCAGCGGGTCGGTTGTAGATGCGGCTACGGGGGCGGACCTTCTTATCGGTGTAAGCGGGCCCGGTATCGTACCACCGGAGGCCGTTGAAAAAATGGCTGAGGATCCCATCGTTTTTGCCCTTGCCAACCCTGTTCCCGAGATTATGCCGGAAAAGATCTCCTCTCATACACGCATCATTGCAACCGGCCGCAGCGATTATCCGAATCAGATCAATAATGTTTTGGCTTTCCCGGGTATATTCCGGGGGGCTCTGGATGCGAGGGCCACTACCGTGAATGAGGAGATGAAACTGGCCGCTGCCAATGCCATTGCCTCATGCATTGAGGAAGAGGCTCTCAGTGAAGAATACATTGTGCCCAGCGTATTCAATAAACAGGTTGTCCGCCGGGTTTCCCGCGATGTGAAAGCTGCGGCTTACGAGAGCGGGGCGGCCAAACGGCCCCGGGCGGGCATCCCGGAGTAGAAACGATGCATCGGGGGCCGTTCGAAGGCTGCATCATTTTACGGCAATCCGTGGTATGGCTTCAGGAAGCCGGCTGACCAGCTCGTTGTTGATGACATTCGTATACTCGGAAAAGGAGCGGATGCTGATTACTTTCTTTTTCTGCCTGCCGATCAGGACTACTTCATCCCCTGCTGCCACTTCGGGGATACGGGAGACATCCACCATAAAGACATTCATGTTGATCAGTCCGACAACACGGGCTTTTTTGCCGTGAATAAGCACCTCTCCCCGGTTGGACAGTGCCCTCGGATATCCATTGCTGTACCCGATCGGCAGAACGGCAATCCGCATATCTTCTGGAGCCTGGTAACTGGTCCCGTAACCTACAAAATCTCCTTTCTCAAGATTTTTAATGTGCATGACATCGGTTTTCCAGGTCAGCACACGCTTGAGTGGAGCATCTTTGCTCTTTCCGGTTTGCAGCAGGTGGAGGTTATAGATGTCCGGACCGGGCCACATCCCGTACTGGGCTGTACCAATCCTCACCAGATCCATCACCGTTTCCGGAAAAGCAAGAGCTGCAGCCGAGCAGGCGGTATGAAAACGCTCCGGAACCGGTCCCCTCTTTATAACCTGTTTGCAGAGTCTGCTGAACTTTTGCTGCTGCTGCTTGATCCGGAACTGATTTGACAGGGATTCGATTCCGGCAAAATGTGTACAGAATCCTTCAAACTGCAGGTATCTGCTGTTCCTGTCCAAAAATGACAGCGCCCTGTCCAGTTGTGACTCTTCCAGTCCGGTGCGGTTGCCTCCGGTTTCCACTTCAAGGTGAATCATTGCCTTTTTACCGATCGCTTTAGAGGCCCGGGCGGCTTTCTCCAGCCTTTGCAGGTCAAACACAAAGAATTCCACATCATTCTCAATAACCCACCGGAGATCTTCATTATAGAGGATACCCATGATCATGATACCGGCATCACCGGAACAAACCTGCTTTACCTCCCATGCCTCTCTGCCCGAAGCCACTGAAAAATGGTGCACACCGGCTTTTTCAGCCATGGGAACAAAGGAGCCGATTCCATGACCGAATGCATTGGCTTTCACCACAGACGAGATGACCGCCCCCGGACCGGTTTTTCTGCGGATAAAATTGATATTCTGTTTTAAGGCTGACTGGCTCAGTTCTATTCTGGAGGAGTGACGAACCATTTGCTTGACATCGATTGGTATGTGTAAGTTTATACAGGATAACCGGCCGCTTCGATCCAGGTATAGGATTCTCCCCAGCTTCCTTTTGCAATATCCTCCACTTTCCGGATTTCCTCAGAATCCACCCTGCCGGTATCCTCAAGATCCTCCGGGTTGTAGTGAAAAGCATAGATCCGGGAGGCGAACTGATGGAAAGGCAGTGAGGACTCACCGGGCTGCTCCCCGTTTCCGGCTACTGTGGGCTTGATATCATCCTGCCATCTCTGCCGGCCTTCATTATTCGGATTGAGCATGAATACCCGCGTCTGCCCTTTTACTTTGCGGACGCGCAGGACAGAAACCGCGTGAAAACCGATAAGTTTCCCCGCAGAGGACGTAAGAAAGATTCCGACCGGATTTGGGTAGGCAAGATTGTGCCCTCCGTTGCAATCCGGATGGTGAGTTGCATAGAAGGTTCTGATAAACGTTTCATAATCCTTTATCGAATTCGAAAGATAATCGTAGGCTGAGATAAAACCTGTCGGTATCCAGTGTCCGTACATAGCGGGATTAACCCACTTGTGGGGATCTTCTCCACGGTTGGAAGCCCTTCTCATCATTTCATTGTAGATTTTGTCGAGATGGGGTACAAGAACTACGGAAACCGCGTCAAGGTTGTAGTCCAGATTTTTAGCCAGCCCCGGCAGCAGGGTATCAGAGCTGATTTCCTGCCCTTCAAAACGCATCCGGAGACGGTTGCCTTTGGCTGCACTTTCTATCATCCGAAGCAATTTGCCCGGGGCATGACTGCTCCACAGGCTGATGCCGCGGGCCGCCTGGCATGTGGGATTCCAGCCTTGTCCAATCCCCAGGGGCTGTCCCAGAATTCCAAGGCATTCAGCTGCCAGTATATACGCGGGTTCGACCAGGCTGGCCGGCCTGGACTTTCTTATGGATTCGCCAACATCAGGATGCAGGTCCAGAGCCAGCAATCGCTCCAGCCCGCTTTTTACAGGCTGATGTGACAGAAGCGACCGGTCGAGAAGGTTGGCAAGGCCGTAGCACGAGCGGGCGGTATCGGCATGAATGGCATGCCGAATCAGATCCTTTACAAATTGACGGTGCTTATCCAGTTCTGCTTTACCTGCATCACCCAGTCCAAGAGCTTTTTTAATGAGCCCGTTTTCTTCTGCAACACGCTGTAGAAGCAACGCATGATACCCTGTGGCAAGGCCCGTTTCATGCATCGCAGATGACAGCCGGCGGCATTCGTTTTCAAGCTCATTGTCAGAAGCCTGCTTCAGGTAGTCCCTGTAGCCGTCCGCGTCAAGCTCTCCGGCTTTCCGGGAAGGTGCAAACACAGCGTCAACAAATTCAAGCAGGCGCTTGTCCTCCTCTTTTTCCGGGTTAAGATCAAACTCTTCTTTTACAGTCCTGATAATTTGCAATACACGGTCGGTGACAATCGGCCTCTGGAGGCAGATCAGTTCAATTTCAGTAGACAGCCGGCCTTTGATGCTTTCAACGGGAATGATTTCCGTGAGAAAAGAAAAAAGGGAGCTGATTTTATGCCGGATATTGTCATCCGCAGGCTGGACCTGTCCGGTAAATGAGGGAAACATAAGATCCAGATTGTTGACCATCGTCTCCTCAAGAAACGTACGGGCTTTCCCGGCGCGGAAACTGTTGTTTTCCAGCTTTCCCCGGGCAATGGCAGCCATCCTCAGTTCACTGATGATTTCATAGATCGTGTTTTGCCCCCCTGCCTTCAATGTGCCTCCCACCAGCGCCGGTACCAGTCTGGCCGGCTTCTCCCACATCGTATCAGCCAGGAGGCCCGCCTCCGTCAGCCGTACGATATTGTCATAAAGGAACCGGATACCGGCATCGCTGTCCGTCAGAATATCCAGAGTACTGAGCAGTTTTTTCAGGTGGGGTTCGGCCAGAACAGGAGGCGTCGTGATCAGGTTTTCAAGATGTTCGTAAAACTTCTGTTCGATATTTTCGGGTATTGATCTGTTTTTTACCATCTGGCCTGTGAACCTGCTGTTTTATTCCAATTCGGGTAGTCCCTGGGCATTTACGGGTAGTCCCTGGGCATTTAAAAGAACCGGGTGTCTGCCGGACAGCTCCTATGCATAAAAATCCGTGTCCTGGTAATGCCTCAGCAGTTCACGCATACGGCCGGGATCATCCCCGTTGAAAAAGACGGTGCCGTAATGGTTGCCGAATCCCTCGCGTTCCTCCGACACCTTATGCTCGGACGGGCTGTAAAGCGTATGTTCTTCAAAATATGGATCTTCCTTCAGCTCGTCCGGGATTTGCAGCCGTGTGATACGTCCGGGCCGGGGATAAACCATGACGCTGCCCGCGTAACTCTGTCCGTCTGCAATTTCCCGCTCCGGGAAGAAATTTCTGATTTCCTCTTCCGTGGTTCCGGGTTCACTGCAAAGAACAAGCCCCTGTATAGGGTCAAATCCGTATGCCTTTTCTATCAGCTCAAAAATATGCCCTCCGGGAATACGGCATGCGACCTCTCCAAAACTGAGTGTGTTATCTTCTGTCAAAAACCATTCGGGATGAATCATCCCGTACTCTATGCCAAACGACTGAACAAGCTTGTCCATTGCCTGTCTGATCACCGCCCGTTTCTCCTCCAGTTCGGGACTTGCGGGGACAAAATTGGAATAACCGAGCTTCACATACTCGGTAATATTTAAAAACCGGATTTTTCCGTTGTGAATAAAAGCTTCACAGGAAAATTCCCGTCCCGGCAGATGACTCTCCACCATGCAGGGGAAATCTTTCTCCACCACTTTTTCTTCAATGTCTTTTTCAGATCTCAGCAGTTTGTGGCCGACTGTACCCGCAGCACTGAATGGTTTCAAATGGACCCAGGCATCCTCCTCACCGGGCAGCTGGAGATTTGCTTCGTTCAGCCGCTTCATAAACTGTTTGACCCCCTCCCTGTTGTAGACTTCCTCGAAAAGACCGACCCGGATACCGGCAAGCATGGCTTTTCGTTTCATGATGGCCTTGTTGCGAAACAGATACGCACGGTTCAGCAGGCGCGGATCCTCTCTGTAAAGGGAGTTTAGTGCTCCGGCCCATTCTACTGTTTCCTCGTACAGCGGCACCGCAAAATCCACCTGGTGGCGATCAAGCTGTTCTTTTAGCTGCAGACTGTTGGATTTTTCATTCCATTCCCTGAAATCCCACCCTTCAAACGGAATATCATTCTCTTTGGCATGCGCTTCAAATTCAGGAAAACTTACCACAACATACGGTTTATTCATTTTCTGCATGCTCTCTATGGCCGGCAGACTCCATCCTAACAGTGCAACTCGATTACCCATATCGTATCCTGGCTGTGTTTTGAGATTGTCTGAGATTAATATATGCACGAACTGGCCAGCCTTCCCGATACTTTGCAACACAACATATTTGCGTTCCCGCTCCAACAGAACAGACTGACCGCTTCAATTTCAGGTGCCCGGAACGATGTGCGTCACCGCCGGGTTTTATTTATTTGTAAGGTTATTTATACAAATGATAATGTTCTGGATTTCATTCAGATAAATTTTGAACATCTCTTGTCAGCTTATCAGTATTAATCATGTTCCCGTCCGGAGACGAACTGATAAGCCGGTAGAACCTGATTCCTGCAGTTAAGAACATGCAGGCAATTTGCACGGGTCGGCCGGATCCTTCTGCTCTAAATGATAATTGTACGTTAACCCAAGCTATGGTACAAAAAATTCACTGCATAGAGGACAGCCTGATTATGCAGAATATCTATAAGAGAATGATGAATGAAGTAAATTTTGGTAACGAAGTTATTGCGGCTTATGACGGCCAGCAAGCCATAGAATATTACAAAAAACTGACAACGTCACTCAAATCAGATGTTGAGTCGGGAGAGATTGTACCGGACATAATCTTTCTGGACCTGAATATGCCGGTGATGGACGGATGGGAATTTTTAGAAGAATTCAGCAAGCTCTCGCTGCCCGAATCTGTCGAACCCGATATTGTTATTGTCACCTCTTCCGTGAATCCGGATGACGAGGCAAGGGCTCGCCGGTACCCCGGAGTGCAGGCTTTTTTGTCCAAGCCATTGACCCTTGAGAAACTTCAAACCCTGAAAGCGACATTGAATGGCAATACAACCTGAAATCAGAGGCCCCCGCTCTGTGCCTGTTCCAATCGGGACTATTCTGGTTATCGGCTCGGGTTGTCGGCCGGGACTCTGTAACGGCCGGACGGTCAGGCTCCCGGTTAATCCACTAAATTCTGGCGGATCGCATACAAGGTAAGATCGACGTTCGAATTCAGGTTCATTTTCTGTTTCAACCGTGTTCTGTAGGTATGGACTGTCTGGATACTGAGGGACAATTCGTCCGCAATCGCACTGCTTTTCTTTCCGTTGGCAATCATGCATAAAATCTGGAATTCCCTGTCGGTAAGCTTTTCATGCGGCATGTTTTTACAATTTCCGTCTATCCGCTGGGCCAGCTGCTCTGCCACACTTGAACTTATGTATTTTTTTTTCTGCAGGACAATCAGCCGGATCGCGTGGACCAGTTCATTTGCAATACTGCTTTTGTTGAGATACCCCGAAGCTTCCGCTTTCATTGCACGAATTGCAAACCTCTCTTCCCGGTGCATGCTCAGTACCAGTACCGGCAGCCACGGATAGAGGCCCCTGATATCCTTTAGTACGTCCAGTCCGTTTCTTCCCGGCATATCTATATCCAGCACCAGAATATCCGGCAGAGCCTCCGAAAGGACCTTCAGGGATTCCGCGGCGCTGCAAGCTTCCTGAACAACTTTTATATCCGTGGTATCCACTTCAACCATCTGCTTCAGCCCCTCACGAATCAGCTGATGATCGTCGGTAATCATTACTTTTATCATACCCGCTCATGTGAATGGCTCATGTTTCACCCTCTGCATCCGCTGTCACATTCTGTTGATTCACCGGTATTTTTAAAGTCACCAGCGTTCCGTTCACGTTTTTAAATGAGATGTCACCGCCGAGAAACTGACTGCGCTCGCGCATGCCGATAATTCCCAGAGAATTGGAATGCTCAATTTTATGAGGATCTATGCCCCTGCCGTTATCCTTCACCTGCAGAATAATAAAAGAATCTTCCTGCCTCAACTGTATATCAACTTCTGTCGCTTCGGAGTGCCTGAGGATATTTGTCAGTGTCTCCTGGAAAATCCTGAATATGGCCGTGGAGCGAGCTTCATCCAGCAAATCCATGGGTTCCGCTTCCATTGCAAAATGGAAGCGAATGCCTGTCCGTTTTTCAAATTCAGAGGCCTGCCACTCAATCGCCTCCACCAGTCCGAGGTCGTCCAGTACTTCCGGCCTTAATTCCGCAGTAATTCTCTGCACCGACTGAATGATCGTGTCGATCCTGTCGGAAAATTCATCCATACCCTTTGTGATGGTAGACATCAGTGTCTGTCCGCTGGCTTTTCCGGCACGCTTCATCATAATGGAAATATCTATCTTTAACACGGTCAGCATCTGGCCCAGTTCATCATGAATGACACGGGCTACCCGTATTCTCTCCTCTTCCCGGATCATATTCTGTTTTGCAGAGAGGTTCCTCAGTTCCTTACTGTATATCCGAAGCTTGTTTTCCACCTCTTTCATACGGGTGACATCCTGCCCTGTACCGATCATTTTTACCGGCCGGCCCTCTTCGTCCGTAACAAGATCCCCTCTTGCATGCAGGATTCGTGCCGATCCGTCCGGTCGATAGATCCGGTATGTAAATTCAAACGCGGATTTTTCCTTGGATGCATTCTCTATGGTCTTCCTGGCCAGTTCCCGATCATCAGGATGCAGCCGTTCCAGATATTCATCATACGTCTCCGGAGCCTCCGCGGCAGATATACCGTAAATTCCGCATAACTCGTCAGACCATATCAGCTTGTCTTCCGTAATATCCCATTCCCAGCTCCCCAAAAGGGCTATCCGCTGTGCCGAAACGAGCTTATGTCTGCTTTTCTTCAGGCTCTCATGGGCCTCCATCAATTTTTTGTGTACGCTGACCCGGTCGGTTATATCCCGCGAATTGACAATAATTGCAGATTCGCCGTCAAAATCCACCACATGTTTCGCAATACTTTCTATATAGCGCCATCTGCCATCCCTGTGTCTGAGACGGAATTCAAAGGACCGTGACCGGCCGGGGATTTCGGCCAGCCGCCCGAACTGTTGCCTCACCTCTTCGAGATCCTCCCTGTGAATGTAGTCAAATACGTTACGGCCTACCAGATTCCCGGGTCTGTAGCCAAGAATCCGCTCGACTGACGGACTTTCATAAAGGATCCGTCCGTCACTGCTTAGAACAGTGATGATATCCAGAGCATTTTCGATGAGCTGCTCGAAATATCTCTTGCTCCTGATTAACTCTTCTTCCGACCTTTTCCTGCGTTTAACCTCCTTTTCCAGTTTCTGATTCTGCTGCTTCAACTGGCCGATCAGATCACTGAAGCCGCGCTGCCTCATGTCATAAGGCGCAAAAAACTCAGAAAGGACGTTCAGGTGAGATTTCAGCTGTTTTTTC
>JBBDRV010000007.1:0-2138 GCA_040905285.1 Balneolaceae bacterium | reverse complement strand
AGATACTTGAACGATATACCGTCTCGGACCCGGGTTCGACTCCCGGCAGCTCCACAATTTCATCACAAGGTGCTTTTCAAGAGACTTTGTGATTTTTTTTCATATCCACACCAACCAACAACGCGTCAGGGTGTACGATTCCCGAAATGATTGCAAGAAATTTTTCAATTTCACGGGTGTGAAATTTACGATTGTAGATCCGGGAAAATAAACAAGCTTTCGACTCTCCGTCTCTATGGGTAACTCTGCAATGCTGGTATAACCGGCATTTATCGGTTCTGTATGTAGATCCGGATATTTATTTCGCAGGTAAGAATTTCCGTGGGGACATCAGCTCCCGCCGCCGGATCCGGACAGCGTCCGGTACAGTTTGTCCAGGTCCGGCTCGCTGAAATCCGGAGCGGGTGCCAGCGGATACGGAACCTGTCCTGGACGCGAGAGAAAAGCCGCCTTCATTCCGGCAGACAAGGCCCCCGCAACATCCCATCCGTGTGCGGCAACAAAGAGACATTCCCCGGGTGAAACCTGCAGCCGGTGCGCTGCCCATAGGTAGACGTGCCGGTGAGGTTTGTACAAGGCGATATCCTCCACACTCAGAGCCCGGGTAAAAAAGCGATGGATTCCGGCACTTTCCAGCTGGGTCTCCATGTTCTCTGTCGGCGAATTAGTCAGAACGGCCATTCTGAAGCCGTTCCTGGAAAAACGTTCGAGAGCGGCTAAAACCTCCGGAAATGGCGGTGCCGAACGGATCGGCTCCAGAATCCGCCGGGCTTCTGCGGCATCCATTTTGATCCCGCGAATTTGAGCCATCATGGACAATACGGTTGCACCGATGTCTCCGAAAGCCTCAAATCGATCACTGGCACTGGCGACCAGGGAGTAGTGCAACAGGGTTTCAAACCACAAGACTGCGGTGTCCTCGCCGCCTTTCAGGGCAGTGGATATAGCTTTGCGAACCTCGCTCAGGTCCAGCAAGGTTTCATTAAGATCAAAGATAAGGAACGGGGTTTCGGCCGGTTCGGGTGCCATGATTCAGCGGATTACGGTTGCATCAGTTTTGTTTACCATTTTCTGTAGGATGGGGGAGAGATGCCTTTTGCATTCAGATAAAGGACCGCCTGACCACGGGTCAGATCCCAGTCGAAGCGAATTTTCTTGTTTACTTCCCGCACATCCTGAATCATTTCGTGAATGGAAGGTCTGCCTGCATACCAATAACCATTGTAGATTTTAAAAACTTTCAATTCCGGCTCAAGAATCAATAAATGAGGAATCATAGGATTATGCTTCGGATCGGTGTATTCAGCAATATCCAGTTCCAGCTGAATTCTTTTAGTTTAATCAGGTATTTCAAGATCAAGAACCAGATGATCCGGATCGGCCTCGGTGCATCAGATCAATCCCTGTTCCTGAACAATCTGTATAAAGGCAAGACGGTGGCAAAATTGATCGCCGCTCCGGTAATGCAATAGAGGCAGACCCTTTTCTGTTCCGCTGCCATTTTATAAAGGTAGTAAGCTCCGCCGGCAGCCTGGCCCAAGGTGTTTCCGGCAACGAGACAATCCATGACATTCCATTGTTTTTTCCTGCGGATCGCGCCAGCTGTACACACCAGGTTGGCGGCGTACATCATCAGACTTACCGGACCATCCGGCATTCCTGCTACATGGGCGTCACCGGAAGCATTTACCTTGTCGGAATCGAACCATTTTACCGGAATGTCAGGCAGATGACGAATAACTCCCATCTGATAGAGAGAAACAGGTATGAAATCGAGCAAGCCGATTGCACTTAGCATTGCAATAGACCTTCTGTTCCGGTAAACATTGCCGGATTTCTTCCTGATTTTTCTGACTGGAGATTGCCGACTCTGGTCCATAAGATTTGTTTTCAAGTTCTTGATTGTCTGTTTACTTGTTAATCCTGCGCGGACGCAGAAGGTTCCACATCCTGTGGATAAAAGCAAAGATCAGTTTCAGGGACTTTTCTACTCCATTTGAATGTTCTCTCGTATTAAAATGAGGTTTTCTGAAGTATTGTTAAAAAGGAAAAGTAAGAATCGGATCTCTTGCGTCATCTTTACCAAATAATCCCAATAATCAATTTTGGAGGTAACGGATATGAAAGTAGTAACAGGA
>JBBDRV010000006.1:0-2154 GCA_040905285.1 Balneolaceae bacterium | reverse complement strand
CGGCAAACAGGTCCGGCCATAGCTCTGATCGTTCAACGGCTGTTTCTTTCCGGCGAACGTCAATCACGCTTTGCTGGGATTGCAACAGTGCATGTTCAGCAGAAACAGACTGGCCGGAAAATGCTCTTTGCAGCGGCTCATACTCAGAATCCGGCGGTGTAAGGTCCTGATCCGTAACCAGCAGATTTTGGAGTCTTCGTTCCGCGATAGCCGCATCGTCTTTAGCCGCTTCGTAATTTACTATGGCCTGCTCGTAGGCAGTACGGGCACTGAGTCTTTCGAGTTGGTCGATCTCACCCAGTTCGTATCTCAGGTTGGCTGCTTGCTCAAAATCCTCGAAGGTTTCAGTCAGCTCCCGGTAGAGTGCTGCGACTTCCATACGATATCGCCACTCCTGCCAGGTTTTGCTTACTTCTTGCTTTAGTTCTGAACGGGTAAGCTTGAGGCGGTTTTCCGCGAGCTCTGTCAGGGCTTTACCGGCCTGTCGTTCACGAATATATTTCAGCGGGAAATCCAATGACTGCTGAATACCAAAACTCTGAACTCCCCGGCTTGCTCCCCCGGCTTCTTCTTCGGAGTACGAGATTTGAGTGGGTGGAAGCTCAAAAGCAGTTTTTGCCAAAACCGACTGCCTTTTTGCTTCAAGTTCGGCGGCGTCCAACTCCGGGTAGCGATCAAGGGTCATTTCAACCGCTTCTTCCTGACTGAGCGTAAGCGTAGAATCAGCTGGCTGGGCAAAGGCCGGAGAGCCGACCGCAAGACAAAGAAATAACGTTGCTATCGTTTTTGATGGGCGGAAGCGTAAACGTCCTTCTTCAATCAGGCTGTACAGTACCGGAAGCACCACCAGTGTGAGCAGTGTAGCCGTGATGAGTCCACCAATAACCACGGTAGCCAGCGGGCGTTGAACTTCGGCACCGGCAGCAGTTGAAACCGCCATCGGCATAAACCCGAACATATCGGTAGCCGCCGTAAGCAATACCGGTCTCAGGCGCTGACGAGTTCCCATCAGAATCTGACGATTCACGTTTCGGACTCCAGCCTGTTTTAATTCAGTGAAAAAGCTTATGAGAATAATTCCATTCAAAACGGCAATACCAAAAAGCACGATAAACCCGACTCCTGCAGAAATACTGAAAGGCAACCCCCGAATCCATAGAGCAAACACCCCGCCAATCGTAGCCAGCGGAATAGCTGAAAACACCAGCAAAGCTTGCTTTACGGATTTCAGGGAGAAATAGAGCAGAATAAAGATTAATCCAAGCGCCATCGGGACGGCAAAAAGAAGCCGGGCCTGTGCCCGTTCGAGATTTTCAAATTGACCGCCATAGGTAATGTTATATCCGGGCGGCAGATCGAGTCCGGCTTCCAATTTTTGCTGAATGCCTTCCACCAGTGTTTGCACATCCTGGTTTCCGGCATTCACTCCAATCACAATTCTCCGGCGGGTGTTATCGCGGGAGATTTGAGCCGGACCATCTTCGTAGCGTATTTCCGCCAGCTCCTCTAAAGGTATCTGATCACCATCATACGACACGGCATATAAATTCCGGATTGACTCCAGATCATTTACATAGGGTTCTGCCAGACGAACCACCAGGTCAAACCGGCGCTCGCCTTCGTATATCACTCCGGCGTTTCCTCCTGCATATGCGCTTTGAATCAAATTATTTACGGTTGCAACATCAACTCCGTAACGTGCCATTTTTTGACGGTCGTACTGGACCTTCAGCTGCGGTAATCCTGTAATCTGCTCCAGGTTAATGTCAGCAGCACCGGGCAGTTCGCTGATTAATTCTCTGGCCTGAGCTCCTAAATCTGCCAATACATCAAGATCATCCCCGTATATTTTTACGGCAATATCTTCACGGATGCCGGTCATTAGTTCGTTAAAGCGCATTTCGATGGGTTGAGTAAATGCCAACTGCACACCGGGAAGTGTTGTCAGTTTAGCTCGTATCTTTTCGATGAGTTCTTCTTTGGTATCGGCGCTGACCCATTCATCCTTATCCTTCAAAATGATGAACATGTCAGACATTTCGAGCGACATTGGATCGGTGGGAATTTCGCCGGTGCCGGTCCGGGAGACCACCTCCGTGACTTCCGGAAATTCTTCCAGCAACATCTTTTCCATTTTGGTGTTGTTCTCGATCA
>JBBDRV010000005.1:0-13232 GCA_040905285.1 Balneolaceae bacterium | reverse complement strand
GGTTTCCGAAGAGGTAATAAAATCGTATTCCTCTTCAAACACGGAGGGATCATTTTCAAAAAAAATATCGAACAGACGGACGGCATGGCCTGCTTCTTCAAACATGACGCTTAGAGTGGGTCCGGGTCCGGACCCAAAATCAAGCCCTTTGGAAGCCGGTTTTATCCGTTCATTCATCGGGATAAACAACCGGCTTAGAAACTTTCTGTATCGCGGATCGTCCGGATCGTTTTCATGCAGCTGATATCGCTTCAGTTCCGTTTCAGGAGCCAGCCGCTGACCGGGAGGGACAAATACCAGTTTACAGACGTCACACTGATAATAATCCCGCTGCAGATCCATACGGGTTGCATCATGACAAATATGCCCGGTTCTATCACTATTACATAAGACGCAGTTCTGCCTGATCACGGCTGCCGCCCTTCTCCGCTGCCGTTCACCCCTTCTCCCACTACATGTGCTTCCGGATCCGAATTCCTGTAATCTCCATCACTGTATTCTCCGGGAAGCTGTTTGGACGTTTTGGCACCCAATTCACGAAGCATTTCAACCTGCCTTACCAAATTCCCTGAACCCGTGCTGAGGCGGGTCATCGCTTCATCATAGCTTTTGCGGGTTTGCTCAATGCGCTGCCCGACATCCTTCAGGCTTTCTACAAACAGCACAAACTTGTCGTACAGCGCCCCGCCGCGGCTCGCAATTTCAAGTGCATTCTTGTTTTGATACTCCTGCTTCCAGACATTTTCGATGGTGGCAAGTGTTGCCAGAAGTGTGGTCGGGCTTACAATGATGATGTTTCTGTCAAAGGCTTCATTATAGAGATTCTCATCGTTCTGCATGGCATAGCCGAAAGCGGGTTCAATCGGAACAAACAGCAGAATGAAGTCAGGGCTTCTGTTGCACAGTTGCTGGTAGTTCTTTGCACTTAAATCTTTGACGTGTTTTCTCAGGGAGACAAGGTGCTCTTTCAGCGCCTGGTTCTGCACTTCTTCCTCGTCAGCAGAGTTAAACCGTTCATACGCTGTCAGCGAAACTTTGGAGTCGATAACAAGATGTTTGTCGTCCGGAAGATTGACGATGATGTCCGGCTGCAAACGACGTCCGTCATCTGTAATAAAGCTCTGCTGAACTGTATATTCGCGTCCTTTTTGCAATCCGGAACGTTCCAGGATACGCTGAAGGATAACTTCCCCCCAGTTCCCCTGTCGTTTGGAGTCCCCTTTCAGGGCCCGGGTTAAATTCTTCGCTTCTTCAGCCATATTCTGGTTGAGGTCCTGAAGGGTTTTCAGATTTTGTTCAAGGGCACTTCTGCCTTTAATATCTTCTTTCTGACCCTGTTCAACCCGTTTCCGGAATTCTTCAATCTTTTCACCGAGCGGTTTGAGAAGCTCATCGAGCTTTTCACGGTTCTGTTCGGTAAATTTTTTGGATTTCTCCTCCAGAATCCTGTTGGCCAGATTTTCAAAACGGGTATGGAATTGTTCCTCCATTTTTACGAATTCCAGTTTCTGTTCTTCCAGACGCTGTTCCAGATTCCTGAAATCAGCCTGAAGCTCTGCCACTCTCTTTTCAGCTTCATTGGCCCGCCGGGTCTCCTGCGTCAGCTGTTCTTCAGCTGCCAGATGCTGTTCGGACACAGACAGGTTCCGTTCCTCCAGGCGTGAAAGCCTGCTGTTCCCTGCCATATACCCCGCCGCAATGCCTGTCCCGGCGGCGGCCAAAATCAAGATAACTGTGATAAGCTCCATATTGAGATCCGTTTTTTGATGTTTACAAATTCCTGATATCCACCATTGTGATTATTCTGATCTGCAGTATTCTGTTCCGTCCTCACCAGACGGAAGGTAAACATAACAAAAGAGGGTGACAGGTTCTGTCATACCTGTAATCCGTCATACCTGTAATCCATAGTATCATTCATAACATATCATTCATACATATCATCGGCATCCGCGGCTGCCAGATCAATAAAAAGTCCGGCAATTTTCTTCGTCAGATCCCTGAAAAAAACCTCCCCTTTCCTTTTCGATGATTTATGAGGATTCCCCACCCCGGTATCTTCTGTAACAGCCGACCATTTCCGTTCCGTCCAGGCCCAGTCTTCACCCAGGGCCGGGATCCTGAATTGCCGCTCTTTGCCGTCACCGGCCACAGTCAACGGCCTTACCAGATCTTCTGCCAGCCAGAGCATCAGGCTCGTTTCCATTTCATCGGCATGATCTCCCTCATTTTCAAAATAATCCGTTTTGTCCATGGCCCTGAACCAGTCGCAACTGACGATAAGCATCTCCGGCCAGGTGACACCCGCCTCCCGGATCATGGTTTTAAAATCGTTGCCCCCGTGCCCGTTAAGTATCAGTAATTTTCTTATACCCTGTCGGTTCAGCACTTCGAGAACATCATTCAATATCGCTGCCTGGGTGCTCGGATGCATGTTTATATCGAGCCTGATATCCGTTTGTCCGGTATTGACTCCAAAGGGGATGCAGGGCAATACCATAATTCCGGCCCCCTCCTCCCAGGCCAGCCTGGCGGCCTCCGCGGCTATCTGATCCACCTGAATGTTGTCGGTAGCATAAGGAAGATGATAGTTGTGAGCTTCTGTTGCGCCCCAGGGAAGAATGACCAGATCGATCTGCTGATGTTTTATTTCTTTCCAGCTGGACTCTGCCAGTATATATGGTCTCATGTGAAATACCCGTGTCTGTGGTGGTGCAACCCCGTTGCCGTGTAAAGTATGACAGAATGAATAGAAACTCTATCCTAAAAAGGGACCCCCGGAATATCCGCGGAACCTAACTGTCTGCAGGATCAACAATCAGCGACTGAAACCGGAGAAGCAGTCTTTCCACAACCGTCATCTCTGCCAGTTCCTTTTGAACAAGTACGGCCAGTGCCGGATTGTCCGTAAGCAAACCGTCCACACCCTTTTCGATCAATTCGGCCATCGCATCCCCCCTGTTTACGGTCCAGGCATACACGTCCATATTTCGATGCCGTGCATTGCGGATAAGTCCCGACGAGATCCCCTGGCGGTTTATCGCCAGAAAATCCACCGGCGTCCGGCTGATATCTCCAATCGCAATGGCAGATATATATCCAGTCCGTATATCGGGAGCAAGATGTATGAACTGTCGGAGGCCATTCAGGTCGAGCGACATTACAGCTACCTGATCTTCCATTTCCTGTTCCCGAATGACCGTCACGACATCTTCCGCCAGAAGCGGATCAAAACCGTGGTATTTAAGCTCAATCATCAAACGTATCCGGCCGTCTGCTCTTTGAAGCATGTCCGACAAGGTCACCACCCGCCGTTCACGTGGAGAAGTCCCGTCATCCGGCCGCTGCACCAGGCCGTCCATCTCTCCATAGTCCGTTTCAGACAGAACCAGAGGAACCCCGGCAACCCTCATTAAATCGGCATCGTGCACAAGCACAACAACCCCGTCACGGGTCCTCTGGACATCGATCTCAGAATAATCAGCTCCCGCCTCAATAGCCTGCTCCAGAGCAGAAAGTGTGTTTTCAGGCGCAGGTGCGGGTCCCGCCCGGTGAGCGGCAATGACGGTTTCCCGGGGTTCTGGAAGCCGGTCAAGCCAGTAAGCGCTGGCAATCAGGCTCACGACTCCCGCCAGCAGGACCAGCGGAATGATACGTTGCGGTCTTAGCCAGGGCTCGACAATGTCCGCCATTCCTGTCCGGGTCCTCCGGAAGCGCCGGGCCGGAAGATGGCTCCCATGCAGATTCGTATCTTCATAGTAAAATTTGGTCAGCAGTGTGGAACCGAAGGAGAAGGCAAAAAAACCGATAACAATACCCAGAACAAGTGAAAGCGCCACAAAAGCCGCCGTTGCCATTACGACGAGGCGAACGGAAGGTGAGTATTCCGCGACAAACCCAAGTGTCCTGGAGGCAGTGAAAATCAAAAGGGTATCCATGGCAAGCCGGGCAATCAGCCATGCCGCGATGAAAAAAGCCATCAGGCGAAGCAGCCGCAGAGTCCGGTCCTTTGCAAGAAACCACGACTTTCTGACCGCCTCAATCAGTGTGTAGTCATTCGACAGGTAAGCCGGCAATGCAAGAACAGATCGTCCGAACACATAGAGAACACCGCCGATCCACAGAAGACTCCACATCGCGCCGGCCGACAATGCGTAATACAGTTCAGGCGGCCTGATTACCAGATAAAAATTAAT
The DNA here is from genome assembly GCA_040905285.1 of Balneolaceae bacterium. Taxonomy (GTDB): domain Bacteria; phylum Bacteroidota; class Rhodothermia; order Balneolales; family Balneolaceae; genus JBBDRV01. The sequence continues at coordinate 9,036 of JBBDRV010000005.1, read as the reverse complement.
ATCGTGTTCCGCCAGGAACAGATAATACAACAGGCCCAGTCCCCCTGCGAACGGAACCAGGACAGCCATTGAAGCGGCAACCGCAAGCAGGCAGGCCCTGAAGAGCCGGGGAATTATCCTTGTCACCCTCAGAACCGTAACTTTCAACCCGGGAGAGCGTCCGTTCAGGTCTTCAGTAACGATTTCGAAAATTCCTGCAAACCGAACCACCGAACTGATCAGTCCAAGTGCGCCGGACACGATGAGATAGGATATGCCGGCCGGGCTTTTCAGCCATTCCAGAAGCTCTTCATTCCCGATCACCAGATCGTTGCCCTGGAAAATTTCCAGCCCCAGAACCATCGTCGTAACCGGGGCCAGAATCAGAGCCACTGACAGCCAGACCAGCAGGGTCCAGGCGGCCATTGGCTTCCAAAGGCGGAGCATCCTGCTCCAGGAAGAACGGACAAGGGGGTCGTAATCAATTCTGCTCATATCCGCTATTGCATTTTCCGTTCCAGGCCATCAGCTTAATCCAACCCGCTCCTGCTTGTATTTGACCCATCTTGTATTTGCCCCATAAGTAATCAGGTCTGCTGTGGAATATCAATATTCTTTCTATAAATAAGTAAGTGCAGAGCAACGGACATAAGTGCAGGGCACCGGCCAGGGGCGGACAGCCGGCCGGCGGCAGGCAGGCAATTCAAAAAAGATTTTCAAAAAAGAGGAACAGAGACATTAATCCTTATCCATTTATTCCCTGTTATTTCCTGAAACAACTATTGTCTGTTGAATGCTCATCCATAATTCATATTTTACCGGTACATGTACAGACAATACCCTCAGTCATCAATACCCTCAGATGTCTATACCCCGTGATCTTGTGATCCTGAACAGGGTCCGATTTTACAAATCCACAGCGGGCAACCTTCTGCTGCCGGCAGGTCTGCTGATTTCTCCCCTGCAGCTACATGAAAGCCCGGACGGTTTTCTGCAATTCAATGCAAATTGCGGAATATGACAAGCTTCATTCCTGTTATTCACGAACCGGTCACCCGCACCGGCCATCCTGCCGGCCTGTTCCGGACGAAAAGAAGTTTCTGTAATTTTTAATCTGTAAATGCCAGTGATACTTTGAAAACAGCGACAGCCTTTTTGTTATTTTTAATATTTATCACTTCTGCAGCTTATTCAACCGGTCGAACAGACGATGAAGATACAGCGGGGACTGTTTCAGGGATCATTCTCGATTCAGAAACCGGGGAACCCGTTTCCTTTGCCTATCTCCATCTTGAAGAGATCAACCGGACGACAACGACCGACAGAAATGGCCGCTTCCGGCTCACCAATATCCCCGAGGGATCCTATACGGTCACCATACATCGTATCGGGTATTCCTCCCGCAGCCGGTCCATTACCGTCCGGGATGACGAAACAACGAATCTGGAATTTGAGATAAGGCCCACCGTGCTTTCCGGTCAGGCCGTCCAGGTTACGGCTGATGCAGAAGGCACGACCGGTTCCAATCTGGAACATGCATCGGTTAAAATTATCGGCGAACAGCTGCGAAGGGATCTGGGCACAACGCTGTCCGGAACCCTTGACAATCAGGCAGGTATTTCGGAAAGAAGCATGGGAGCGGCTCCGGGAAGGCCTGTTATCCGTGGTCTGGGCGACGAAAGGGTTCTGATACTTGAAGACGGGGAAAGAACGGGGGATGTCTCCTGGACGTCCGGCGATCATGCTGTTGCAGTGGATCCGTCATCCGCTGATGAAATTGAAATTGCCCGTGGACCGGCAGCCCTTGAATTCGGGTCCGGCGCGATAGGCGGAGTTATAAACGTGGTGCGAAACCAGATTCCGAACAGTGTTCCCGGCCAGACCACCGGCACCTTGTCCCTTCAGGGATCGACTGTCAACGGGGGATTGATGTCAGCAGGATCTGTCAACGTACCCTGGAATGAGGATTTTGTTTTCAATGCCGACCTGAACGGCCGCATCGGCAGCGATTACCGGCTCCCGGACGGCAGACTTCCCAACACCTCACTGCGTTCCTCCAGCAACTCATTCGGAGGCAGTTACATACGTCCCTGGGGATATACCGGTTTAGCCGGTTCGATGTACTTGAGCAAATACGGTATTCCCCCGGATCCTGACGGCGGACATTCCGGAGGTGTGGATATCGAAATGTCCAAATACCAGGCGGAGGGCCGGGCTGAACTGCTGGTCAGGGGACCGGTCTTTACTCTTCTTGAAACGCGGGCTTCCATTATCCGCTATCATCATGTTGAAATAGAACCCGGCGGCATCATCGGTTCACAGTACGACATGGATACCGCCGTCGCTTCTGTAAAATTGAGAACCCGCGGCCGCGGGATTTTAGACAGCGGGGTGGTCGGGATCTGGGGGGAATTCACGGATTATGCGGTAGCCGGATCCAGAACACCTAATTCGAATGCTTTCAGCGGTGCCCTGTTTGCCATTCAGGAAGCAGATATCAGCACCCTCCACCTCGAAGCCGGATTGCGCCTGAATCATGCAACTTCCCTTCCCGAAGAGGAACGGATGGGAAGGATCGGCCATGTAAGAGAACGTCATTTTACCGGCCTGGAATCTTCCGTATCAGCCATCTATGATTTTGGCCGCGGTTTTTTTCTCGGATCGACCTTTATGCATTCCTGGCGTTCTCCCAGTCTTGAAGAGCTTTACTCTGAAGGTCCCCACCTGGCGGTCTATTCGTTTGAAGTCGGCAATCCCGACCTGGACCCGGAACGCGGGCTTGGAAGTGAATTATTTGCCCGCTTCAAACAGGACAATGCCAGCATAGAACTGACAGGCTACTACAATTATTTCGGCAATTATCTTCACGCACAGAATACGGGAGAACGCAGGCCTCCCCGGTACGATCTCGACACCTATCAGTACCTCGGCACCCGGGCAACAATTTACGGAGCCGAACTGTCGTCAGAATTTCAGCTTCACAGCAAACTTGCCATTGACGGCAACATGTCCCTCACCATGGGAGACCGGGTTGTTTCCGAAGAAGAAATGGAACTGACCGACCTGCAGGAAACCGAACAGCCGCTCCCGCTGATTCCCCCGTTGCAGGGAAATATCGCACTGAGATACTATGCCTTCAATAATTTTTCAATCAGCGGCCGTGTACGCATGGCGGCACGCCAGGAGCGGCTGGGAGAATTTGAAACCTCCACAGACGGCTACACTGTCACAGACCTGACTGCCCAATACACCCTTGGCTGGGGAACAACACTGCATACGATATCCGTGAATGCACTGAATCTGTTCAATACCGAGTACCACAACCATCTCTCCCTTGTCAAAGATCTTTTCCCCGAGCCCGGCCGGTCTGTCAATTTACTCTACCGGGTTTATTTTTAGATTCATGATCGGATGGTATGATAAGGGATACCCGGTTTTCCGGCAGTAAAAGAATCCTGAAGTTGCCGGAACACGTCCGAGAGGTAAAAAGAAAAGGTCCCTGAAAAAGCAAACCCCGGAACTATCCATTCCGGGGCTTGATGCATTAGGTTTCAGAGTGTAGGAGTATCTGGTTGAATAACCAGAAGGAAAACATACTTTTTTCCTGTTCCTGAATACAAGAGCACAACAGGGATAAAATGTTACAAATTAATTTTCGCAGGCTTCATTCCATCGGACAGTGCCTCCGTAAACTGCCCGGGTGGCCCCGGAGCAGGTGTTATTTAAATTGGGAACAAATCTGTAAAATAGTACTATCCCTGATAGCCGGCCCGACGGCGAGGTTCTGAACACGAATGACAATCAACCAATATTCTGACCATGCGACTACCGACGATAAATTTTCTTACTAAAAGATCCATCAGACGGTTTACACTGCCGTGTTTATTTGCAGCTTCCCTGATGATCATTGCACAAACAGCCGTTGCACAGGATGCACAGGATCGAAATTTTGGCATAGGGGGCGCCGTCGCCGGGCCCGATGGTATCAGTTATAAAGTCTGGATGAATGAATCCGCGGCACTGGCCGGACTGGTCTCTTTCAGCCTTACAGACTACACATCCGATTTTTATACCCATCTGGATTACCTGGTTCACAAGTTCTATGATGACCTGGATTGGGAAGTGGGCCGTCTGCACTATTACTACGGGGGCGGAATCGGTTACCAATGGCGTGACAGTGGCTTTGATGATCTCCTGATGATCCGTACACCTGCAGGATTCGGATTCAACTTTGAAGAGGTTCCGGTTGATCTCTTTTTTGAACTGGCTCCCACTGTCCATGTAAGTCCGGCGTTCAACTTTCATTTCAACGGCAATATCGGCTTTCGGTTTTATGTGAACTGATATAGTCGAATATAGGCAAATCGAAAACCGGGGCGCATATGTGCTATTGCTGCAAAACGCGACTGTCGGGCAACATTCAGCGTTCTACTCTCCTCCGAATGGTGATTTCTTCTTCCCTGTTACATTAGTAACTGCGCGGGTACTTTCTGATCTCTATAATATATAGATTACAGGCAAGACAGAGAGCGATAGACAAAAGAGAGAGAGGGTATTATGGAATATTCGGATCATGTATTCAGTAAAAACGGTTTTAAAGAACTGATTACCAATTTTCGTAATCCCGGTGAAAAACTTTCAAACGTAAACCATCTCACTTCCACCATCTGTGATGCGTCGGTGTCCCTCATTAATTTTGTTGATAACAGTTATCAGTATACCATTTCGAAAGATGGAAAATGGGATGTGCCGAAAATTCCTTCCGGCCAGTCAATATGCCGGCATACTCTCGAAAATAATGAACTGCTGGTGATTTACGATACAACGGCAGACTCCCGAACAAGGGATCTGCCTTATCTTGAAGAGCAGGCCGTTTATTTTTATGCGGGGGTTCCCATTCCAAATTCCCAGGGAAGCAGCTTCGGGACCCTTTGTGTCATTGATGACAAATCCCGCGGCTTAACGAAAAGCCAGGAATACGCCCTGAAAACAATTGCCGACCAGCTGCAATTCAGAATTGAATCATTTCTATACCGGAAGAAATATAAAAGGATCTCAAAACTGCTCGAGCAAAAAAATATTCTGTTTTATGAAATCCATCACAGGATCAAGAACAATCTGGCTGATATTTGCGGCATGCTTCAGATTCAGCAGTTTGAATCCGAAAATACGGCCCTCCGTGAAATTCTGTCCCTGGTGGAATCCAGGATATCAGCTGTTGCCAAATTGCATGAAGTGCTGCACGAGTCAGACGAGCTTGTTCATGCGAATTTAAAAAAGTATGTAGACCGACTTTTAACCACAATCGTACAGACCTCCCCAAAAAAAAATTTTCCGGCAACATTCAGGATCAATGTTGATGCTATCCGGTTGAGTATCGGTCAGTCATTCTCCCTGGGACTGATACTGAATGAGCTGATCAGCAATACCATGAGACATGCATTCAACGGCAGGCAGGACGGAGATATCCTTATTGAAATAGTGGAAGACCAAGAGGGTTTGATCCAGGTCAGATATCAGGACAACGGAGTGGGACTTGATCTTTCAGGCGACAGTCTGCCGGACTATGGCAATCTCGGTTTCAAGCTCATTGACCTGTTAGTCAAACAACTGGGCGGGGATATCAGTGTAAACAGCCGGGAAGGCACTACATTCCTGCTGAAATTTATGAATGAAAGCAAGTTGTCGCGTGACGAGGACCGGGATGCGTCCCTTGTCTGAAAATGACGTGAGCCTGGCAAACAACTCTATCCGGCAGTTGGCAAACTAACTGAAAAAGCAGTGCCTTTCTCCTCTTCAGATTCAACGGCAATTTTGCCTTTGTGCATTGCTACGATTTCTTTGCAAAGTTGCAGTCCGAGTCCTGTACTTTGTTCCTGATTGGTACCCGGCCGCAAAGCCTGATCATCCGGATCAAACAGGCTCGCTTTAATGTCCTCCGGCATTCCCATTCCCCGATCCTTGATTGTTACGGTTACCTGCTCGTCCATTTCTGTTATATGCGTATCAATACGGCTGTCAGCATATGAAAACTTGATAGCGTTGGAGATCAGATTCCTGAAAACAATACACAACATGTTCCAGTCCCCCTGGATTCTGACCTTCGGACCTGTAAGAGTCAGTTTAATTCCCTTATTGGTCATCATGGATTTGTAGATATCTATCCCGTGTTTAACACATTCCCTGATATCCAGATCATCAAAGGCCGGCTTAAACGTGTCAAGTTGCATGAAGAACCAGTTTAACTGATTATTCAACAGGTCATTTGTAGAGCGTGCGGACGCAGCAATTAAATTCAGTCCCTCAAGTAAGGATTCAGCTTCTTTCTTTACGTCATCCTTGAGGAGTTCCGCCATTGTCTTGATTCCCTCCAGCGTACCCCGCAGATCATGGGCAAGTATGGAAAACAGCTTGTCTTTTGTCGCAAGAAGTGTCTCCAGCTTTTCTCGTGTCTGTTTTTCCTCGGTGATATCACGCCCTATTGCATATAAAAGATCCGTTTCCTGATTATAACGTGAACACCAGGTAAGCCAGCGATAACTTCCATTTTTATGCTGACATCGATTCACAAAATCCTGGACAACTCTGCTGTCATCCGCTACTAATTTCTCCATCTCGTTCCGCGTGACTTCCCTGTCCACGGGATGAACCAGATTCAATACGCCCTGTTTTTTTAATTCATCATTCGAATAGCCCAATGCGTCCGTAAAAACATGATTGAAGTAACTGAAATAACCATCAACGCTAACTGTACAAAAAAAGGTCAGTGGAAGGGAAAAGAACCTGTTTAGTGCCTGACTTTTCTTGCTTTGCATCTTTTTTCTCTTTTCAAAGGGCCTATAGCTAATTTACCCTGTATCAAATACCTGCTACCAATGTAATCGGCTTGACTCAACCCTTCTTATATTAAACTCACCTGATTTTTTAATTTTTTTATATATGTAAATATAATGCAAATATTAAATAAATAATTAAGAAATGTAAATATTACAATATAAATATTGGTAACTGAAAAATTACTTTCCCGTTGCCTGTATCAGCAGGAGAAATCCGATTATTATGAGACCGGCATGGATATAAATGAGAAATCTGTCGCTGCTCATACGCCGGTTAATGGCTCGTCCAAGGAAAACAGCAAAAAGGACGGCAGGTAAAGATCCCAGGTAATAATGATTCACTTCCTGTGTCCATAAACCAGCCCACCAGTAACCAGCCATAATCAGGATACTGGCCGGCAGAAAATATCCTTGCAGGGTAGCCCGGAAATGTCCCGGAGGCCATCGCCGAAGCCCGCCAAACATCACAAGAGGCGGCCCATTCATGCCGTAGGCCCCACCCAGTATGCCTGCAAGAAATCCAAAAGGCCATGCCCACCGGTCACTGTTCATCTTGTAATGACTGCCGCCTGTCAGTGCATAAAGGGAAAATATGATGATCACAACCGCAAGCAGGGATTTGACGACAGACTCTGACGTAGCCACCAGAAGCACCAGGCCAAAAGGTATTCCGAACAAAGTCGCAAATAACAGCCGTCCTGCACTTTGGAAACGAACTTCATGCCAGTCGTACGCGATCACAACGGCGGCCACAGTGACAGAGATCAGTGCTACGACGGGTGCTGCAACGTCAACAGAAATAATAATCGCAAGCAAAGGTACACCTACCAATGCCTCTCCGAAACCGAAAGCCGATCGAATGACAGTGGCAAAAAATAGAATGGCCAACACTTGTAATGTTACTGCATCCAATATCCTGTAATCCTGTATTCATTGAGTTGACGTAACGGCGATCCGGCTGCAGGATAAAGTACTGATATCCAGTAAAACAGGATAATTCACCCAGGCCCCGGACAGTCATGTACAGACGATGCCAGGCCAGGTAATCTTACACATTTATTTGTCAAAAAGCAGTCGCACCTCCGCAACTGCTTCCGGCACCCGCCGTACAGCCATAGCAGTGTTGATTTACCACAATCTCCCGCTCATTCAGTTTTTGTTCATCCCAGTCCCGGATATGATGTGGAGAGCCGTGGCTGGTATGTATCTGCAGCATCTGGTTGAAATCGCAATCGTAAAGTAAGCCATCCCACCCGATGGAGATAGTATCCCGGCACATAACACCCTCTGCCGCTGCAGGGTTGAACGACGTGATCAGCTTTTCCATGTACTCTTCCAGATTCCCGCTCTCCAGAAGAAAATTCAAAAAACGGCTGATCGGCAGATTTGTGATGGTATAGAGATTGTTGAAAACAATCCCGTGATCCCTCTTCAGCGCTTTTTTGAAATCTTTTTCAAGCACCTCCTGCAAAGCCGGCAAAAAGGCACCCACCGGGTTGTAAACCAGGTTCAGCTCCAGAGCTGACCTTTCTTTACCATAACCAAGTTCATTCAGCAGCTTCAAAACCTTTACAGATTTATCGTAAGTTCCCTCCCCTCGCTGGCTGTCCGTGCGCCGCTTGCTATAGAATGGAAGCGAACAGGTGATTTCGGCTCCCCTGTTCGCCAGGAAGGCAGGCAGGTCTTCAAATTTCCCGGTATCCAGGATAGTAAGGTTCGATCTGACGATGACATGCTTTCCGAGCTTGTAAACCTCATCGACGAACCATCTGAAGTGTGGATTCATCTCCGGGGCGCCGCCTGTCAGATCCACCGTCCCGATGTCACTCCCCTTCAGGGCACTCAGGCAGTATTGCAGCGTTTCTTTCGTCATGATCTCCTTGCGGTCCGGCCCTGCGTCCACATGACAGTGTTTGCAGGTCATATTGCACATGTAACCCAGATTGATCTGAAAAATTTCAATTCCTGTGGGCCTGAGCGGAAACAGGCCCATATCCTCCAGTTTTTCTTCAAATTTGGCCAGGGAACTGATCTTTTCATTGTGATTGTTGAGTACATCAAGCTGATAGGACGGATCTGCCAGCTTGCTGGATTGGGCTAAAAGAGACTTCATTGCATCTGTTTTTTAATTTTTCTTTAAACTCTTCTAATAGTAAGGTATTGACTAGCAGTCTGTCGGACTTACTCTACAGAGCTGCGCATGCGATCTTTTTACACAGTT
>JBBDRV010000004.1:0-13277 GCA_040905285.1 Balneolaceae bacterium | reverse complement strand
GGCACAGTCAACCGAAAAGAATTCGGCCTGGAATGGGATGCTGTAACAGAAGCTGGCAACGTCGTTGTGGGCAAGAACATCGAGTTGCAGCTGGATATTCAGCTCATCCGGGAAACGTAATCCGAATTGCAGCTAATAACGGAAAAGCCGGCTCTGACAGGAGCCGGCTTTTTAAAATCAGGCCGGGCAGACGGACCATTCAGGCAGCAAGTACCTTCGACACTTCCTCGGCGGCTTCCTTTAACAGTACAGCGGAGATCACATTGAGGTCACTGCTGTCAATGATCTTTTTTGCTTCAGCTGCATTGGTCCCCTGCAGCCTCACGATAATAGGTACTTCGGAGACTTTCCTGGCTATTTCCGGATCCTTGATGGCTTCAATGACTCCATTGGCCACACGGTCGCAGCGGACGATTCCGCCGAAGATGTTAATCAGAATGGCCTTTACATTTTTATCTTCAAGAATAATTCGAAAACCGTTTTTTACAGTGTCTACATTTGCTCCGCCACCGACATCAAGAAAATTGGCCGGTTCGCCGCCTGAAAGTTTTATGATATCCATGGTAGCCATGGCCAGGCCCGCCCCGTTAACCATGCAGCCGACATTTCCATCAAGTTTGATGTAGTTCAGATCGAATTTGGAGGCTTCCACTTCGGTGGCATCTTCTTCAGCCAGATCACGCAAATCTGCATATGCCTTCTGACGATACATTGCATTTTCGTCAAAAGTAAATTTGGCATCGAGTGCAAAAACATCCCCGTCCGGCGTTCTTACCAGTGGATTTATTTCAACCATATTGGCATCGGTCTCTTCATAGCATTTATACAGCGACTGAATGAAGCTTACCGCTTTTTTAAAGGCTTTGCCTTCAAATCCAAGGGCGAAAGCCAGTCTTCTCGCCTGATTGTGCTGAAGATCCATTCCAGGTTCGATCCACTCTTTTATAATTTTTTCAGGCGTCTCTTCCGCGACCTGTTCAATTTCAACACCCCCTTCCGTCGAAACCATGATCACATTTTTGCTTCTGGCCCGGTCGAGCAGAATGCCAAGGTAGAATTCCTGATCAATATCCACCCCGTCAGTAACATAAATGGTTTTAATTTTCTGTCCTGCCTCACCGGTCTGAATGGTGACGAGGGTATCCCCCAAAAGAGACTCGGCTGCTTTTTTAACTTCATCAATCGTCCTGCACAGGATCACACCCCTGGCGTTGTTCTTTTTCGTCCGGCCCTTTCCGCGGCCGCCGGCATGGATCTGGGCTTTGACAACAAACAGGCTGCTGCCGTCGGCCTTCATGGATTCGGCAGCTTTTACAGCTTCATCGGTTGATTCAGCAGCGATGCCGGCCGGAGTGGCTACTCCATAATTTTGTAAAATTTCCTTTGCCTGATACTCATGAATTTTCATAGAAATCGAGTCTTTTCAGTAAACAATTCAGTTAGTTGAAAAAATGCGTTCAATAATAGTTAAAACCCTTCTGAAATGAAAGAAAACCCGGTGGGCGGAAATTATGTGAAATGAAACAAAAACGATCTGTTTTTTGTGTAGTAAACAATCAATTCCTAATTTCCAGCACAAAATTTCCCTGAGGTAACCTGTTGGAAAAAACACAAATCTTGTCTGCCGAGGATCTCAACCGCACCTTTATGCGGTTTGCTCATCAGATCCTTGAACCGTATGATAATCCGGCCCACCCCGCAGTGATCGGAATGCAGACCCGTGGAGTTTTCATAGCAAGGCGCATTTTGCAAATAATCGAGACGGAGTACGCCCGGGTTCCGGACTTCGGTGTACTGGATGTTACCTTCTTCCGGGACGATTTCAGGTCAAAACTCAAGATGCCGGAAGTCAAGGTGACTGAAATACCGTTTGATCTCTACGACAGGGATGTAATACTCGTTGATGATGTGCTTTACACCGGCCGGACAGTCCGCTCGGCCATGGATGCCCTGATGGCCTACGGCCGCCCCCGCAGCATCCGCTTTTGCTGCATGGTTGACCGGGGCCACCGGGAATTGCCGGTATCGGCTGATTACATCGGTATGAAAGTGCCGACCCATCAGAATGAAGAGGTTCGCGTAAAAATAAAACAGCTGGACGGGGAAGATGCCGTCTATCTGGTAAATGTGGGGAATGAAAAAAAGAATGGTTGATCTGGCTGATTCTGTGCGTGATTATCCTTTTGGGCAAAAGCACCTGCTTGGTCTTGAAGATTATTCAAAAGAGGACATTCTCTACGTGCTTGACCAGGCCAAGTATTTCAGAGAGATCCTGAACCGGCCGGTGCCGAAAGTGCCGACGCTGCGTGACAAGACAATCGTAAATCTTTTCTATGAAAACAGCACCCGAACCCGGCTTTCGTTTGAGCTGGCGCAGAAGCGGATGGGAGCGGATGTGGTCAATTTCTCGGCGGGAACGTCCAGCAGTAATAAAGGGGAGACACTAAAGGACACCATACAGAATATCAGCTCCATGAAAATCGATATGGTGGTGGTCCGCCATGAAAGTCCCGGAGTACCTCATTTTCTGACCCGGCTGGTTGATGCCGTCATTATAAATGCGGGTGATGGCGCTCATGAGCATCCGACGCAGGCTCTTCTCGACATGTTCACCATGCAGCAGATCCACGCGGACCTGAGGGGTAAAAAAGTTGCAATAATCGGGGATATCAGTTTCAGCAGGGTGGTCAGGTCTAACATTCTGGGGCTGTTGAAAATAGGGGCTGAAGTTACCATCTGTGGCCCCAAGTCTCTGTTGCCGCGGTTTGCGGAATCCCTGGGAGCCAATGTCTCCTATGACCTGGAAGAGACATTGGCCTGGTGTGATATTGCAATGGCGTTGAGGATCCAGCTGGAAAGGCAGGGCATGGCAACGGAGTTATTCCCGAGCATCCGTGAATATCACCAGAAGTTCGGTATTAAAATGGACCATCTGGAGAGGTATCCTGACTTCACTGTAATGCACCCCGGCCCTGTCAACCGGGGTGTGGAGCTGGCCAGTGACGTTGTAGACAGTGACCGGTCCGTTATTCTGAACCAGGTGACAAACGGTGTCGCTATTCGGATGGCGGTGCTTTATCTGCTGAGCGGCGGGGCCAGGGTTTAGTCGATCCGTGTCTCCTGCGGCATGACCTGGCAAGGCAGGGGTCTGAACGGGGGACCTGGGTTATACATCTCATTAAGCTCCATAGTCTTAATCTCGTCTGCGGATAGTTTCCGGTAAAAAAAATCCAGTCATCAGTATGTGATTACTTAAAAATAAAATGTAACTTGTTGACCTTTGTTCATAATATGACTCTTAGTCATAAATCCGTTGTTATTAACTGTTGCTGAAATCGTTACTGAACAGTTACTGAACGGACGGGGCAAACCATCAGCAATACACATCAGCAATGCAGAGGTGCAGGATTGGGAATCTCGGAAAGAAAGAAACGTGAAAAGGCCAGACGGCAGGAAGCCATCATCGATGCTGCTGAAAAAGTAATTCTCGAAAAAGGGTTTGAATCGGCAAAAATGACTGAGATTGCGGAGGAGGCAGAACTGAGTAAAGGTACATTATATCTTTATTTCAGGAATAAGACAGCACTCTACCTGGCTATCAGTGAACGCGGTTCGAGGAAATTGAACAGTCAGTTCCATGAGGTTCTGAAAAAAGACAGGTCCGGACTCGAGCTGATCCGGATGCTGGGGGAAGCCTACCTGAATTTTGTAAATGAGAATCCCATTTATTTCAATGCATTCTCACATTATGAGAATTTACAGGACCGGACCCTCCTCGCAGACAGCCAATTTGCCCACGGGTGTGAAGAACAGGCAGGGGAAGCGATGGGGTACATCACACGTGCCCTTCAAAAAGGTATAGATGACGGCTCTATCGATGACAGGTTTGATCCGAAAGAACTGGCGGTGATGATCTGGGCGAGTGCCAGGGGGATCGTGCAAATGCTGCATCTTCAAAGCAGCGGGCATTATTTCAGAATATTGGATGATATGGATCTGAATATTGAGTCTTTAATTATATCCTTTCTGCAGCTTCTGGAAGCGGGGATGGAGAAAAAAAAGTAAGTCCATAAAAAATTTCTAATTGATAAGAACAGAACGTCACGCTATAAGACAGAACGTCCCGAATAAAACCGAACGGAAGGTGAAAGGGAACGCGGCACTAACCAACCGTAACAAAGGCAACTTTCAATATTAGCGTTAACAAGCCATGGCGCATGCCAAAATTTTATTTACTGTAATTCTGGGATTCGTTCTGTTATCCGGTACAGCCTATGGACAGACGGATCCGGAGGATATTCCGGACGAGCTCACAATAACTCTGGAGGAAGCCATACAGATAGCCCTTCTCAACAACTATATGCTCCGGCAGGGAGTACTGGACATCGAAATGGTTGATGAACAGATACGTGAAGCCTGGGGCTCTGTGTACCCACAGGTCAATGCCTCCGGTTCATACAACCGGAATATAATTTCTCCCAACCCCTTTGCCGGTTCGGATGCCGGCGGGTTGTTCAACCTGATCGGCTCTCTTGAATGGCTCGCTTTCAATGAAAACGCAAGGTTTGACGACGATACGGACCCCATCTCTCTGGAAGAGTTTATGGAACGGCAGCAGGAAGGCATGGAGGCGGCGGGGATCAGCCGAGCTGCAGACGACAATCCTTTTGCCGTGGATAATCAGTTTGAATTAGGGCTTTCGGTAACGCAGACATTGTATAACGGTGCAGCATTTGCTGCCATAAAGGGAGTGCGGCAGATGCGGGAAGTTAACCAGGATCAGTTCCAGCGTGAGCAGCAAACTGTCGTGGACCAGGTCAGGAATGCATTCTATACGGCTTTGTTGTCTCAGGAACAGACACAGGTTCTGCGTTCGAGTATAGAACGGTTGCAAAGAACAGTGGAGGAGACGGAAGCATCCGTTGAAGCGGGTGTTTTGTCGAGGTTTGATCTTTTGAGTGCCGAAGTTGAGCTGGTTAACCTGGAAACCGATCTGATTGAAGCTGAAAACCAGTCCGAGCTGTCCATCAGGAATTTAAGTCTCCAGCTTGGAATACCTGTAAAGACCAGGGTCCATTTGAGAGGGGCTCTTGAATTTGATGATCAGCAGATGGCTGACATACCGGGCGTGGAAGATGCCTATCGCAGGGCCCTTGAACAGAGGCCTGATATGAGCCGGGCTGAAGGATTTCTTGACCTTCTGGAAGTGAATAACAGAATAGTCCGGTCGCGCTATCGCCCGACGGTGAATGCGTTTGCAAATGTTGGGTACATGGGACAGGTACCGGACAACCGGCAGGTCATTTCACAAACGCCGGGCGATCAGTTCGGATTCACATCCAGCCAGCGCCGGTTTTTCAGCAACTCTTACTGGGATCCCGCTGTTTCTGTCGGGATACAGCTGCAGTGGTCCCTGTTCAACGGCTTCCAGACCCGCTCACAGATACAGCAAAGCAAAATTGAGATGCGACAGGCTGAAATCGATCGGGAACTGCTTGAAAACAACATATATCTGGAGGTCGAACAGGCGCTGAATGATCTGGAGACGGCGCACAAGCGAATCACAAGCCAGCAGCGGAATATCGAGCAGGCGGAGGTGAATTATGAAAATTCTTTGAGGCGCCTGGCTGAGGGGGTTGGAACTACACTTGAAGAAAGGCAGGCTTCATCATTGCTGGATCAAAGCCGATTAAATTACCTGTCCGCCGTATATGATTTTTTAACGGCCATGAGCCGCTTTCAGCAAGTAACAGGAGAGCCTGTTAATGAACATTACCAATACCCAAACTGATGACCCAATTCAAATTACTATGAAATGGAAGACCCTATTGCCGGCAGCCCTGATGTTCATGATTGCCGTTACCGGCTGTGAGCCTGACGATGAAGCCGGGGAAGACCAGTCAGAGCGCACCCGGTACATTCCTGTTGAAACAGTGACGGTTACACCCGATTCGTTTGACGACTATATCCGCATTACGGGGGTTGTGGAAGCCATTGAAGATGCCACTGTCTCGTCCGAAAGCTCCGGTCGGATACACACCATCCTGGAACGGGGCGAATCTGTGGAAGAGGGAGCTATCATTGCCAATATGGACGACCGTCTGCTCAGGTCCCGGTTTGAAGCAGCCCGGACGTCATTTGAACTGGCAGATGATACGTTTAACCGGCTGGAATCCCTTTATGAGGATGAAATTATTAGTACACAGGATTACAGGAGTGCAAAAGCCCAGCGTGATCAGGCCGGGTCGCAGCTGGAGCAGGCTGAAAAGCAGCTCCGCGATACCCATGTTGAAGCTCCGTTCAGGGGACGGATAGAAGAGCGATTTGTCCGTACCGGAGAACTGGTAAATCCAGGTATGCCGGTAGTCAGGCTGGTTAATACAGACACGGTGCGTATCACTGCCGGTGTTCCCGAGCGATATTCCGGACAGATTGTCAAAGGAAGCCCGGTTACTGTCAGACTCCGGTCATACGATGGCTCCGTCCGGGAAAGCACAATTTCATTTGCCGGGAATGTTATCGACTCTGCAACCCGCACATTTCCTGTTGAAATAGAGCTGCCTAACGTCGGGGGATCGATCAAGCCTGAAATGGTGGTGGACCTGCATGTGAAAAGAAGAACCATCGAGAATGCCGTTATTGTACCGCGAACCTCTATTGTACGGGACGAGGATGGAATCAGGGTTTTTATAGTGAAAGACGAAAATGACGAAAAAGTGGCAGAGCTGGTTACGGTAAATACCGGGCCTGCTTCAGGGCCTGTAATAGAAGTCACCGAGGGGCTTCAGGAAGGAGATGAAGTGATTGTTACCGGAATCAGCACGTTGAGTGTCGGCGACAGGCTGAATGTGCTCAGTAACCGACCCAGCAGCGAGTATGCCAGGGATCTGCAGAGAAGGGACCGCTCCGTCTTATCCTATTAACCCCACCGGCCGATATCTCTATAGTAACCGACTATGAAACTTACTGAAATAACATTAAATAACAGAACGGTTGTCGTGATCCTGACGGCTATTCTGGTGATTGCCGGAGCTTTCAGCTACAGTGCGATTCCCAAAGAGTCGAACCCGTCAATAGAAATCCCGATTTTTATTATTAATACCGTTTATCCGGGCATCAGTCCTTCTGATATGGAGTCGCTGGTCAGCCAGCCGATAGAGCGTGAATTGCAGGGGATCAACGGCGTTAAAGAAATTCGCTCCACGACAACCGAAAGCTTCAGCAGTGTGATTGTTGAATTTGAACTCGACGTGTCGATGGTCGAAGCCAGTCAGCGGGTGCGGGAACGGGTGGATATTGCAAGATCGGAGCTGCCACCGGATGTAGAGGAACCTGTGATTGTAGAGATCGATCTGGATGATATCCCGATCCTGACAGTTAATCTGTCGGCAGACTACCCGTTGTCCCGGTTGACGGAAGTGGCGGAGCGGCTGGAAGACAGGCTGGAAACCGTGGCGGGTATACGGGAGGTGGAGATTGTAGGGGATATAGAACGGGAAGTCCAGGTCAATGTCGATCTGGCAGCCCTCAATGGCCGTAATCTTGCCTTCGGCCAGCTTGTGGGAGCCATACAGAATCAGAACCTGACCATTCCCGGCGGAACAGTGGATGTCGCACGGATGAATTATCTGGTTCGTGTCAGCGGTGAATTCAACAATCCGGAAGAGATCGAAGACCTGGTGGTCGGGGGGCCGCCGGAGGGGGAGGCACAGGGATCGGGCCTTGTCTATATGCGGGATGTCGCCGATGTGATATTCGGGTTTAAAGAGCGTGAAAGTTTTGCCCGCCTGAGGGCTTACAAGATTGAGGAAAATGGCAGAGTGTCTGATGTGGACGAATCTCTCATACAGGATAACCAGGTTATCAGCCTCAATATCAAAAAGAGACCGGGTGTGAACATACTTGAAACCTCTGAAGAGGTTATGGCGGCTGTCGAAGGGTTCCTGCTGCCTTCAGGTACAAACGTGGTTATAACAGGAGATCAGAGTGAACAGATTACGGACCTGATTTCGGACCTGGAAAACAGCATTATCAGCGGAATGTTATTTGTGGTTCTGGTTCTGGTCTTTTTTCTGGGGATACGTAATGCCCTCCTGGTGGGCACGGCTGTTCCCCTTTCCATTCTGGTGGGGTTCATCGTGCTTTTCGCACTCGGACATTCAGTCAATTTCATCATACTTTTCAGTTTGATAATAGCCCTCGGGCTGCTGGTGGACAACTCCATTGTGGTGGTGGAGAATATCTACAGATATCGTGAAATGGGGTATGCCCGGTTTGAAGCTGCCAGACTGGCGACAGATGAAGTGGGTTATGCCCTGATAGCGGCTACCCTGACTCTGCTTGCTGCCTTTGCACCCATGCTTTTCTGGCCCGGTATTATCGGCCAGTTCATGAGCTACCTGCCAATGACACTGATTATCGTGCTTACCTGTTCTCTTTTCGTGGCCCTGGTCCTCTACCCGGTGCTGACAGCCTATCTGGTGAGGCTGGAGGATGAAGAGAAACCCCCGACAACAGGATACGTGAAGGGGCTTGCTGCGGGAATAGGACTATTTCTTGCGGTGGCTGTCGGAATGGCCAATTTTACCACTCTGATGGTGTCGATACTGATGATACTTCTTTTCTGGGCCCTCTACAGGTATGCCATCAAACCTGCCTCCAGGCGGTTTACAGAAGAAACTCTTCCGGATATTGTCGTTGCGTACCGGAACTTCCTGGACTGGATGCTCTTGCGGGATTATTCCGTCAGATACGCCATGATCAGAAATACCTTTGGGCTAGGAAGCCTGACGCTATCTGTTTTGCTGGCTGTATCCGGCGGACTGGTCAGCCTTTTTTCTCCGCTGTCTTCGGTCCTGTTTGCAGCAGCGGCTCTGTTTGCAGTGGCAGGAATTGCAAGCGTCATGATTCATCTGATGGAAGCTGTATTCAGGGGCGGCAGAATTTCGGTCATCACAGGAATACTGCTGGCGATTTTTATTTCCACTGTTCTCTTTGCTGTTTCTCTCGGTCATGCTGTGGAAGCGATGGTTTGGCTCTATCTTCTTTTACTTCCTGCTATAATAGTCATAGCCGGTTTTCTTGGCATGTTCAGAAAGTCTGAAAAACCGATTATCATAACGGACAACCGGTCCCTTCTACTGAGTTCCGTGCTGGGGGTGCTGGTCAGTATCTTCGGACTGTTTATCCTTGCACCCACGGGGGTTGAATTTTTTCCTGAAACCGATCCAAACAATATCGTTGTGGAGCTGGAAGGACCTGTCGGGATGAATGTAGAGTCCAGCAACGTGATTGCAGGAGAAGTACAGGAGAGGATCTACAATCTCATCGACGAAGATCCTGCTGTGAAAGCCAATATCGAAAACATACAGACAAATGTGGGTGTTGCGGGGGATCCGTTTTTCGGGGGCGGTGCCCAGAGTGCCGAACGCTCCCGCCTGACCATTAATCTGGTGGATTTTGGTGATCGTGCCGAACCATCCAGCAGTACGCTGAATAAAATCCGGGAAATCGTCAGAGATATACCGGATATAATGGTCAATATCGAGGGGGAACAGACCGGTCCGCCTACCGGAGCCCCTGTCAATATCGAGGTGTCCGGACAGAATTTTAACGAGATTGTGAGGATCACCCGTGAGTTAACACAGTTGTTGATTGAAGCTTCGGTAACGAGGGAAATACCGGGACTGGTAGATGTCCGAAACAACATCAGCGGCGGACTGCCGGAATACCGTATCCTGGCAGATTACGAGAGGGCGAGCCGTTTCGGACTGAACATGTCGGATATAGCGCAAACCATTCGTATTGCCAATAACGGTCTGGAAACAAGCAAATGGAGAGATGGAGAAGATGAATACGACATTATCGTGCGTCTCAGGCCCGAAGACCGGCAGGAGCTGGAAGATCTCAGGGATTTGAACGTCGGCTCCATGGATGGTTTTGTGCCGCTGTCGGCCATAGCTGATTTCCGGGAAGGAGTTGGTCTGGGGAGTATTACCCGCCTGAATCTTCAGCGAACCGCTACAGTGGAGGGCCAGGCGGCGTCCGGCTACAGCGGGCCCGAAATTCTGGCTGAAGTGCAGGAGCTTCTGTCGGATTACAGGGAGCAGCTTCCGCCCGGCTACAGGATGGAATACACAGGAGAGAATGAGGAACAGGAAGAGGCATTCGGTTTTCTTACCGCGGCACTTCTGGTGGGCTTCGCCCTTATTTTTCTGGTGATGCTGGCTAAATTCAATAACATGCTCTCCCCATTCATCATCATGACAGCTGTCGGATTAAGTCTTATCGGAGTCTTGCTGGGGCTGGTGTTGAGTCGCACAGCCTTTGGCCTGATGACGTTTATCGGTATTATTTCCCTGGCAGGCATTGTATGTGTTAACAATATCGTGTTGCTTGATTATGTAAAACAGCTGGTGGAAAAAGGCATGTCGAAAAAAGAGGCCATCATTGAAGCGGGTGCGATTCGTTTCAGGCCTGTATTGCTGACAGCGCTGACAACCATTCTGGGGCTGGTTCCCCTGACATTCGGCATTAACATCGATTTTGTAAATCTTTTTGTGAATTTTGATCCGGATTTTCAGCTGGGCTCTGAGAGCACGGGATTCTGGGGGCCGATGGGTATCGCAATCATCAGTGGATTGACATTCGCCACATTTTTAACCCTGGTCGTTGTTCCGGTGCTGTATTCGGCATTCGACTCAGTTTCACTGAGGCTAAATCGCCTGATGACCGTACGGACCAAACCGTGAGGCCCCTGTCCGTCCGGATAACAGGAATTACAGAACCGGGGAAAAGTTTGGGTGAATCACTGAAAACCACAGTTCAATTCACTATTTTTCATTGAATTTTAAATCAATCCAGAGTCTGGTGATACAACGACTTCAGACAGTATTTCTGCTATTGGCCGCTGTGATCAATTTTTTTGTCTTTTTTACCCCTATCTATACAAGGGCCATGCAGGATCCCGCTGTCTGGATAGGCATTGTGTTCTCCCTGCTTTTGGCCGGGGTGATCATTTTAAGTATTTATTCTGTTTTCCTTTACCGGGACAGAGAGAAACAGCTCGTCCGGGTTCGGATTGCGACATTCACGCAGACAGCTGTTTTGGCTGCAAGCATAGCCATTTTGCTTACGCTTGGTGGAATAGGCTCTTTTCTTCTGAAAGAAGCTCTGAGTGTCTTGCTAATATTACTGGCTCTCATTTCCCTCTGGCAGGCCTGGCGATTTATCCGGAAGGATCAGGAACTTGTAGAATCGATGGATCGAATCCGTTAAAGAGACGCTAACAGCAAACAATTTGCCCGAAAGCCCGAACTCCGCTGACTATCCGAAATTCAAGATAATTTCACTGCTTTTCATAGGTTTGATAACCTTTGGAGCGTCTCCGATTCTGGTCAGGTATGCAACCGATGTCCAGCCGATGGTTCTGGCCGCCTTGCGCACACTGATAGCCGTCGGCTTTTTGGCGCCTTTCTGGCTGGTCAGGAAAAAAACATTTTCCGAACTGAAAACAAGTGGGGTAAATCCGGTTATGATGATGCTTGCCGGCATCAGCCTGGGCCTGCATTTTTCATTTTGGATAGCGTCTCTGCATTATACAAGTGTCGCCTCGGCCACGGTACTGGTGACTATACATCCTGTAATTATCATCCTGACGGAAAGCCTGCTGTATAAAAAGCGCTTTGGGTCAACGGTCTGGCTGGGTGTATTTATGGCCTGCATGGGGTCTATTGCACTGGGCTTTTCTGACCGGACTGCTGAAGGTGCTTTTGAAAATCCGCTTCTCGGAAATGCATTTGCATTCACAGCGGCAGTGATTTTTGTGATTTATTTTATGATGGGACGAAAAATACGCCAGAAAGCCGAATGGATTGATTATGTATTTCATGTCTATCTCCATGCTGCCATAACCTGTAGTGTGCTTACCCTCATCTGGGTCGGCGGCTGGCCCTATATTTCCTTTTCGGCCGTTCTGATCAGTATCGCCCTTGCTGCAGGTCCTACCATTATCGGTCACGGGTCAATGAACTATGCTGTTAAATATGTATCACCGACCATTCTCTCCACACTGATCCTTTCTGAAGTAATAATCGCCGCCATTGCCGCCTTTTTTCTATTCGATGAACTTCCTTCGCCCGTCTCCATGGGTGCCATGTTGATTATTATGACGGGGGTTTCCCTGAGCTGGTTAAAGAAGTGACCCGCCGAAACCTGCTCATCTCCTGATTGGAAGCTGCTCATATCCTGCTGACCTGGGTTTACAGCGGTAAATCTGATCAAAAGCATCCTTTTATATATTAGAATATTTTAAAGATTTAGGCAATAAAAATAGATGTTAATATATTGTAAAGATTTATAAAAAATGAAATATAAGCATTTGGTATTTTCAACACTTATATAATAAAATAAACAACGTAAAAACAAGCGTTTGAGCCATTTTTATGTTGTTTTATTCAATAAGGCAAACGGAACCATATGATTAGGGAAAGTGTTGACTCCATTCAATAGTAACGAACGAATTACCTATGGTTGAGAGTAAATCCTGCCCTGTCAGAAACAGACAGCTCTTTTTGTACTCCTTTCTTGCCTGTCTGCTGATTATGGGGTGTCAATCCGAGGCAGAACCGGACCTGAGTAAGTCCCTAGACACTCCCGAATTGTCCGTTAAAATTACCGACCCGGTGGGAAGGGACCTCGCAGAGATTCGCCGGAGCGGTGTGTTGAGAATGATAACACACTACAGCTTCAACACCTATTTTCTTCATCAGGGGATGGAGGCCGGCTTTGAATATGAATTTGTCAAAGCGTTCGCACGGGAAAATGACCTGGCCCTCGAGGTTGTTATTATTGGCAGGGATGAAAATCCCTATGATCTGTTAAATTCCGGTGAAGGGGATGTGATCGCAGCCAATTACACGATTACTCCCGAAAGGAACAGTCTTGTCACCTTTACAAGACCATATAATCTTGTCAATCAGGTCGTTGTCTACCCGGCTGATAGTGAACGGAAGCCGCAAACACTTGCAGAAATGGCAGATTCGGCGATACCCATTACCGTTGAACGGAACAGTTCCTATTACCACACTCTCAACCAGTTAAAGGACCAGGTATATGATCTGAATATACAGGTGATTTCGGAGGATCTGGATACGGAATCACTGCTTTATAAAGTGATGGACGGTTCAGTGGAAGCCACTGTATCAGACAGTAACATTTTTTTTGCCACCAGCCGGCATATGCAGGGTTTGGAGGAGGGACCCACTATCTCCGAGCGT
>JBBDRV010000003.1:0-13316 GCA_040905285.1 Balneolaceae bacterium | reverse complement strand
GGATGCCCGCAACCGCATTGAGGGACTCTTCCAGAGGCTCCGTGATCTGGGACTCAATCACATCCGCACTTGCACCGATGTAATCTGTGCGCACCGTTACCACGGGTGGATCAACCGACGGGTATTCTCTGACCCCGAGCAGGAAAAATGAAATGATCCCGAACAGGACAATAACGATGGACATCACCGATGCCAGTACAGGCCGTCGTATACTCAGTGACGTTAAACTCATTGCTGTCCGCTGGATTTGAATACACGTGTCAGTTCAACCGGCATTCCGGGACGGACCTGCAGAAGGCCTGTGGTAAGTACCGTATCACCGGGTGCAACGCCGTCTGTAATACGGACAGAACTTTCGGTCCGCAACCCGGTGGTTACCGAAACTTCCTCAACCTCCCCGTTTCTGTACAAAAAAACCTTTTGCCGGTTCATGTCGGGAATAACCGCAATGGTCGGCAGCATCAGGGCATTGTCCACAGAATCCAGGATCAGCTCAATACTCGCAAAGGCCCCGGGGATAAGCAGCTGATCGGAGTTATCACTGACAGCCCGTATCTGCAGGGTGCGGGTCTGTCTGTCTATTCTGGGTTCAACGGCATATACCTCACCGGTAAATGATGAATCACGGCCCTGGACGTCAAACTGCAGTCTGTCTCCGGGCTCGACACTTGTGGAATACCGTTCAGGCACCGAAAAGTCGATCTTGACCGGGTTGATATCATTGAGTGTGGCAATCTGGGTATCGGAAGAGATAAAACTGCCCGTGCTGACATATTTCAGTCCCACCACCCCGTCAAAGGGAGCCCTTATTTCAGTTTTCTCAATCTGCGCATCAACCAGATCGATCTCCGCCCGGAGCACATTCACTTCATTGACAATAGCATCATATTCTTCCTGGCTGATTCCGCCCCTCTCGAGTAATCGCTGCTGGCGTTCTTCCCGCTGTTCCGCAAGGGACAGCTGGAACTGGGCTCTTCGTCGCTGTGCCTGAAGTTCACTGTCGTTGATCTTTAACAGAAGCTGTCCGGCTGTAACAGAACGGCCTTCTTCAAAATGAATATCCACGATTTTACCGGATATTTCCGAGCGGAGATCTACAATCTCATTAGCCTGAACAGTGCCGCTTGCGTAGATCCTGTCATCCAGTGTCTCCGGTTCCAGTTCCACAGCTTCAACCTGCATCAGATTCCCGGACGGAGAATCGTCACTTTCTTCAGCAGGCGAACTGAACAGGGGTTTTACCTTGGGCCAGGCAAGCGCCGCCAAGATCATTAACACCAGCCCGGTGGTGAGTATTCGTTTCCCAGCCTTTTTCATAGCCATTGCAAAAAAAAGTAGTTGAACCCGCTCCCGAGAGCCGGCAAATCAGGACTTCATCCGTAAGGGACAGTGTCATTATGAAAAAATTGCATACGCCGGAAACAGCTCACAGCTGGCGGTTTCTGTCCCGTCGCCACAAATACCTGGGAACAGAACAACCCTGATAATCAGACCAGCTGTGCGTCCAGCTTATTCTTGATCTGGTTTTTTGGTACGGCTCCGATAATCTGGTCCACAACCTCTCCGCCCCTGAAGATCAGAAGCGCCGGAATGCTCCGGATACCGTACTTGACAGATACTTCCGGATTATGGTCCACATTGACCTTGCCTATTTTAACTTTTCCTTCGTATTCCCCGGCCAGTTCCTCTACAACGGGACCCACAGTCCGGCAGGGACCGCACCACTCCGCCCAGAAATCAACCAGGACCGGACTGTCTGATTTTTCTACTTCATCCAAAAAATTGCTGTCTGTAAATTCAATTGGTTTCGACATAATTCTACTGACTATTTGATTTTATAATTGATAATCGTTTCTGCCGGTGCCACCTTCCGCCTGAACAGCCCAAATCGTGTAAATGTTCATAATTTCATTATTAATAACGGCCGGTACTGTAATAGCTTGCATACGATTCGGCCGGATTCATGACGCCGTCACTGCGGGCTTTCTTTTACCTGATTCACCGGCCGGTAAAATGTACATTAAAATGAACTGTTTAGCATATCACTTTTTACTATCCGGCCGATTACCTGAAGTTATCCCCGACGGCCGCTGCGGGGATAATTTTTATCCCGAAGAACGGAACAGTCCGACCGACTTGTCACCTATTATGTTGCGGAGGCTCCCCAGAAGTTCGTTGCTCGGTTCGACTACAAATTTCCTCACATTCATGGGAATGGGTTTTTCGGCCTCTTTACTGTACACCATCAGTTTGACCGGGGTGTTGCCCTTGTGTAAACTGAAGAGTGCCGCCATATCATTGAGTTCGTCCCTGGTCAATACGTCGGTCTCCAGGCTGAGTGTCAGCTGAAGCTGATCCTGATATTTTTCCCGCAGGGTTTCGACCCTTTCAAGGGATTTTACGATGACCTTCGGCTGGTCATTGCGCTTGTCGATATGTCCTTCGGCCATCACGATCGTGTCTGTCTGGATCATGCCGAGGTTCCGGTCATAGATTTCATTGAACGTGATTGCCTCGACGGTGCCTTTCAGATCCTCGATAGTGACGAATGCAAAAGGCCTGCCTTTCCGGTCGGTAAGCCGTTTGACAGATGTAATAATACCCACTATACGTACGGTGGCCTTGTCACCGAGGCGGGCCAGCGTATCCGGATCAAGGGTATGGCTGGCAAAAAGCCGGATATCTTCCTGGTATTTATCCAGAGGATGGCCGCTCAGGTAAAAGCCGATCAGTTCCCGCTCTTTATTCAGCCGCATGATGTTAGACCACGGAGCGCATTCCCTCAACCTGGGTTCATCCGCGCCCTTGCCGCCGCCCGGCCCCTCACCAAACAGGCTTGCCTGATTCAGGCGCTCCTCTTCCTGTCTCCGGGATGCATAACTCAATACATCTTCTATACTCTCGAGAAGTTGTGCACGGTTCGCATGCAGCGAGTCAAATGCGCCGGCCTGGGCAAGACTTTCTATGGTACGGCGGTTGCAGATCCGCGTGTCCACACGGGCGGAAAAATCAAAAACGGAGGTGAAAAATCCATTCTCTTCCCTCTCTGCCACAATCTGGCCGATGGCATTGGATCCGACCCCCTTGATCGCAGACATGCCGTACTGGATCCTGCCCTCTTTCACCGAGAAGCGGGCTTCTGCCGTATTGATATTCGGCGGATCGACCTGAATTCCCATCCGCTGACACTCTTCTATAAAGAACGACACTTTTTTAATATCGCTCATATTGTGAGACAGCACAGCAGCCAGAAATTCTTCACCATAATTTGCCTTGAAAAACATGGTATGATAGGCAACCACCGAATATGCCGCGGAATGGGACTTGTTAAATCCGTATCCGGCAAAGAGGGCCATCTTGTTAAATACATCTTTCGCTATCTCTTTATCATACCCTTTTTCAACAGCCTGCCTCATGAACTTGTCTTCCTCCGGCGGAAGCAGCTCCGGCTGTTTTTTACCCATGATGCGGCGGAGAACATCCGCTTCACCGAGCGTATATCCCCCCATTTTCTGTGCCACCATCATGATCTGCTCCTGATAAATCATAATGCCGTACGTCGGCTCCAGAATTTTTCTCAGGTCCTCATGGGGATAGGAAACGGACTCCCTGCCATGCTTTCTCCTGATGTAGTCCGGGATAAACTGCATGGGTCCCGGCCGGTAAAGGGCATTCATTGCAATCAGATCATTGATATCCGTCGGTTTTAACTGTTTGAGGTACTTGCGCATCCCGTCAGATTCAAACTGGAATGTCCCGACGGTGCTCCCCTCCTGGCACAGCTCAAATGTCTTTGCATCATCCAGCGGGATGTCGTCCAGATTGAATTCCTTTCCATGATTCTCTTTGACCATCTCGATGACGGATTTGAGAATCGACAGGGTCTTCAGGCCCAGGAAATCCATCTTCAGCATTCCCGCATCCTCTATAACCTTGCCGTCAAACTGGGTTACATAAAGTTCAGCGTCCCTGGCGGTGCTTATCGGGATATAATTGGTCAGCCGGTCAGGTGCAATAATGACACCGGCAGCATGAATTCCCGTATTCCGGACAGACCCTTCCAGCGTTTCCGCCATTTCCAGAGTCTGGCCCTGCAGGCCGTCATCCTGTTTCATCGCACGCAGCTCTTTTACTTCCTTAAAGGCCTGTTCGAGAGAAATGCCAATGGTTTCCGGGACCAGTTTGGCTATACGGTCAGCTTCCTGAAGGGGCAGATCCAGTACCCTGGCCACATCCCGCACTGCTGAACGGGCTGCCATCGTCCCGAAGGTAATAATGTGAGCTACCTGGTCTTTGCCATACTTGTCAACCACATAGTCAATCACTTTCTGACGTCCGTCATCGTCAAAATCGATGTCGATATCCGGCATGGATACCCGTTCCGGATTCAGAAATCTCTCAAAAAGAAGGTCGTACCGGAGCGGATCGATATTGGTGATACCGATGCAAAAAGCGACGACCGATCCGGCCGCCGACCCCCGGCCCGGTCCGACGAACACGTTCATATCCCTGGCAGCGGCAATAAAATCCTGAACGATCAGAAAGTATCCGGCAAATCCCATTTCACGGATGATGCCCAGCTCATGATCGATTCTCTCCGAAACGTCACCCTCTGTACTGTCATATTTTTTCTTTGCACCCTCATAACTCAGATGTTTCAGGTACTCATCTTCATTCTTGAATTCGTCGGGCAGCCGGAAGTTGGGGAGGATTACGTCCCTTCGCAGGTCAATCGACTCTATCTTTGAAACTATTTCCCACGTATTGCTGATCGCTTCAGGAATGTCCGCAAAGAGAGCCTTCATTTCCTGCTGTGTCTTGAAGTAGTATTCGTCGTTCGGAAAACCAAAACGCATGCCGCGGCCGCTGCCTACAGGTGTACTGACGAGTTCGCCGTTATCAATGCAGAGCAGGGCATCATGTCCCCTGGAATCTTTCCTGTCCAGGTAGTATGCATTGTTGGAGGCAATGACACGCACACCGTATTTTTCGGCAAAACGGAGCAGCACCCCGTTGACCCTTTCTTCCTCCTCCAGTCCGTGACGGTTCAGTTCCACATAGAAATCGTCACCAAACTGATCCAGCCACCATCGAAATGCCTCCTCGGCATGTTCTTCCCCCCTGTTCAGAATCAGGTCCGGTATTTCCCCGGTCAACCCGCCTGTTGTGGTTATCAGTCCGCCGCTGAATGTCTCTACCAGCTCTCTGTCTATACGCGGAAATTTATAGTAATAGCCCTCTACATATCCCAGGGAACAAAGCTCTGCCAAATTACGGTACCCTTCCATGTTTTTGGCCAGGAAAACCTGCTGATAGCGTTTATCCCTGTTTTCTCTTGTAAATTTCTTCCTGTGCCTGTCCTCCACAAAATAACATTCACACCCGATAACAGGTTTGATGCCATTCTCATGGGCCGCCTGCACAAATTTGAACATACCAAACATATTACCCAGATCTGTCAGGGCGACAGCCGGCATTCCATCTTCCCTGGCCCTGGTTACCAGATCCGTAATACTGGCCGTACCCTGAAGAACAGAATACTGGGAATGAACATGCAAATGTGAGAATGGATCCTGAATGGACTCCGCCGCTTCTGTTTGCAGTGCAGGGTCCGGCAGATCTGTCCCATCAGCCCCTTTGACCGGAGCGGCCGGGGCTTTTCTGGCTTTCAGTTCTTTTACTTTCCCGCTGTAGTTTTCCCTGTCAATGTAGGACCCGGCCGGTTTGTCGAGCTCTGAAAACCCGGCAGGAAACTGGAATTGTATGACCCCGATCCGGACAAGTTCAAGAAAACAGCGGCCGGTAGCGTCGACGTCGGCTGCGGCATTATGCGCTTCCTCAAAACCTGTGTCGAACAGCTTGTCATGCAATTCCGCCAGTGCCGGCCATTTATAGCGGCCCCTTCCCCCCGGCAGTTTGCAGTATTCGGTCGAATCATCTTTGGTATCAATGCAGATTTTTCCTGCCAGCGGGTTGTCCCGTTTCAACCTCAGATACTCGGAACCCATGATATTCAGGTCAAACTCCAGATTGTGCCCGATCACAAAAGGGGCAGCGGCAAGGTCTGTACGGAAAGCGTCCATCGCTTCACTCAGCGGCACTCCCTCCTCCTTTGCCCGCCCGGTTGAAATGCCGTGTATTTTTTCAGAGTTGAAGGGTATCGTAAATCCGTCGGGCCGGATTATATAATCTCCTGAAGACAGGAGCTTGCCGGTGTGGTCATGCAGCTGCCATGCGAGCTGAACACACCTGGGCCAGTTGTCAAAGTCAGTCAGAGGTGCCGAAAAGTTCCGGGGCAGGCCCGTAGTCTCCGTATCGAATATCAGGTACATGCCGAGAAGGTTGAGTTGCCGGTATCAGGTAGTCAGTTTTCCCCCGGAATATAGATGACAGACGACAAATGTTCATACCCTCTTTTCCGTTAATTTTCATCTGCCCGGCGAAATACCCTCACCGTGGTCCGAAGCAGGTAAACCGGAAGGAAATCCGGTACAGAAAA
Source organism: Balneolaceae bacterium (assembly GCA_040905285.1). GTDB lineage: Bacteria > Bacteroidota > Rhodothermia > Balneolales > Balneolaceae > JBBDRV01. The sequence continues at coordinate 6,817 of JBBDRV010000003.1, read as the reverse complement.
TCTTCACCTCATCTGTCCGGCTTCTCCAGCCGGCTAATGAATGCCTTCAGCGCGTCAAAATAGAGATCACCGGAAATGATATAGCTGTTGCTATGCCCGCCCCGCAGTTCCGCAAAATATTTAGGTTCCCGGGCGGCCCGAAAAAGTTTTTCCCCGTGGCTGAATCCTATAATTGAATCCTCCCGGCTGTGCATGATCAATACCGGAACACTGACGTTCTCCAGATAATCGACTGTCGCAAATTCCTGCCGCACGAGAAAGGCCGGGATGAAGGGATAAATCTCCGATGCCATTGCTTTCACACTGGTCAGCCCGGACTCGATGACGAGGCCTGCCGGGGCTGCATGCTGTGCAAAGTAAGCGGAAACGGCTGCTCCCATAGACCTGCCGAAAAGTATGATATCATTCTCCGCATACCCTTTGACTTCCGTCAGGTAATTCCAGGCGGCACGGATATCCTTGTATATTCCTTTTTCCCCGGGGCGGCCTTCACTGTTGCCGTATCCACGATAGTCGTAAATAAAGACAGACAGCCCTTCCCTGTGCAGCAGATCAAGGAGTTCCAGCCGGTGGGACATATTGCCTGCATTCCCGTGGGAAAAAAGCAGGATTTTATCCGACTGTTCATGGGGTATATGCCACCCCTGAATCTTCAGACCGTCTTCTGTTTCAATGACAGCATTTTCCCATGGCAGACTATAGGCGGAAGGATCGCCTGCCACCTCATCGACAGGGAAATAGATCATCCTCTTCTGTATCAAAAACAGAACCAGGAGTAAAATCACATAGCCTGTCCCGATAACCAGCAACAGATTCATCACTCTTTTCATCCGGCCAACACGGTTTTTTTTCAGGCAGTATACACCCTGACTTCCCGGTGCTTCGCTCCTGTACTGCTCAACACACTTTCGTAAAGAATAAATCGATCCGCGGTCATAACAGCGGCTTCCGTTTCGAGGGACGGCAGGAGCCGGCTTTCAACGATTTTTCCGGGCAGCATTTTTTTTATCCTGGCAAGGGTTATATGCGGTTTATAACTGTGGCGGTCCTGTTCTGCGCCTGCCCCGACAGCGATCCGGGCTATATCTTTCTGAAGTGCCATCAACTCCTCAGGCCGGTTCACACCCATCCACAGAACGCGGGGAGGACCCTTTGCGGGAAACCTGCCCGATCCTGTCTGATAACGGTATGGCGATAAAATATCTCACAAGTCACACATCTCACAAGTTGTGTATTTCACAAGTCCTGAATTTCACAGGGCGGATTCTTCTGAACCGCCGGCTTCACTTCGGGTTGCCTTTCCGGCCTGAGGACAGAGCCTTCAATCAGAGCCTTCAATCAGAGCCTTCAATCAGGGGCGCCGATCAGGGGCCGATCAGGGAATCAGGGAATCAGGGGCCGATCAGGGAATCAGGGAAAAACTGTTACCGGATAACTTCAAACGACAACTGCCCGGTATCTACCGGCTCATCCTTTACCTCAACCTTGTCCACAGAAGATGATGGAGGACCCGATTTCAGCTTTTCCACAATCCTGTTCACTTCATCCCCCGGCCCCTGTAACACTGCCTCTACACGACCGTCATTTCTGTTCCTCACCCAGCCCCGGATTCCCATTTTAACTGCATTTTTATAGGTATAGTGACGAAAGCCGACGCCCTGAACGCGCCCGCTTAAAAACAGATGCTTCTGAACTGTTTCCATTTATTTTTTCCTTTACATTTAAGCTCTCCGCTCATGCATGGCCATGGGATACAGGCATGCTCTGTTCACTCAAGTTCATATATTGAATCAAAAATACAAATAATCAGTTATGACCTTAACCCAGCTTTCCTATATCGTGGCTGTCGACAAGTACCGGCACTTTGCTACTGCAGCAGAGAAAATATATGTAACGCAGCCGACACTCAGCATGCAGATCCACAAGCTGGAAGAAGAGTTGGGTGTTAAAATCTTTGACCGCTCCAAATCACCGGTGGTCCCGACGGAGATCGGGATAACGATTATTGAAGAGGCAGCCCGGATACTCAGGCAGGCCAGGGTTATTGAAGATACGGCCAGACTGTCGGACGGAAGCATAAGGGGCACGTTCAGGATCGGGGTAATTCCGACAATTGCGCCCTACCTGATCCCCCTGTTTTTGAGTTCATTTGTCAACAAATACCCGGAAGCGGAACTTGTCTTTGAAGAGCTTCTGACGAGTGATATTCTTGCAAGACTGTCCGGCGATACACTGGATGCAGGAATAATAGCAACACCACCGGGACAGAATACGATCTACACAGAGGACCTTTATACGGAACCTTTTGTAGGCTTTCTGTCACTCAGTCATCCTCTGGCAGAGTCTGAACGGCTAACCGCGGAAAATCTGGAAAACCAGGATATATGGCTTCTGAATGAAGGTCATTGCCTGAGGGAACAGACCCTGAAACTCTGCAAGAAACAGAAGCAAAACGGAAACCTGTCCATCCGGTTCGAAAGCGGTAATCTTGAAACTTTAAAAAAGCTGGTGGAGCAGAACTTCGGTATGACACTGATGCCTTTTCTGTCCGTTCACGATTTTGACAAAAGCTATTCAAAAGCTGTTATCAAAGAATTTTCAGATCCCGTTCCCGGCAGAAAAGTACGCCTTGCATACGGCAGGAAATTTTTGAAACAGAATATGATCAAAGCATTCAAGGAGGACATACTGGAAAATCTGCCGGTTGAACTGGATAGCGGTTCACGAAAGATCGTACTCGAATAGGATCCGTCTGCAGGTCCGGGCTTCCTGCAGATCGCAACGTCGGATACAAGCGACCGGACGGGGCTGAATTTCTGTTGTAAAGTGTGTTGCAGTAATTTCAGGTATCTTTGCAGTTTGTCAGGAGATATTCTACAGCCACAGCATCGTCAGAAAACCCGAAAAACGTGTATGAAGAGCCGGAAAACCACAGACGGAACCACCGGCCTGATTTATAAAAACCTAACCAAATCCAGGAAATATGACAGATATAAAATTCGGAACAGACGGATGGAGAGCCGTCATTGCAAAAGATTATACATTTGAAAATCTTGGAAGAGTCTCACAGGCCGCCGCACGCTGGATATTAGACGAGAATATCACTGAAAACGGTATTGTTATCGGATATGACGCGAGGTTTATGGGCCGGCTGTTTGCCCGGCACTCTGCAGCCATTTTTGCTGCAATGGGGGTACCGGTTCGGATGGCCGATACAATCGCACCCACACCGGCTGTCAGCTGGGGTGCCCGCGAGTACGGTGCTGTCGGAATTGTAATCACGGCCAGCCACAATCCTCCTGAATACAACGGCTTCAAGATTAAGGCGCCGTTCGGAGGGCCTGCGTCACCCGGGCAGATCGCCCGTGTGGAAGAACGCTATAATCAGTTTAACAGTACGCTTAAACCATCCTCTTACGAACAATACCTGCAAACCGGCGTTATCAGAGAGATCAATCTTACGGAGCAGTACCTTGACGTAATCCGTGACAACCTCGATCTGGACGTTATACGGAAAAGCGGGATCAGAATTGCTCACGACCCGATGTATGGCTCCGGCACAGGTCTGGTTAAAAAACTTCTGGGCGACCAGACAATTGAAATCCACAGTGAAATAAATCCTTCCTTTAACGGCACTCCACCCGAACCGATCATAAAAAATCTGAAGGAGCTTGCACGCCTGGTACCTGAAAAAGGTTGTGCCGTGGGGCTGGCCAATGACGGGGATGCGGATCGCCTCGGCATGTTCGACGAGAAAGGAACCTATGTGGATTCCCACCAGATACTAAGCCTGCTTGTGAAATACCTCAGCCAGGAAAAAGGAATGACAGGCACGATTGTAAAAACATTTTCAACCACAACAATGCTCGATAAACAGGCTGAAAAATACGGACTTCCCATTGAAACAACGCCGATAGGCTTTAAATATGTAGCTGAACTGATTGTAGGGAAAGATGTGCTGGTGGGGGGAGAAGAGTCCGGCGGGCTTGCAGTAAAAAACCATATACCTGAAAGGGATGGCATTTTCATCGGGTTGCTGATAACCGAAATGATGGTCAGGGCCGGAAAACCGCTGAGTGAACTGGTACAGGATTTATTCGACGAATTCGGCGTGCATGCGACCTACAGGAACGATCTCCATACGGAAGACCGCAAGAAAACAGCCATGATGGATTATTGCCGGTCAAAGAAACTGACGGAGATCGGCGGCCGGAAAATAGTTGAATGGCAGTTTACCGACGGTGTAAAGCATATACTGGATAATGGATCATGGCTTCTTATACGCCCTTCCGGAACGGAGCCGGTCCTGCGGATCTATTCCGAGGCGGGCAATAAAGATGAAGCTGTCTCCATTGTCACGGAAGCAACCTCACTGGTGGACAGCCCGGAAATACTGGAGCAGGATTGATCGCCCTCAGACCTGATACGGCCGCAGGCAGACAACACACTGAAAGATCTGCGGTTGATGGGGATCAGAAAAACCATGATGCACTGAACAGAACATGACAACAAACGGAATACATATGTCAGCTAAGCTCATCCTCTCTGTTCTGGTGATGGTGTTTACAACCGCCGTCCAGGTGACAGATACATACGCCCAGGAACAACAGCTGTACACGGATGTACGGCAGGCACTTTCTGCCGCCGCCGCCCTGTCGGGAGATGAAGGCCCGCGGAATATACTGTGGATTGAGGGCGGTGAACGCTACTCGTATTACAACCGCGATCCGCGGACCAATACAGGGGAAATTCGTGCTTATTCTCCTGCTGATGATGAAGATAAACTGATATTCGACCCTGCAGAACATACGTTCCCGGAAACCGACGACCCTTTTTATTTCGAGTCCTTTGAGTGGTCGAACGACTACCGGTTTCTTGTCTTCAGAACCAATGTCACCCCTGTATACCGGTATTCCGGGATCTCGGACTATTACTATTATTCCATTGAGGATGAAACAATTGAACTGGTTGTTGAAGATGCCTTTACGGCTCAGTTATCCCCCGACGGACAGAAAATAGGCTACGGACGGAATGGAGAGCTGTATGTTTACGATCTGAACAGCGGCCGCAGCGAACAACTCACATTCGATTCGGAAGAGCACCTCTACAACGGCAGGTTCGGCTGGGTATATGAAGAGGAGTTTGGAAAAGTACAGGCCTGGGAATGGTCTCACGACAGCCGGTATATTGCCTACTGGCAAAGTGACGAACGACACGTTCAGTTTTTTTCCTCCACGGACTATGAAGGGCAGTATCCGCAGTATACAGAGATACCCTATCCCAAAGTGGGGGCGGACAATCCGGAGGTGAGGATCGGTGTGGTGGATGTGGAAACCGGGGACCAGACCTGGATAGATGCGGATGACGCCGGTGGCTACATACCGAGAATCTACTGGACGGCCGGGGACGACGAACTTGCTGTCGTCCATCTGAACCGTCCGCAAAATCATTTGACACTTACCTTTCACAATGTACATGACGGCAGCGGCAGAAAAGTTATGGAGGAAAAAGCGGACCACGGATGGATCGACGTGAATGATTTCTTTGCCGGAATCGAGGATCTCTTCTTCTTTCCCGAAGAGCGCGATGAATTTCTATGGATTTCCGACAGGGACGGCTGGAGTCACCTTTACCGGTATGACTATGACGGCAATCTGGTCAACCAGGTCACATCGGGTGAATGGGAAGTAACCAATGTCCATGCGGTCAACACCGGCAGTGACAGGATCTGGTATGAATCGACTGAAGTATCCCCTCTGGAGCGCCACCTTTACTCCATCGGTTTTGACGGCGGCGGCAAGCACCGGTATACGGAATCAGCGGGACGGCACTCTTTCAGCATGGGACCGGACGGACGCTTTTACATTGACACCTATTCGAACACGGAGACCCCGGTCCAGGTTGAATTGCGAACCACGCAAAACGGAGGAGGACAACTGAAAAAGCTGGTCGACAATCAGTCTGTGGTTAACTTTACAGACAGGATTGCCTATTCACCACGGCAGCTGTTCAGCTTTACAACCTCCGACGACCGGACACTGGACGGTTACATGATTAAACCGTACGATTTTGATCCCGGCGGGAGCTATCCCCTGATTCTGAACATCTACGGCGGACCGGGTTCCCAGGGGGTATTCAATGAGTTTGAAACCAACGGGTGGAATCAATACCTCTCCCAGTCGGGGTATGTGATCGTCAACATCAACAACCGGGGCGGCGGCGGCTACGGCCGTGATTTTGAAAAATCGGTTTATCAAAACCTGGGGCATCCGGAAGCGGAAGACTATGTGGAAACCATAAACTGGCTTTCAGAGGAAAAATCCTGGATAGACGGTGACCGGGCGGCTATCCGCGGCCACAGCTATGGCGGCTATCTGGCCGCTCTTGCGCCCGTACTCCATCCCGGAGTCTTTAAGGTCAGCATTGCAGCCGCACCGGTTACCGACTGGCGGCTTTACGACACGATTTATACCGAACGCTACATGGGTCTTCTCAGTGAAAACGAGAACGGCTATATCAACAGTTCCGTCATGGCTCACGCAGAAAACCTGGATGCCCGGATGCTGGTCGCCCACTCGTCCATGGATGAGAATGTACACATACAGAATACCATGCAGATGGTAAGGGCTTTTACCGACGAGGGAATCGATATCGACCTGAGAATTTATCCGCCCGGAGACCACGGGGTCGCCTATAATGCACAAAGCTATTTTCTGCTTTATCAGACATACACCGATTACCTGAATCGACATTTAAAACCCTAGCAGTCTGTCGGACTTGGGAACAGAAAGCGAGCAGGATGAGATTTTGGCACAGT
>JBBDRV010000002.1:0-13626 GCA_040905285.1 Balneolaceae bacterium | reverse complement strand
CACCGTTACAAAGTCAATATCCATCTCATTTTCCGGATTGAGCCGGTTGAGGTAATAATCCCGGACGTAACCGCCTACTACATAAACCTCCTGGCCGATTGAAGCTGCTGCTTTGCCTATGATCCGGAAAATGTCCTTGTGCTGTTGCGGTATATCCTGCAAATCTCGGAGTTAATATTTGAATCTTACTGTTTAGTCAGGCGTCTTGAGTTAATCAGGCTCTGAGCCGACAGATCCCTCATGGTTCCCTGTAGCTGTTCCTACAGTGGAAACGGGATATTTTACAGATGCCGGCCGGACATTTCTGCCTTTGTCCATTAATCCGCTGCTCCACGGCCGGAATAAAATATAAAAGCCGGCCGGTCTGAAGGCTAAAGGTAATACAAGGTTCACTGTCGAACAATGGAGTGATCACCCAGATGAACCGTTCCGCGCTGACCCTCCACCTGTGCATTATTCCCTATGGAAGATTTTTCAAGCCTGCTGTCTTTGATTGCCGCATTTTCCTGTATGATGGTGTGGCTGACGGTACTGTTTTCAATAACTGTTCCGTCTTCAATACTGACATTCGGGCCGATTTCACTTTTGGTAATTTTCACATCCTTTCCAATATAAACCGGGGGATGGATGGTTGAATCCGCATACGCCTGTGCATCATAGGGGTGATTCTCCTTTTCAAGGATAAATCCCGTAGTTTCAAGCCAGGCCGGCAGTGTTCCGCAATCCAGCCATTCATCGACTGTCGCTTTCATAAACGTTTTTCCGCCTTTGAGCATCCTGTCCAGGGCATCCGTAAGCTGGAATTCACCGCCATGTCCGGTGATGTTGTTATCGAGCAGATATTTAATCTCTTTTTTCAGATCCCCGCCCTGTTTGAAATAGTAAACACCGATGATTGCAAGATCCGAAATGGGCGTGTCTGGCTTTTCCACAAAATCCGTAATCGTATCATCGTCATATACGGCAACTCCGAAACGGGACGGATCATCCACTTTTTTTAGCCATATAACACTGTCAGCGCCCTGCAGGGAAACTTTTTCCTTTGAATCGAATATAGTATCAGCAAAAACAATAATGACTTCGCCGGTTAAATCCTGATCAGCACAAAATACCGCATGGGCTGTGCCGAGGGCCTCCTCCTGAACCCGGAATGTCGATTCAGCGTGATGCCTGTCACTCATTTCAACAAGGCGCTCCCTGATCTCGCTGCCGAAGTCAGGCCCGAGGATATAAACTATTTCGTCTATGGTCTGGTCAAGGGTTCTGGAGAACGTTTCCACGATCCTCTCGATTATCATGGTGCCGGCAACCGGCAGAAGTGGTTTTGGAATAGTGTGTGAATGAGGTCTGACACGCGTTCCTCTGCCTGCCATCGGGATAATTAATTTCATATTTTAATTCATTATTTGATTTGATTAAAGCAAGGGGCATCTGTCCGATTGCCCATGGCAGGAATTGACAGCCTGATGGATTTCAACTGTTTCGCCGCTGGATTTTTCACTGACAGACAGATATAAATATAACCGTTCGGCCGTTTATAATCGACTTGGGCCATAACCTAACTGTAGATCTCTTTTGAACCTATATTATTCTATTCTCAATGTGTTGCTTCTGTTTTCTGCTGCCGTCCTTGTAAAACACAGCTGGTACAGAATGCAGTATTTCCTCCAGATGTTTCAGCAGCACGGATATAAAACAAATGAATTTTATAACTGGATAATTCACAATTTTAATCTAAAAGTAGTACCCACGGAGTATTTTCTCTTTCTCGTCCTTGTTTTATCCCTGCTGATCTTTTTGTCCGAACAGCTGACAGTCACCTCCGTGACCCTTGTTCTCAGCCTGTTCACTGTTTTCTGGTTTGGAACAACAACCCGCTATAACCGGGAAAAGAAAAAAAAGCCGCTGGTTTATACGCCCAGGATGAAACGGCTCTTTTCCCTGCAATCTGCCATACTGTTGTTCTTTATGTATATCATCACGGACCTGTCCTTCTCCGGAAGACTGATGAATTCAGGAATAATCACCGGCAATGCCGAAAGCGCACTGATGATTGCCGAACCCTACGCCCTTCTCACGGGACTGCTTATTGTTGATGTGTCTATTCCTTTTTTCCTGTTCGCGGCAGCCTGGATCCTCAAGCCGCTGGAAGAGAGGATCCATGAAGGCTTTAAGGAAAAAGCCCGCAGAAAACTGGCGGGGATGCCCGGCCTGAAAATCATCGCTGTCACCGGCAGCTACGGGAAAACCAGCACGAAATTTCTGATTCATTCCATGTTGAAAGAGCGATATAACGTCTGTGTAACTCCCGGCAGCTATAATACACCCATGGGGATCAGCAAGGTGATCAACAATGAACTTCATGCACGGCATCAGATTCTCATTCTGGAAATGGGAGCAAGGTATGAAGGAAACATAAGGGAATTGTGCAGTATAGCCCGGCCGGATGTTGCCGTCCTGACCAATGTCGGAAAAGCGCATATGGAAACGTTTGGATCCAGGGAGGCCATTATCAGAGAAAAATCAACGCTGGCAAAAGAAGTAAAGCCGGAGGGAATACTCGTCCTCAATGCTGATGATGAAGCTGTCGCATCAATGGCCGGACTGAATAAAAATGCAGAGGTGATTTTCAGCGGAATTCAAAAGGGATCTGTCCGTGCATCGGATATAGCATATGATGAGAATGGAACGACGTTCACTCTGCTCTTTCAAAAAAAGCCGGGAAAAGTGATACAGCAGAAAATATCGATGAAGCTTCTCGGATTACACAATGTCCGGAACTTTCTCCTGGCGGCAGCGGTGGCAGACAAATTCAGTATAAGGGCCGGGACAATAGCCCTGGCGGCAGAGCAGCTCGAACCTGTTGAACACCGCCTGGAGATGAAAAGACAGGGGGGGTTGCTGATTATCGACGATGCGTTCAATTCAAATCCCGTCGGAGCGAAAAACGCTGTTGAAATACTGGCATCATTCGGTTCCGGAAGGAAAATTATCATTACGCCGGGGATGGTCGAGCTGGGGGATATACAGGATGAGGAGAACGGTAAATTCGGTGAGGCGATCGGTGAAGCTGCCCTGGATCTTGTCATTCTGGTGGGAAACGTGCAAACACGTCCCATACATGAGGGAATCAGAAAAGTACAGGGGGGATCCGATGAAAACGTGAGGATTGCGGCTTCCCTGTTTGAAGCCAACAGTATAATCCGGGATTATGCCCGGGATGGAGATGTGATCCTCTATGAAAATGATCTGCCGGATGTGTTTGACGAGAACTGACAGGCTTTATCTATTTATATCTCAGCGCATCGGCCGGCTGTACCCTGGAAGCCCTGACAGAAGGGTACCAACTGGCGGCAAGGCACAATAGCAGACTCGCAGAGAGAATGATGGCGATATCCGGGAGATTAACTGATACCGGATAGGCATCGATAATAAAGGCCGAAGAAAGCCTCAGGAGGCCAAATTCATGTTGCAGCCATGTCAGGCCCAGACCCAGAGTTCCCCCCAGCCCGCAACCGATAAGTCCTATGTAGAGCCCCTGGCTCCGGAATATTCTTTTGATATCCGCTTTCGACATACCCATGGAGATCAGTATGCCGATGTCGCGCTGTTTCTGGATTACGATCATGGTGAGAGAACCGACGATATTCAATGCGGCTACCAATACAATGATCATCAGGATAAAATAAGCTCCCCACTTTTCCAGATACATTACATCGTAAAGCGGTTTCTGCAGGTCATACCAACTGGATACCCTGTAATCGGCTCCCATCAGGGTCTCCAGTTTTCTCTTTGCATCTTCGGCCCTGTCAGGATCCGTAAGCTTCAGGTCAAACCCGCTGATTCGGTTTCGTGCATTGAAGAGACGCTGGGCTGCCGCCAGTTCAACATAAACCTGATCCTCATCGATGATCTGATGCATGGAATAGGAGCCTCGCACGTCGAAGCGGTTAATTCTGGGCGCGGCAAACTGCGTGAGAGCCCTCTTCATTCCGGAGGCACTCAGAAGGGCTACCTCATCGTTCAGGTCAATTCTGTGACGGGCCCTGATTCTGTCACTCAGCACCACCCCCGGCTGTCCGTTCTGTATCGAAAAATCGAACCTGCCGGTCCGGACCCGGGTTTCCATATCATTGATCCTTAAAAAGGAATCCGTGTCTATCCCCCGGACCGAGACCACTTCATTACGTTCATCGCTGAAGGCCAGCATGCTTTTTCCGGACAGAAATGGAGTCAGCGCTATCACATCCTCCATATCCCGAACCTGCTGAACCATATACGTGTCCGGCCGGAAAGTCTGTTCAACAGCGTGTTCAATACGTATATCCGGATCCTGGGCCAACAGGATATCCCTGATTACATCGTAGAAACCGTTAAATACGGAAAGCACCACGATCAGCAGGGCCGTGCCTATGGTGACGCCGGTAATACTGACAAATGTCAGGACTGAGATTAGCGAAATATCCTTTCCCGAAAAAAGGTAGCGTCTTGAAATGAGCTGAATGGGATTCATCCGGTTTCTGCCTGAATAAGCGATTGGGTTGTCAATTGGAAAGCCTCATTTGAAAAACCGGTTTCAATTTACAACTCTCACGGTTGGAACGAATTATTGAATGTAAAATTTTTATCTTGAAACGTCCCGAACGACCTGACCGTTTTAAAATGTCCTGTTAAAACCCAATTTACTTATTAGTGGCTCATTCACCCACCCTTAAAATCGAAGAAATTGAAGCAATATCCAACGGCGCCCACGGAGATCCCTTTTCCGTTCTGGGGCTACATGCCACAGATTCAGGAGGAAACGGAAAACTTGTTCTCAGGACATTCCAGCCGGCAGCGAAAGAGGTTCTCATAATACCTGACCGCGGTAAGCCGGCGGAGATGTTCAGAATTTCCAATGAAGGGCTTTTTGAATGCCTCTTGCCGGGACGGAAGAAGATATTCTCGTATGAGCTGGAGATAGATCCTGTCGGGGGTGAGGCGTACCGCATCAGGGATGCCTATCAGTTCGGCACCCTGCTGCGGGAGTATGATCTTCAGCTGTGGGGGGAGGGAAACCATCATCATGCCTACAGGTGGCTGGGGGCTCACCCGATGGAGGTTGAAGGTATAAAGGGCACTCATTTTGTGGTTGTGGCACCCGGGGCAGACCGGGTCAGCGTGATTGGTTCGTTTAACAACTGGGACGGCCGGATCCATGCGATGAGGAAATACCCGGCCCAGGGCCTGTGGGAAATATTCATCCCTCATGTCGGGCCGAAAGATTTATACAAATACGAAATTGCAGCGAAATCCGGAAAAACCCTGTTGAAAAAGTCGGATCCGTATGCCTTTTATAATGAACTGAGACCCGGTACGGCTTCGGTTGTATGGGACAGTGATTTCATCTGGGATGACAGCCACTGGATGGAAAACCGCCGGAATATTCAGGCACATGACAAGCCTTTGTCGGTTTATGAAATACATGCGGGATCCTGGCGGAGAAAAGCAGATGAGGACCCGGGGTTTTTAAATTTCCGCGAGCTGGCCTCCCAGCTGATACCCTATCTGAAGGAGATGGGATATACCCATGTCGAATTGATGCCCATAGCGGAGCATCCCTATGATCCCTCCTGGGGATATCAGATAACCGGCTATTTTGCACCGTCCAGCAGATACGGCACACCCGACGATTTCAGGTACTTTGTTGACCGGTGTCATCAGGAAGGGCTTGGGGTCATCCTGGACTGGGTACCGGCTCATTTTGCAAAAGATGATCACGGGCTCAGGATGTTTGACGGCACCGCACTGTACGAGCATTCGGATCCGCGGCAGGGAGAACATTCCGACTGGGGAACCGGTATTTTTAATTTCGGCCGTACAGAAGTGCTGAATTTTCTCATTTCCAATGCCGTGTTCTGGCTTGACGAGTTTCATATAGACGGATTGAGAGTTGATGCTGTTGCATCCATGCTTTATCTCGACTATTCCCGCGAGGAGGGAAACTGGATTCCCAATAAATACGGCGGCCGTGAGAACCTTGAGGCAGTCAGTTTTTTGCGCCGGGCCAACGAAGTCATTCATGACTATTTTCCGGGTGCCCTGACAATGGCGGAAGAGTCAACATCATGGCAGGGGGTTTCACATCCTGTTCAGACCGGCGGTCTTGGGTTTGACTATAAGTGGAACATGGGCTGGATGAATGATACCCTTGAATATATCAGCAAGGATCCGGTCTACCGTAAATACCACCAGGGCCAGCTTACCTTTACGCTGAACTATGCCTTTACGGAAAACTTCCTGCTGCCTCTTTCTCACGATGAAGTAGTTCATATGAAGAAATCCCTGCTATCCAAGATGCCGGGGGATGACTGGCAAAAATTTGCAAACCTGAGGCTGCTGTATACATACATGTATGCTCATCCCGGCAAAAAACTTCTGTTCATGGGCGGTGAATTCGGGCAGTGGAGTGAGTGGACGCATGAACACTCCATTGACTGGCACCTGCTGCACTGGGAGACGCATGAAGGGATAAGTCAGCTCGTTAAAGATCTGAACAGGATATACCGGCAGGAACCGTCCATGTATGAGGTAGACTCGGGGTGGGAAGGATTTGAATGGATCGACATGAGTGATGCAGACAACAGTATCATCGCCTTTATGCGAAAAGCGTCAGATCCGGAAGATTACCTTGTCTTTATTCTGAATTTCACCCCCACCGTGCACTATGAATACAAACTGGGGGTGCCGGAAGCCGTTCAGTATAAAATTATTCTGAACAGCGATTCGGAGTATTACCTTGGAAGCAATGCGGGGGATACCGGGATTCAGGGAGTTACCGGCGGCTGGCACGGGAAACCTGCACATATTTCAATAACCGTACCTCCTCTTGCAGGGATAATACTCAAGCCTAAAAAAACATAGGGTTTCGGTATGAGATTTCCGCGATCCTGTGGTACGCTGGTTCACCCGACATCCTTTCCGTCTGACTACGGGATGGGGGATCTTGGTCCCTCTGCCCGGGAATTTATAGATTTTTTGGCAGCTACGGGTCAATCCATATGGCAGGTACTGCCGCTCACCCCTGTCCATTCCGGCAATTCCCCGTATGCTTCCTATTCGGCTTTTGCGGGGAACCCCTATCTGATCAGCCCCGAAATATTATGTGACAAGGGGCTTGTTTCTGACCATGAACTGGAGGAAGTGCGGACCCGGGGCGGGGCAACTGCCGAATACGGACATGCATACCGGGTGAAGGATCAACTGTTCCAACGGGCGGGCCGGCGGTTTTACAGCGAGCTTGATTCCGGTACCGAAGACCGTCTCGGAAATTTTATCCACGAAAACCGCTACTGGCTTCATGATTACACCTTGTTCACGGTGCTTTCGGGTTTACACGGGGGAATGTCCTGGAATCAGTGGGGTAACGGGTTTTTACAACGGGAAAAGCGGAAACTGGCAGAGATCAGTGAAAAATACGAGGCTGAAATCCGGCAGGAAATATGGCTGCAGTTTGAATTTGCGGACCAGTGGATTTCGCTTAAAAAATATGCCAATGACCGCGGAATACGCGTCATAGGGGATATTCCTGTTTTTGTAGACCATAACAGTGCGGATGTCTGGGCGCATCCCCGCTATTTTTCTGTAAATGAACAGGGAGACCGTGAATTGATTTCCGGTGTTCCTCCCGATTATTTCAGCGAAACCGGACAGTTGTGGGGCAATCCCCTGTACAGGTGGAAAGAGCTCGAAATGGACGGTTACCGGTGGTGGGTCGAACGATTCAGGCAAATGTTTTATCTGTACGATGCGATTCGTGTCGATCATTTCCGCGGCTTCGAATCGTACTGGCAGGTGCCTGCGGGGGAAACGACAGCTGAAAACGGAACCTGGATCCAGGGGCCGGGCGCGGATTTCTTTACCGTCATCAGGAGAAATCTTGGTGATCTGCCGATCATTGCAGAAGATCTCGGCATTATCACACCCGCGGTGGAGGAACTACGGGACAGATTTCAATTTCCCGGCATGAAATTATTGCAGTTTGCTTTTGAAACGGATTCAGGAAATATTTTTTTGCCGCACAATTACGATACAAATTGTGTGGTTTATTCAGGTACCCACGACAATGACACGACTCTCGGCTGGTACGGCTCTGCACCTGAAAAGGAAAGGCATAATATGAGAATCTATACCCGGTCCGACGGCCGTGAGCCAAACTGGGAACTGATTCGGCTCGGGATGCTGTCGGTGGCTGACCAGGCCGTCTTTCCCCTTCAGGATTATATGTCACTCGATTCCGGTCACAGGATGAACATTCCGGGTACAGCCGGTAACAACTGGGAGTGGAGATACACCCCGGACATGCTTGGGGAAACGGACGGAACCCGCATCAGGGATCTGATTGAACTGGCTAACCGCCTGCCTGCCGAATAGCCGCTGCAGGCTGTCCGGCAGACAGGCAAACCCAGCTTTTTAAAGAAAGTATCATTTACTATCTTAAGCCGGTTCGTTTAACAATATAACCTAACATGCCATTCCATCTGAACAATCTGCCAAAACGTACAGTCAAGCCCCGTAAAAAAGGAATTACGCTGGTTCTGGACAAGGGATACAGTGTCCGCCAGGCTGAAGATTTTTGCGAATCAGCGTCCAATTACGTGGATATAGTGAAACTGGGCTGGGGTACATCCTATGTAACCCAGAATCTGGATAAGAAACTTGATGTCTACAGGAGCTACGGGATACCTGTCTATTTTGGCGGGACCCTGTTTGAGGCATACGTTCTCAGAGATCAGCTGGACTGTTACATCAAGCTGATGAAGCGCTACGACATACGCTATACAGAAGTATCCAACGGGACCATCTGGATGTCCGACATGCGTAAAATCGAAATAATTAAAAGATTGAGTGAAGAATTTACAGTACTTTCCGAGGTGGGAAGTAAAAACCCCAATGATATCATCCCTCCCTATAAATGGGTGAAAATGATCCGGAGGGAACTGGAGGCGGGTGCATGGAAAGTCATTTGTGAAGCCCGGGAAAGCGGCACCGTGGGGGTCTTCCGGCCGAATGGTGAGGTCAGGTCAGGTCTGATTGATGAAATTGCCGACCAGATTTCTCCTGATAAACTGATATTTGAAGCGCCTCAAAAGGAGCAGCAGGTCTGGTTTATCCGTAAATTTGGCAGCAATGCAAACCTTGGCAATATTCAGCCAATGGAGGTTATTCCGGTTGAAACCCTGCGTTTGGGGCTGAGAGGGGATACTCTGTTCGATTTTTATTCAATTGATGACGAGGACCTGGATACAATTTATCCAAAAAATGGCAATACCGGGATCTCACAAGAGCTGGAATAGGATAATGCTACAGGAATGAGAAGACTATGAAAATACTATATGCAGCAGCTGAAATTGCCCCCTTCACAAGAATGACCCATACGGCAGATCTTCTTCGGTTTTTGCCGGCATCTCTGCAGGACAAGGGATTTGAAATACGCATATTGCTTCCCAAATACGGCACCATCAACGACCGGAGGAACCGGCTGCATGAAGTGATCCGCCTGTCCGGAATAGAAGTTGAAGTGGGTGAAAAAGTGGAGAGCATGCGAATCAAAGTGGCCAGCATTCCCAACGCGAAGCTTCAGGTCTATTTCCTGGATAACGATCTGTATTTCAAGCGCAAGGGGCTGTTCAGGGATCCCAAAAAGGAGACCTGGTACGATGATAACGACCAAAGACTGGTATTCTACAATAAAGGAGTGCTGGAGACAGTTATGAAGCTGGGATGGGAACCGGATATCATTCATTGTCATGACTGGCCCGCGGGATTGATCCCGTTGCTTGTAAGGACCAAGTATAAGGATGAAGCTATTTTTAAAAAGACAAAAATCGTCTACAATCTGCACCATGCTGAGAATCACGGAAAGTTTAACAGTTCCTCTATTTTGAAGATGCTCGGATTGCCGGATGATGTGGATATCGATAAACTGACAGAAAACGGGATAACCGATATGCTCAGGGTCGGCCTGGCCTACAGCGATCATGTGGTTACCGGAAATCACCTTTCCGATGAATTTGACAGTCTTTTCAAGGAATTAAAAATTAACCCCACTAAAATCCAGGGTTCGCCCGAAGATGTATCAACCAAATTTGCAGAATATTATCAGGAAATTGCAGGAAGCGCTGAATAATAAAGCCATCCGGTCATTTTGTAACAAGCTCGTCAAAGGTCTATTTGTCACCAAGTCAACCAGGGATTTGTCCGGAATTCTTTCCCCGGCAGCATTGGCGGTTTTTTGTATCCTGCTGGCAGGCTGTGAGGATCCCGGAAATGTGGGAAGCAGGTTTGTCGGGGACGAGGCTGATCTTGAAACGAAAACGCTGCCGGCAGGGGCATTCGATCTGTATCCGGAGAATGGGTTTTCCGGAAATCTTCGTTACATGCCGATCGGCCGCTATGATGATCCCCTGTTCGGGGAGTTTACAGCCATTGGCATTTTAAGACCCTCGATTGATACGACACGGGTCGATGCACCTGTCGAAGGGGATGATCTTTTCCAGCTCCGGCTGGTTTTCGGTTCCCAGGTCTATGGAGATACGACCGGAACGGCGAGCTATGACATTTACCGGCTGAACGGGACATGGAGAGGAAATGAATTGCGTTTCGGTGATGATATCCCCCTGGATGAATCACAAAAAATAGGTGAATTTTCAGTTGAAGGCAGAGATACCGTGACGGTAGAACTTGACGAAAGCTGGGTCGGCGAATACAATGAATTTCTGGTCAGCGGGGATGACGATCGTGAGGAACGGTACCGGCAGGAATTTCCGGGACTGGCTATTGTCCCGTCGGACGGAAATTCAAAAGTTCTTTTTGCTGATATGCGCCCGTCGGATACAGAGGACGAGAATGACATGGATTATGTACGGTTTGTAGCGGAAAGAGATGATGAAGAAGGTACCGTGCAGTATCAAACGGTCTTTGACTGGGGATCCCTCAATTCCCGCAGTGAGCCTGACAACCCGGATGACCATTTAACTCCTGTGCATAACAGCTACGATTACCTGATCAGCCTGGAGCCGGATTTGAATGAGGAAACGCTGGGAAGCCGGAACCTGGCAAGTGTCAGGCTGATGCTCTTTCAGAATCAGGACCTGCTCGAATCGTCATTGCCGGCCAATCATGTCCGGCCGGGTGTTAACCAGCTAGGGATTCATATAATCGATTCGGAAAATGTCAGTGAACGTATTTTCAGCCATCCTCCGGACTTTATTGCCTCTCTGGATTCCACTGACGGAAGTTACAGGTTTGACATCACGGATCGTGCCAACTCTGTCCTTTTCAACAACTCTAATTCAGGGGATAACAGGTTTTTCATCTCACTTCAAGCCAACGGACTGATCTATTCCACGCTGCTTTTCAATCAGGATGCCCCGGATGAGGATGTGAGACCAAAAATTAAAATTACTGCGAAATCGGTAGACAAATAATGCGCTGTTTATTTTTTTCATTACTGTTTCTGATGCTTCCCCTATCCTCATACGGACAGGAGAGTGAAGCGCGTTCAGGTTCAGCCTATTCGAGTATCGGGTTAGGCAATCCCGCGGATTCATTTTCAGCCGGTACTGTCGGAATGGGTTTGTCGGGGGTATCCGTTCATGATCCGTACACCGCAAATAGTGCCAACCCCGCATTATGGGGGGTTGGCCCCTATACACAGGGGTCCATTGTTTTTGGCCTGCAGCGATACAATGCTACGGATGGGCTGGAGTCAACGGTATACAATCAGTTTACTGTGAATCAGTTTCAGCTCGTTCTGCCGGTGGTCCGGTCCCGTTTTGGGATTTCCGTCGGGTTTTTCCCCACCACGAGATCAAACTTTGATCTTGGCGTGGAAGGGTCGGTATCGCCTGACGGAGAGCCGATTGACTATTTCAACAGAATCCAGGGCTCCGGCGGTGGAAGCAAGGCGGAACTTGGTTTTGGCTACAGATTATCAGAGTCACTGGCAGCAGGGTATGCAGCCTCTGTTCATTTCGCTTCCCTGAACCGTGAAATCAATACTGCCTTCGACTCTGAGGCATTCAGTAATCTGGCTTATTCAGAAAATATATCCGGCAGGGCCCTGGGGCATCGGTTCGGTTTATATGGCAGAACCTCTGATTTTCTGAGAAACCGGGATGAAGTTTCATTCGGGGCGTCCGTTTCGCTGCCTGTGACAATTGAGACGGAGCGGTCGGTGTCTGCTTTCAGGGAAACTCAGAATGATTTTAGTTCGGTAGATCTTCTCCCCGAGAATTTTGACAGGAACTGTGAAGTTCAGATTCCATTAGAATTTAATCTCGGGCTTACGTATAATCCGGGCCCTCTGTTTAATCTTTCTCTCGAATACCAGGAACAATTGTGGGGACAGACCCGTTACAGTTTAGACTCTGATCAGGAAAATTACCTTGCTGACCGGTCTAAAATAGGGATGGGTGCACAATTTCATCCTTATCGCCGGGACGGGTCGGGAGGATTTTTCTCCGGTTTCAAATACAGTGCCGGCGTGACATACGACACTGGCCATTTGATGGTTGAAGATGAGCAGATCGAAACTTTGATGTTCCATACGGGCCTCGGGATTTTGTCCCGGCGCACACCATCATCCATAGATCTTAGCTTTCAGTTTGGTTTCAGGGGGACGGAAACCAAAAATCTGGTAAAAGAAACGATGTGGGGTCTGAAAATTTCCTTCAATCTGGCGGAAGGAATGTTTGTCCGAAGCCGATTTCAATAATAAATTGATATTCTTTATAGTTTATAATAGTACTACAATAGCTTAAATAATCAGACAATTATGAAAAAGCTACTTCTGATAGCAGTCCTGTTGCTGGGTTCCTCATCCATTTCCCATGCTCAGGGTGGAGATGCCGAACCTCCCTATGGAATGAGTCATCTTGAAGCCTATTCACTTTTTTACGAGAATTACAGGACCGGAGATTATGAAATGGCTCTGACCTTTGGAGAATGGATGCTTGAGGCCAAGCCGAGAGAGATTGAGGGACACAACAGCTTTGAACTGGAGACCCAGTTTGAACGTCTGATCAATGTGTATGCGGGACTTGCAGAAGAGGAGTCGGATCCCGGAGAGAAAAGGAGCCTGTATGAGCAGGCACTGGGTGTTTTCGACCTGGTCAGGGAAACGTTTGATGAAGATGAAATTGATCTTTTCAAGTGGACCCACGAGCAGGGGCAGTTTTACCAGGAACACCGCGAAAATCTTTCCGACGGCCTTCAAAATGCATTTGAGTATTATGAAAGGGCCTATGAAATGGAACCGGGCCAGTTTATTGAGCTGAGTGACGGATACTATGCCAATCTGCTGCTTACCCATTATGTTTCAAATGAGGAACGTGAGAAAGCGCTTGCACTGATTGATGAGATTGAGCCCCAGGCTACACCCGAGCTCAAAGCGGCAATAGAGGAGGCAAGGAATGAACTTTTCTCCTCGCCGGAAGAGCGGATAGCTTTACTTGAATCCCGGCTCGAGGAGAGCGATGATCCTGAACCAATCCTGATGGAACTTGCTACGCTGTATGAAGAGGCGGGAAATCGTGAAAAAGCCACAGAGATTGCGCACGAACTTTATGAGATGAATCCGAGTTT
>JBBDRV010000001.1:0-2243 GCA_040905285.1 Balneolaceae bacterium | reverse complement strand
GATCAAAAATTGAACCGCGTAGACACTGGCAAGCTACGAGTTGAAGTCGATAAAAATTTTAACAGCACTTATCTTATTGTACAACAATAGGTTACATGAATAAAAAATTGTCTTAATTGGACACTACTGAAACATGTATACTTAATTCTTAAAATTTTATCGACCTGGCAAAAAAATCTAACTACGTGACAGGAGATAGACGACCAATAGAATTATCAGGCGGCACAGGTTTGGTAAGCTCCGTCAGTTCTTTGATCTTTTCATGAATGGAAGCTATCTGTTCATCTATCAGAGACAGGATCTTCTTGTTTTTACCTTCAGTCATAGTCGTAATAAATATGCTTAATTTAACTAAAAACGTACTGGAAAGTAATTCAACAAGTCGCCCGAGCGAAAAAGCTCAAACTACAGGCAAAAGGCTCTCTGACTCTGCAAGAGATTTAACAAGCCATTGACCAGGGTCGCCTACGAGTGTAGTTGATACGCAGGCAATAATGTATCAGTCAGTCCCGCACTGGCGTTCTGCGTTTATCTCAAAATCGGGAACAGGTCATGCCTCAGCCTCCGCCGGTGTGGTGGTGTGATCGTTCTGACTGATGTCGTTGATGAGCCACTCCATCTCAAATATTTCACGTCGCTGAGCTTCACTGATCTGGACCGCCAACTCGTACACCCGCAGGTCCGCAATTTCGGCACGTTCGGATCGAAGGATGGCCATCGAGTGGTGAGGGATCATCGCTCTCATGAATGAATTGTCCTCCACGGTGACTTGGCTCCGGTCTAGGAAGACTGCACCGGCGAGCAACAGAAGGCTGACGACGACAATTCCCAGATTGAATGTGGAGTTCCGATACATGTTGAGCATCCAGCCCAACATGACCAATCCCATAGAACCGCCCATTGCCAAGGCCATTTCGCCCTCCCATTTTAAAGAAGTGAAGAAGAGCAAACGGATTTCTATAGATCATATTTGAATTTAGCAATGAATAGTACCTACATATTTCATAACATTTGCCCCATTACATGAACCCAAACAATCCGGAATACTTATGAAAAAATATAATCTTGCCTTACTTTTACCTCTGATTATTTTCTCCGTTATGGCCTGTAGCGGAGGAGAAACCGATGTTGTAGAGTCCGGTACCTACACCGGCACCATAGATAATGTGGAAGCTGAAGAAACTGAAATATATGTAGAGACCAACGATGGCAAAAGACTTGAACTATATTTCACTGAGACCACCGAATTAACCCGCAATGGGGAGACCGTACCATTTAGTACACTTGAGGAAGGACAGCGTGTAGAAGTGGAAGTACAGCAAGTCGGGCAGCGTCTGGATCCGCTCAGCGTCAGAGTTCTGGAATAGATGAATGAACTACCCGATATTTGGCGGACAGAACTGTGGCATCCGGTATCGGTACACTTCCCCATCGTACTGTTGCTGGGTGCCGGGCTTCTGAGTGTATTAAGGCACTTCGCCGGCTCTAAGCACGCCCGGTTCATACACAAGATGAGCGGGGTATTTCTCTATACGGGAAGTGTAACCATCTGGATCTCTATTTATACAGGTACACTGGCCGATTCCATAGTGACGCGAGATCTGTGCGACCCTACCATATTAGAGGCTCATGAAAATGCGGCCTTCACTCTGGGCTATCTTTTTACGGCCGCCAGCCTGATCGATTTGATTGACTTCATACCTTCAGAACAATTCAAAAAGTTAAAACATCCGCTCAAAGGATGGCTGGTAACGTTGCTATTGGTCGGCGGAGGGTTTTATCTGATGTACACGGCCCACCTCGGTGCTCGTCTGGTCTACCAGCAGGGAGCGGCGGTGTATCAGCCCACAGAAAACTGTCGTGAATTTGAGTAACGCCAATCAAGAATCTCACCCCGCGGAGCATGGATTCCGAACCACCTTTATCCTCTTTCTTTTTCTTGAGGGTCTACAGAGGAAGTGAGGATGATTACTTTACTTGGGGCAATTCTTCCCAAAAATACTTTTCAAATTTATCCAGAAATGCCCATCCCTCCATAACCGGCATATTCAAATCCAAAAAGATCAACTCCGGGTAGCATCAGTCTTTTTTAAATCGAATTAAAATCGTCATCCCTTTATCTACCGTACTCTTGGCTTCTATGGTTCCTCCCAGCGCTTCAACCTGGGATTTAACCAGATACAGCCCCAATCCTTTACTGTCGGAATGGTTGTGAAAACGTTGATAGAGACCGAACAGTTTGT